>JBDTOK010000009.1:0-26646 GCA_039933275.1 Chloroflexota bacterium | reverse complement strand
GGTCTGTTCATGGACCTGCTCGACATGACGATCGTCAACGTCGCGATCCCTGAGCTGGCCCGGATCCACGAAGCGACGACGACGCAAGTGCAGTGGGTCGTCACCGGCTACCTGCTCAGCCTCGCCGTCTTCATTCCGATCTCCGGCTGGCTCGGCGACCGCTTTGGCACGAAGCGGATCTTCATGACAGCGCTATTCTTGTTCACCGCCGCGTCTCTCGGCTGCGGCCTTTCCTGGAGCCTCGAGTCGCTGATCGCCTTCCGCGTGTTGCAGGGCGTCGGCGGCGGCATGCTCACGCCGGTCGGCACTGCCATGCTCTTCCGCGCCTTCCCCCCACACGAGCGGGCCAAGGCCTCCTCGATCCTGATGATCCCGATGGTCGTCGCGCCAGCCAGCGGCCCCGTCCTCGGCGGTTATCTCGTGGAGTACGTGGACTGGCGTTGGATATTCCTGATCAACATCCCCGTTGGCGTGCTTGGCTTCATCTTCGCCGGCCTCTTTCTGAAAGAAGAAAAGCAGTCAGCGCCCGGACGTCTCGACGTGCCCGGCCTGCTGCTCGCCGCGGCTGGCTTTGCGAGCCTCATGTACGCGCTCGCTGAAGCTGGCTCGAACGGTTTCGGCAGCGCTAAAGTGCTCGGTTTCGGAGCTGCCGGCGCCGCCCTCATTATCGCCTTCACCATCGTCGAGCTCCGCACAAAAGAGCCGATGATCCAGATGCGTCTGTTCAAGAACAAGCTTTTCGCCGCGACCAATGTCGTGCAGATGATCGGGTTCGCTGGACTGATGGGCGGTCTGTTCTTGCTTCCGCTGATGTTGCAGTCGCCGGCCACCAAGAACCTCGGCGCTTTCGACTCCGGTCTCGCCACGTTCCCACAGGCGATCGGCGTCGTGATGATGGTGCAGTTCGCCGGCCGCATCTACGGGCGCCTCGGCCCGCGACGAATGCTAATGATCGGCCTCACCGGCGTGACGATCACAACAGCAGCCTTCGCTTTCGTCGATCTCGGCACCAGCCTCTGGTGGATCCGCGGCATCATGTTCGTGCGCGGCTGCTTCTTCTCGTTCATGCTCGTCTCGCTGCAAACCGCCACCTTCGCGACGATCAGCCCAGCAATGATGGGCAGAGCGAGCGCGATCAACAGCGCCGGCCGTCAACTCGGCGCGAGTTTCGGCATCGCGTTCCTGGCGACAGTGCTAACCAACCGCCTCGACCACCACGCCACGTCGCTTGCACCGGGCGCAAACTCAGCCGCCGCGATCACATCGTTCCACGACGCGTTCATCATCGCCGCATTCCTGACGATCGTCGGTGCTGGCCTGGCGCTGCTCGTCAGCGATAAGGAAGCGGCCCCATCGATGAACCGCCACGTCACAATCGAAGAGGAAGAAGAGGCCGCGTCAGCGATGCCTGTGCCCGTGGGCCACTAAGCCGCAGCAGCCGTCATCGCGCGCATGCGGCGCGCCATCATCGACGCGATCACGCCGACGAGAATGCCGGGCAATGCCGCCGTCGGGGCCGCAAAGAACGCGCCCAGCCAGATCGAGTTCTGGTCTACGTCTTCTAGTCGCAAGGCCTGCCACCCAACAGCGTGCTCGGCATAGATGCCGAATGACACGGCCCACATTGCGCCGGCGAAGAGAATCGCGCCGAGGTACGCCGACCAGCCCGGGTTCAAGCGTCGCGCCTCAAACGAAACGGCGGCAACGAACACTGCCAGCGCAGCGAGCGTCATGCCAAAACCAACGGATGTACTACCCGACTCCGCAACGAACGGCGCCGCAAACGCGACGATCCAGCAACCAACGCATACCGCAGCGCCTTCAGCGATCAGTAGCGGCGACACAGTTTTCTTAGGGGTAATCAGGACGATAAACAGAGACGCGAGCGCAAAGAAGCCCACGGCCAGGGAGAACAGAAACAAGTGCTAGCTCGCGGCTCGCACGGGATGACTGCCAGACTCTTCCCAGCGCTCTGCCCACCCCGACACGGCGCCGATCACCGCTTCCAGGTCCCGCCCCTTGTCCGTTAGCGAGTACTCCACCCGCACCGGCGTGTCAGGGATCACCGTCCGCGTGACGATGCCCTCAAGCTCCAGCTCCTTGAGCCGCTCGGCGAGCATGCGGTCGCTCAGGCCGGGCACGGTCAGGCATAGGTCGCTGAAGCGGGTCACCCCGCTGAACAGCGCCCGCAGAATAGCGCCCGTCCAACGGCGGCCAATCAGCTCAACCGTACGTTGGAACTTGGAACAGAAGGCGGATGGGTGTGTCTCAGTCATCGCTTCAATCTTACCTCTCGTAAGGTGCTTGACAAGGGTAACTTCCTTGTGTAGAGTAGCTTACATCAGGTAAGTACCTAACGGCAAGGAGGCCCAAATGACTACCGAAACCCAGATCAAGACCAGCACCTGGAACATCGACAAGTCCCATTCCAACATCGACTTTACGGTCAAGCACCTCGTGATCTCCACGGTCCGAGGCCACTTCCGCGACTTTGAGGGTGTGCTCCATATCGATGAGGACGCACCGGAGAACTCCAACGTAACAGTCAGCATCGACGTAGCCAGCGTGGACACCAACGACGAGAAGCGAGACGCCCACGTCCGCTCTGAGGACTTCTTCGCCGCCGACCGGTTCCCCAAGGCCACCTTCCAGAGCACCCGTCTCGAGCGCCTGGACGGCAACGACTTCCGCCTCCACGGCGACCTTTCGATCAGGGGCATCACCAAGCCCGTCGTCCTGGACGGCGAGTTCGACGGTCAGATCACGGACCCCTGGGGCGGCCAGCGCATCGCCTTCACCGCCAAGACCGAGATCAGCCGCGAGGCGTTCGACGTCCGTTGGAACCAGGTCCTGGAGGCCGGCGGCATGACCGTCAGCGACAAGGTGAAGCTCAGCTTCCACATCGAGGCGGTCAAGGCGCAGGAATCTGCCGAATAAGTGAACCGTTTCGCTGGTTTATTCGTTAAATCAGTAGGAGAAATGCAAATGACAAACCAGACACTTCAACTCAAAGCCTGCAACCGCTGTGGCGGCGACCTCATCCCGGAGGAGCTCCTCGGGGACGTGGACCTCGTCTGCCTGCAGTGCGGCCACCGCTCAGCGGCCCCGTACGCGCCAAGCAACCCGTACTCGCTGCCGATGAGCATGCCGGTGGAGATCGGCAAGCTCCGCAAGCGAATGACCCGCAAAGCCGCCTAACCAGAAGACTCGCACCCGAAGGGGCGTAGCGTCGCCGCGCTACGCCCCTTTCTCTTTGCCCGGCGCCAACCACTTGCAAGCTACAGATTTCATAGATGGACCACAGATGCCAGCATGCAGAGACGGCCGTCTCAGCCGGATCCCATCTGTGAATCACTTGTGCCAATCTGTGGCTCGTCGCTCCTCGCTGCTTGCTATTGAATACTCGCTCCTTGCTACTTCGCCCGCACCTTGACCTGCTCCTAAGCATGTGCTCAGATAACGGGCGCAAGTCGCCCGCCTAACACACAATCGGAGGTCCTCCCAATGAAAGCAGCAATCAAGACCGACCAGGGCAAGATGGAAATGCTCGACATCAAAATGCCCGAGCCCGGCCCCGGCGAGATGATCGTCAAGATGAGTATGTGCACCGTCTGCGGAAGCGACATGCACTTCCTCGACGAGTTCCCCACCGCCGTCCTGAACTTCGCCTTCCCGCGCTCCACGCGCCCCGAAGGACTCCCGATGGGCCACGAAGGCGTCGGCCACGTCAGCGCCGTCGGCGCAGGCGTCACCAAGTTCAAAGAGGGCGATCGTGTCGTCGCCTCCTGCCTCGTCGGTTGCGGCAAGTGCCACGAGTGCATGTCCGTCGACCACGGCGTCTGCTCCGGCGGCGGCAGCGTTCTCTTCGGCTGCCAGGCCGAGTACTACGTAGTACCCTACGCTGATCAGAACGCGACGATCTGTCCGCCCGGCGTCAGCGACGAGCACGCGATCCTCATCTCCGACATTCTCTCCACTGGCTTCGGCGCAATCGAGCGCGCGGAACTGAAGTTCGGCCAGTCTGTTGCCGTCTTCGCGCAGGGGCCCGTCGGCCTGATGGCGACAGCCGGTGCGCGCGCCCGCGGCGCCGGTATGGTCATCGGCGTCGACACTTTGCCTGACCGTCTCGAGATGTCGAAGAAGTTCGGCGCCAACCACGCGGTCAACGGCAAGGAGACAGACGCCGTCCAGGAGATCATGCGCCTGACCAACAACCACGGCGTCGATGTCGCCGTCGAGGCCGTCGGCACGCAGCCCACGTTCGAAATGGCCACGAAAGCCGTTCGCCGCGGCGGTGTCGTTTCATCGGTCGGCGTCTACGGGCTCACCCCGGCCATTTCAATGCCGACGATGTCTCCATCATTCCTGCACCGCAAGGTCGTCACCACTCTCTGCCCGTCAGGCTCGGACCGCATGGAGTACCTGTGCGAGCTGATGGCCAACAGCAACATCGACCTTTCCGCCCTCTTTACTCACCGCATGACGCTGGACGAGACGCCCGCCGCCTACGATCTCTTCCGCAGCAAGACGGAAGGCGTGCTCAAGATCGCCATAACGCCGTAATTCGCCAAACGCGAGCTTTAATGTGACAGCGAGCGCTCAGGCGCTCGCTGTCTACATAGCGGCCCGATCGTCGCCAAATTGCGTTTGTGAACGGTAACGTTAACTGAGCGGTAACCGTCTCTAGCTGACGGGAGGCCATGCCTCCTGAATAGAGACAATGGCTACACGATTCGCGATCATACTGCTGGCCCTGCCGCTTGTTGTACTCGGCTTCTTCCTTGCCGTGCCCGCGCAAGACCACTTCTTCATCAACGCCAACTTCCACTTCTGGGTCGTCTCCGTCGCGTCTCTTCTCTCCGCCTTCGCCTGCCTTCTGCTCATCATCTCCGCCCGCACCATGCGCGAGACGCGAATCATGTTCCTGGCGCTATCGTTCTTCGCGCTGGCCATGCTTTTCGCGGTCCACGGCATCGCCACCCCCGGCGTGATCTATGCCGCGAACGACAACTACGCCATCCTTGGCCGCTCGCCGTTCCTGGCCACGCTCGCCGCGGGCTTCTTCGCCACGCTTAGCGTCATCGGCATCCCGGGCCTCCAGAAGTCCGGCAAGTTGAAAGTGCCGCAGCTCGTCTTCGTTAGCTCCGTTGGACTGGTCACCTTCTACTTCATCATGAGCCTCCTCCAGCCTGACTGGCTCAAGGGCTTCCCCACTGAAGCCGAGTGGTTCCAGCACTCACTCACCGGCGCAACAGTCGCGCTGCTTCTCTTCGCTGCCTGGCGCTACTACCAGTCCTACCAGTTCGCGCGATTGCCCGGCCAGCTCGCCGTCGCGGTTGGCCTCGGCTTCCTGGCTGAAGCCCAACTCTCCCTCGACTTCGGACGCCTCCAGCAGTACTCCTGGTGGGAGTACCACGTGCTCTTTCTCGCCGCTTTCACAACGGTCTTGTTCGGCTGGGGCTGGGAAGTTCTGCGCGCCAAGGACGGCCGCGCCATCGCCGATGGCATCGTCATGCGAGACGCCCTCAGCCAGATGAACCGCGGCCGCCCAAGCAATCTCGTGGCTCTCGCCGACCAGATTGAGAACCACGACCTCGAGACGTTCCGTCACGTTGACCGCGTCGCCGCATACGCCTATGCGATCGGCCGCGAGCTCGGCTTCAGCGCATCCCATTTGCGCGAGCTCGTCCTCGCCGCACAGGTCCATGACGTCGGCAAGATCGGTCTACCGTCGTACATCCTCACCAAGTCAGAGAAGCTGACCGACGATGAGTGGAGCCAGATCAAGCAGCATCCGCGCAAGGGCGAAGAGATTCTCACCCGCGTGAGCGTACTCTCCGGCCTCGCCTTCATCATCCGCGGGCACCACGAACGCTACGAAGGCGGCGGCTACCCCGACGGCTTGCAGGGCGAAGGCATCCCGCTAGAGTCGCGCATCATCTCCGTTGCCGACACCTTCGACGCGCTCACCTCGCAGCGCCCGTACCGTCCGGCCATGACGCTAGGCCAGGCCCGCACCGAACTGCAGCGAGTCTCCGGCACCCAGCTGGACCCAGGCCTCGTCACCGTCATCATCAAGCTGATAGACAACGGCGCCCTCGCCGCCCACGGCGGCCACCCCGAAACCAAAGACCACGACCACACCCTCCGCACTGCGTAAGCGTAAGCGCACCGCGCGCCCTGTCATACTGAGCGGCTCACCGCCCGCAACGTAACCCAACGCATCTTCGCGAGGGATCTCGCGCGCCTAACCCATTCGCTGCAGCAATACGTTCCGCGCTGCGGCCGCAACCACCCTCGCGCGATCCGACACCGTTCACCCTCAACTCCGACACGTCTCTCCAAAACAACATTCGAGCTCTCGGGGGGTCCAGAGGGGCCGCAGCCCCTTTGACTCAAACTAGGGCGGGTGGGTGGGCACCCAATTAGGGGGAGGAGAGGCGGGGCAAACACCCCGAACAGCAACCAGCTCCCTGCTATCATGACCGCGTGACCGAAACGCAGCTCGCCCCCGCCGAAAAGCTCGCCGCTCTGCAAGACATCATCCGCGGCATGCGCTCCGTCATCGTCGCCTTCTCCGGCGGCGTCGACTCCACCTTCGTCGCCACCATCGCCCGCGACGTCCTCGGCGACCGCGCCATCGCTATCACCGGCGTCTCACCCTCCGTCCCAGAGACGGAAGTCGAAGAATCGAAATCGCTCGCGCAGCAAATAGGCATCACCCATGAGCTCATCGACACGAACGAGATGGACGACCCCGACTACGTCCGCAACGACGCCAACCGCTGCTTCCACTGCAAAGACGAGCTCTACTCGCGCCTCGCCGTCATCGCGAGCGAGCGCGGCATTGACGCCGTCATCGATGGGTGCAACCTGGACGACACCGGCGACTATCGCCCAGGCCGCCGCGCCGCCTCCGAGCACGGGGTCCGCAGCCCGCTTGTCGAAGCGTCGCTCACCAAGCTCGACATACGAGAGCTGTCACGCGCCCGCGGCCTCCCGACGTGGGACAAGCCCGCGATGGCCTGCCTCTCCTCCCGCATCCCCTACGGCACGCCCGTCACGCTGGAGAACCTGAGCCGCGTCGGGCAGGCGGAGCAATACCTCCGCAAGCTAGGCCTGCGCCAGGTGCGTGTCCGCCACCATGTCCTCCCATCCGGAGACCCGCTCGCCCGCATCGAGACAGACGAGCCCGGCCTCGACGCCCTGCTCCCCAACCGCGCGCAGGCGACAGAGCACCTGAAGTCGCTGGGCTACCTCTACGTCACCATCGACCTCGGCGGCTACCGCAGCGGCTCCCTCAACGACGCTCTCAAGCGGACGTAAAGTTGCCACGTAGTCTGGCTCGCAACCCTGCCTTGCGATAATCTGTGCGATGATGCTTCGCCGTCTTCTAGGCCCTCTGCTCCTGGTAGGCGTTGGGCTTATCGCCTGTGCGCTGATATTCGCCAGCGAAGGATCGGCCGCACAGTCACCAATCACCCGTGTCAGCCTCAGCAGCCTCGAAGCACAGGCTCTGGGCGGCGAGAGCGAGAACCCCGCGATAACGTCTGATGGCGGTTTGGTTGCGTTCAGTTCGTCAGCGAACAATCTAGTCGCCAACGACTTGAACAACCAGGCGGACATCTTCGTGCGCGACCGCCAGGCCGGCACGACGGAGCGGATAAGCCTCGACAGTTCCGGCGATGAAGCGGACAACGGCAGTTACAACCCCGACTTCAGCAGCGACGGACGATTCGTCGCCTTTGAGAGTTCCGCTACCAACCTCGTAGCGAACGACACCAAGGGGTTTGAAGATATCTTCGTCCACGATCTTCAGACCGGAGAAACGGAACGCGTAAGCGTGGATAGCGCCGGCAACGAAGCTGACGGCGGCGACAGCCGTTACCCTTCCATCAGCGGGAACGGGCGCTACGTCGCCTTCGTTTCGTACGCCACTAACCTCGCGCCAAACGACAGCAATGACCTGGCGGATGTGTTCGTCCACGATCGTCAAACGGGAGTGACCGAGCGAGTCAGCGTAAGCAACACCGGTCAGCAGGCAACCGGCGCAAACGATAACAGCGAAAGCGCGGAGATTAGCGACGATGGCCGGTTCGTCGCATTCGACACAAACGCCCCACTCGTCGCCGGCGACACGCTTGGCAAAACCGACGTGTTCGTCCGCGACCGCCAGGCCCACACGACCGAGCGGATCAGCGTGAGCTCGAACGGCGACGAGGCGAATGACGCAAGCTTCTACCCTGGCATGACGCCGGATGGCCGGTACGTCGCGTTTCAGTCGCGCGCTAACAACCTCGTCTCCGATGACAATAACGCGATGCAGGACATCTTTGTCCGCGACCGCGTACTTGGAACCACCGAACGCGTCAGCGTGAAGACGGGCGGCGCCGAAATAACTGGTACCGACGGCGCCTACGACCAGGCGATCAGTGGCGACGGTCGCTTCATCCTCTTTGATACGCGTGCCAACGGCGTGGTCTCTGGGGACAACGCCGGCAAGGCTGACGTCTTCGTTCATGACCGCCAGACCAACACAACCGAAATCGAAAGTGTGAACGCATCGAACCAGCGCGGCGACAACGACTCCTACGGATCTGACTTCCCGAACACGCTGAGCGCCGACGGCCGCTACTTGGTGTTGATGTCGGATGCGGCGAACCTCGTTCCCAATGACAGCAACGAACATCGCGACATCTTCTTCCGGGACCGTGGAGCCATCGCCACCGCTACGCCGGTCTCGACGCCAACGCCATCTCCAACACCCGCGCCGACGATCATCCACAACACAGCGACACCCTCACCCACGGTAACCGCTACTCCCTCAGCCGCCATCGTCGGAGACGCCGATTGCAACGGCATCATCGAGGCGAACGACGTCGCAGCCTTGCTTAGCCTTGTCGCATCGCTGAGCAGCCCATGTTCGGCCGACCTCGGCCTTGGGACGCCGGTCCAAATCCCCGAAGACGTCGACTGCGATGGCAGCATCACGGCGCTCGATGCTCTCGACGTACTGCTTTCCCTGGTCGAACTTCCCGAAATGCCGTTGCCCAGCAGTTGCAACGTTGTCGGCCAGCCCATTGGCTGAGCGACTACCCATTCCGGTCAAGGCTGACCCCCTCACGCTCGATTGACCGCGTCCGGCCTGTTAGCCTATCCGTAATGACAAACAGACTTCGCTACCTGCTCGCCGTCCTCGCGCTGGCGCTCGTCGCCGTGTCACTGGCGGCTTGCGGCGGCGACGATGGCCCCACGGCAACTCCCGTCTCGACGAAGGGCCGCGCGGTCATCCAGGTCGCAGTCACGCCGCCTATCCCTGACAACGTCATGACCAACCTGCAGGCCGTCCTCAAAGCTCGCCTCGATGACGCCGGCCTCACCAGCACGATCACGCTCGCCAGCGACAACCAGATTCGCATCGACTTCGAAGGCCCGCGCTCAATTAACGTCGTCACGGAGCTTGTGTCAACACCGGGCGTCCGCTTCAAGGTGCCCGTCAAGGACGGCACGCTGATCAAGTGCAAAGACACCTCCGGCGGCGAGTTCTCCGTCGATCCCGCAATCGTCACGCAGTTCCAGCAAGTCGGCAACCTGCCCGTCTGCGTCGCCACCGACGGACGCCGCGGCGAAGTGGAGTGGGCGCCCGCGGCCGCTTCGCTTAACAGCGTCCAGACAGAGCTGATCGGCGACATGATTCCGAAGACGCACGTAGCGATCGTCGCGGACAGCAACGGCAACCAGATCCTCAACGCAGACTTCGACGCCAACGGCACCGTGCTCCTGCAGCAGATCACCGCTGATCTCGTTGGCTACCCGCTCGGCGTATTCCTCGGCGATTCGCTGCAGCTCGCAGCGCTCATCCAGCGGCAGATCACAAACGGCCGCATCACCCTCGCCGGCGCATCACTCGAAGGCATGGAAGAGCTCGGCTCGATCCTCAAAGGCGGCGAGCTCTCCGCCCCCGTGACGCTCGTCAGCATCGAAAAGCAGTAGACCTGTGTACGGGCGCAACGCCTTCGCCAATGCACAACGGAAGCTTTAACAAACCGCCCGTAAACTTCGATGCATATCGAATAAGCGAGCGCTGCGCCCCAACCGCCACGCTGGCGCATTAACATAGACCTTAGGAGGACAACATGAAGTGTCCACGAGACGGCACCGATATGGGAACCGAGAACCTGCGCGGCATCGAAGTTGAGCTCTGCCAGAAATGCGGTGGCCGCTGGCTCGACCTGGACGAGCTCGGCAAGCTCGAGGCCACCGTCACCTCAACCGAAGATGAGCGCCGCGCCACAATCATCTACGGCGATCACGCCAGCGAGCTAAAGTGCCCGGTCTGCGAGAAGCAGATGGTGACGTTCGACTATCGCGCCCACGCCGTCGAGCTGGACACGTGCCCCGACCACGGTTGGTGGCTGGACAACGGCGAAGAAGGCCGCGTGCGAGACATCATCGCCGAACGAGTGCGTGACCTTGACCGCTCCGCCGGCGCCGAAGCCGGCTGGCACAGCTTCCTCGGCGCCCTGAACAAGAAGAAGTAGCGCCGAAGCCCACCACGGTCCGAGGCTCAGGCTTTAGCCTGACGATCAGAGGTTGGTCTAGGCCGCCGTCTCAACCCCACCGACCGACGCACGCATCTCCGCCACCGCCGCCGCCGCGCCCCGCGACATCGAGCCAGCGTCGTCGCACATTTGCACGAAGCGGAAACCCTGCGACACGCGCTTCTTCGCCACCTCTGGCGTCCCCGCGTGTACGCCAGCGATCACGCCGTGCTTCTGGCACAACTCCACCACTCGCTCGATCGCGGCGACAAACTCGGGCGCGCTCTGGTCGTAGTTCGGCAACAGCCCCAGCGACACACTCAGATCGCTCGGCCCCACGTAAATCGCGTCGACTCCCGGCGTGCTGATGATCTCGTCCGCGCGCTCGATCGCTTCTCGCGTCTCGATCATGCAGATGCAGAGCACTGCATCGTTCGCGTTCGCGGCGTAGTCACGGCCGGCGTAGAGCACCGCTCGCCCTGGCCCATAGCTGCGATTGCCTCTCGGCGCGTACCGGCAAGCAGCCGCCGCAGCCTCAGCCTCCGCCCGCGAGTTCACCATCGGCACGATCACGCCGTAAGCGCCAGCGTCCAGAGACTTCATGATGATCCCGGGGTCGTTCCACGGCACTCGCACGATCGGCACGACGTCCGTCGTCGAGATCGCCTGCAGCATCGGCACCGCCGTGCTGTAGTCGATCGAGCCGTGCTGCATGTCCACGCACAGCCAGTCGACGCCCGTGTGCGCCATGTACTCCGCCGATACGCTAGACGGCAGCACCAGCCACCCGCCGAGCGCCGCCTTATCTTCTTGCCACATCTCTTTCAGCCGGTTCGCACGCATAGCCTCCGCATTATACTGAGGGCCACCGATACAGGCGCGGAGGAGACCCGATGTACCTCGAACTCAACAAGGACCTGACCGAGCACGACGAAGCGATCAAGACGCAGATCCACACGTTCGCCGCCGAGGTCCTGCGCCCCGCCTCGCTGGAGCTGGACAAGATGCACGACCCCGCCGACGTCATCGGCGAGGGCTCACCGCTGTGGGACGTCTTCCGCCAGGCCTACCAGCTCGGCTACCACACCGCGCAGATGCCGGAGCGCCTCGGCGGCGCCGGCCTCTCGCCGCTCGCCCGCCACATCTACAACGAAGAGATGGGCTGGGGTGCCGCCGACTTCGCGGTTGCCATCGGCGTCACCGGGTTCCCCTTCAGCTTCGCCGCCGTCACCAAGAACGAGCGCATCATGGAAGAAGTCGTGATGCCCTTCGTCAACGACCGCGACGCCCGCTACATCGGCTGCTGGGCGATCACCGAACCAAGCCATGGCTCCGACATGCTCATCCACGGCACGCCCACCTTCAAAGACCCGGCCGCCGCCGCCAGCGTGCGCGCCGTCCTCGATGGGGACGAGTGGGTAATCAACGGCCAGAAGTCCGCCTGGGTTTCCAACGGCACAATCGCCACGCACGCCCTCTGCTTCCTCGGCGTCGAGCCGGAGAAGGGGCAGGAGGGTGGCGGCGTCGCGCTGATCCCGCTGCAGGCGCCTGGCGTCAGCAAAGGCCCGCCGCTCAACAAGCTCGGCCAGCGCGCGCTCAACCAGGGCGAGATGTTCTTCGACAACGTGCGCATCCCGCGCGAGTACATGCTCGCCAGCGGGCCGATGTACACCTACGTGATCAACTCCGTGCTGGCCGGCGCCAACGCCTTCATGGGCGCCACGTTCACCGGCGTCGCCCGCGCCGCCTTCGAAGAAGCGCTCACATACACCCAGAACCGCGTGCAGGGAGGGAAGACGATCTCCCAGCATCAGGCCGTGCAACTCAAGCTCGCGAACATGTTCATCAACGTCGAGGCCGCACGCCAGCTCTCCCGCGCGGCGACGATCTACAACGCGCAGACCAGCCCGCCCGCTACGCAATACTCCATGGCGAGCAAAGTCTTCTGCACCCAGACCGCCTTCAACGTCGCGTCGGACGCCCTCCAACTCCACGGCGGCTACGGCCTAGCGAAAGAAATGCTAATCGAAAAGCTCTTCCGAGACGCCCGCGCGTCCCTCATCGAAGACGGCACCAACGACGTGCTATCGATCGCCGCCATCCACAAGGTGATGGACGCCTACCGCCCGTAGCGCGTCAAGCGTGGGTCAGGGCCCAGCCTTGACCCGTTCATCCTGAGTTCTCGAGAGACCGGCGCCGCAGCCCCCTCGTCGCACACTCAATGCGGACTCTCGCAAGCGGAATTAACGGATTGCCCAGTACCAACCGTTCATCCTGAGGTTCTCGAAGGGCCGGGCCCGCAGGCCCAAATCGGCCCACGCAGCACCTCTACCACGCCATCAGATAACGAATCGCCAAGCACGGACGCCAACGGAGCGGGGTGGCGCGGGGCAACGCCGCACCCAACCACCAACGTTACTTACGCCACCACACCATCGCCTGCCGGAACGAAAACCCCCGCGTCGTTACGCCAGCTTCGGACTCCTCCAGCAACGCCGGCGCCGCCGCCACCAACCGCGTGTCCTCTGCGCTACCCGCCGTGATGTACAGAAAGTGCCGCGCCATCTGCAGCGCCGCGTCCATCGAATGCGCGTGCAACGGCCGCGGCGCATCGATCATCGTCACGTCCGGCTCGATGCCCATCTCCCACAACACTGGCAACAACTCCGGCAGCGACGGCAAATCGATCCGCTTCTCCTGTCGGGCGGCCTCCCACAACGCCGACATCCGCGAAAGCGGCGCCCGCGTCCCGATCAGGACCGCCGCAGCCTTCGTCGAATTCTCGTCCATCTTATGCACAAACCCAGCGATGTCCGTTACGCCGTACACGACGTGCGCCGCCAGCACAACGTCCGCCGGCTGCACCTTCGCGTCTTCCCACTTCTCGCCGACAACGGACACATTCGAGATGCCCGACCCCTGCATCGATTCGCCCAGCGCCGTCTGCATCGCCTCCGACGGCTCGACGACGATCACCTCGCGACAGCGCAGCGCCAACGGCAGCGCGAAACGTCCAGCTCCGCCACCGACGTCGATCAGGGTCGACTGCGGCGTCAGCCACTCGCTGATCAGCTCGACGACCGGATCGCCGGTGCGCCGAGGGTCGTCGCGAAAACCTTCCGCCAGGCCGGACCAGAGGTCGGCGTGCGCGGCGCCCGCCTTCTCGATCGCCGCCTTCGTCTGCGCGTGGTGCGATTCGACTTGCTTGCGCCAGTCTTCGACCGCGCTCACGACGGTTGGTCCGCTGTCTTGCCCAGCTTCTCGATCTCCGCCACCGCGCGGTTCAACACAGCGCGCACTTCCTCGACTCGTTGCGAGTCGCCTTTCGCCGCCGCCTGGAACGACGCGCGCATCACGCGCATCGCCGGGCCCATCACTTCCATCGCTGCCGGCGTCATCGAGTCGCTCCAGTCGTCCCACGCAGACGCCCGACTCCACACGCGCTCCGCCGCGTCCTTGTTCTTCTCAAGCTCGGCGCGGCCGGCGTCAGTGATCGTGTAAACGCGCTTGCCTTCATCGCGCACCTCGGCGCGGATCAGGCCCTCGTCTTCCAGCAACTGCAGGTTCGGGTACACGGTCCCCGCACTCGCCTTGTACATCCCGCCGGAGCGCGACTCCAGCTCCTTCATCAGCTCGTAGCCATGCTTCGGCCCGTCCTTGAGCAGCGACAGTAGCGCGATCCGCACCTCCCCCGGCTCGAAGAACCTCCGTCGAAAACCCCACGGACCACCGCCGCCGCCCTGGTGTCGCCCGCCCATGCCGGCGCCCCAGAAGCCCCCCCATGCGCGGTGCCGCCCGCGTCGCCCCTCAAACTCAAACATTGGCCGCTCCATCTGTGGCCGGTTTCGTCTCATTTCGGGCCGCCCGCCGTTCTTTCCGCCGGGCGACTCGCCGCTTGCGCGTAGCGATTATGGCCGCAGCCGCCCCACCAATCAGAACCAAAGGGAGAATCCTCATTCGACACCTCCTGCGTTATGTAGCGAAGTGTATCGTACGATATAGCGGCGATGTCAAGCCCAAAAACATCGATTTTGCCAAACAAACTTCCTACTCGAACTGCTTCCCGAGCGCATCCGCGAGGTTACCGACCGGCGATACCACCACTGATCCCAGGCCCAGCCATCCCGCCATCGAGCGCAACTCCTCCGCCAGCGGTGGCGCCACCTCATCGTGATCCACGCCCTCCTCCGCGTGAGTCGCCCGCACCAGCAACTGCCCCGCCTGGCGGTCCGACTTCAAGTCGACGCGGCCCACCAACCGCTCGCCCAGCAAGAACGGCAGCACGTAATACCCGAACACGCGCTTCGGCTGCGGCGTGTAGATCTCGATCCGGTAGCGGAACCCAAAGAGCCGCTCCGTGCGATCGCGCTCCCAAACCAGGGAATCGAACGGCGATAGCAGCGCGCGCGCATCGCTCTTCCGCGGGGCGCGAGCCCCCGGGTGAAGGAACGCCTCGCCCCTCCAGCCTTCGACCTCCACTGACTCAAGCGCGCCCGACGCAACGAACTCGCGCAAGATCTCGAGCGACGACTTCTGCGGCAACCGATAGTAGTCCGCGATATCGCGCACACTCCCCACGCCAGCCGATCGCGCCGCCAGCAGGAGCATCTGCGCCTGTGCCTCCCGTGGCGATGGCGTCGGTTCGTTCAGTAGCGTCGCCGGGATTACGCGCTCTGTCACGTCATACATCCGCGCAAACGCCGACCGCCCCGCCGTCGTCACCAATCCGCGCGCGAACAGGTACTCGAGCGCGAGCTTGCCCTCGCCCCAGCCCCACCAGCCGCCTTCGCCGGACCGCGCATCGCTCAGCTGCCCGACGACAATCGGCCCGTGCGCTCGCACCTCTTCGAGCACCGTCTGCACGTACGCCTGGTGCTCGCTCGCCCAGTTGTGAATGTGCCAGCGCGACTCGTTGTCCATCCGTTCGCGGAACAGCGGGTAGCGCTCGATCGGGATCAGCGAAGCCTCGTGGCCCCAGTACTCAAACAGCTCGCGACGCTTGTACGCCAGGTCGTCCAGCAGCGACACCGGGTATGGCCCTAGTCGCGAGAACAGCGGCAAGTAGTGCGACCGCACCAGCACGTTGACCGAGTCGATCTGCAGCATCCCGATCCGCGACAGTGCCCGTCGCAAGTGCGCGCGCGTCACCTTGCCACTTGGCCGCGGATCGAGAAACCCCTGCGCAGCAATCACAATCCGCCGCGCAGTAGAATTGGAGATGCGTCGTACTTTCGCCAACGCTATAGCACCGAGATCGGGTCGACGTCCACCGTCCAGCCTCTTGGCAGGGCGAGTTCTCGCAGCAACGCCGACGGATCGCTCCCGCGCAGCAACACGTTCCAGCGATAGCGCCCGCGCAGCCTCGGCACGAACGCCGGCGCCGGCCCCAGCACATCCAGGTTCGCCACGCCGAGCCGCTGCTGCTCTTCGCGAAGTTTGTTCGTCATCACCGCCGCCTGTCGCTGCGCGTAGTCCCCGTTCGTGTGCGCGAACGTCATCCGCACCAGCCGCCCGAACGGCGGATACCCCATCTTTCGCCGCACCTCAATCTCCCGCTCGTACATCGAGTGGTAGTCGTGGTCCGCCGCCGCCTCGATCGCGTAATGGTCCGGCGTGTACGTCTGGATGATCACGCGGCCGCCGCGTTCGCCTCGTCCCGCGCGCCCGGCCACCTGCTCGAGCAACTGAAACGTCCTCTCGCCAGCGCGGAAGTCCGGCAGGTGCAGCGCGACGTCCGCCGAAACGACCCCAACCAACGTGACGAGCGGTATGTCGAGCCCCTTCGCGATCATCTGCGTGCCGACGAGAATGTCGGCCTCGTGCGCCAGGAACTTCGCCAGAATCGCCTCGTGAGAGCCGCGGCCGCGCGTGACGTCGCGGTCCCAGCGCACCGTGCGCGCGCCCTTGAACTCCGCCTGCGCCTCCTCCTCCACTCGCTCCGTCCCCAACCCGACCTGGCGGATGCGCCGGCCACCACACTGCGGGCACGTCGTCGGCATCGGATAGCGACGCCCACAGTAGTGGCAGATCAGCCGCTCCTGCGGGCCGTGGAACGTCAGCGCTGCCGCACACGACTTGCACTCCGGCACGTAGCCGCAGTCCCGGCATTGCACGAACGAAGCCGTCCCACGCCGGTTGAGGAATAGCATCACTTGCTCGCGCGACTCCAGCGCGTACCGCACTGCCCGCGCCAGCTCCCGCGAGAAGATGCTGCGATTGCCCGACTTCAACTCCTCACGCAGGTCGACGACCGTTACCTCTGGCAACGGCCCGGGCCGCACGCTGCCGTCGTCGCCTTGCAGCAACCGCTCCGGCAACTCGAGCAACGTGTAGCGCCCGCTCTGCGCCGCGAAGTGCGACTCCACGTCCGGCGTCGCTGAGCCGAGCACGAGCACCGCGCCCGACAGCCGGCAAAACTCCTCCGCTGCCCGTCGCGCGTGGTATCGCGGCGAGCCGTCCGCCTGCTTGTAAGTCCACTCATGTTCTTCGTCGAGAATGACCACGCCGACATCCGGCATCGGCGCAAACAGCGCACCGCGCGGCCCAATCACAACGTCGTACTTCCCGTCGCGCACCTCGTGCCAGATATCGAAGTGCTGCCCCAGCGACAGACCGCTGTGCATCACCGCCACCCGCCCGGGGAAGCGCTCCGCAAACCGCCGCACCGTCTGCGGCGTCAACGCAATCTCCGGCACTAGCACAATCCCCCGCTCCCCCAGCTCCACCGCCTTGTCCAGCGCCGCGAGATACACCTCCGTCTTCCCGCTGCCCGTTACCCCGTGCAACAGAAAGACGCGAGCGTCATGCCTCGGCGCCCCATCCACGGTTAGGTGGGTCAGGGCTCCAGCCCTGACCACCGACGCATCTTCTCCAGCCCCAACATTCTCTTGGGGGTCAGGCTTTAGCCTGACCTCGATCGCGGCGCAAACAGCCTCCGCCGCCCGATGCTGATCCGCCGTCAGCGGCGGCGCCGTACGCCGCGAGTACGCTCGCTCCAACAACGGGTTGCGCACCACCTGCACGTCCTCCACCCCAACGATCCCGTCAGCCTCCAAGTCCCGCAGCAACGCTGGAGTCAGCCCAGCATCGCGCGCCTTCACCACGGGCATCGCGCCTTCCGCCACCAACGCTTCCAGCGCCTCCGCGCGCCGCAGTGCTGCCTTCTTGCCGTCTTCACGCAACCGCGCGATCTCCACGCTCGCCGCATCCTCGCCAATCGCCAGCCGCACCTCGCGCACCATCTTCGCTGCGATTGGCGGGCGAGCCAACCGGTGCGTGCGCGCCAGCATCCCCTTCTTGATCAGCGACGCAATCGCTCGTGCGCTGCCCTTAACGTCGCGCTTCAGGTCTTCGACATTCGCCTCGCGCTCACCCAGCGCTGCCAACACCGCGCGTTCTGTCTCCGGCAGATCGTCCGCGGTCCCCTCCGCCCAGAACGCCTTCCGCACGAGCGTCAGCGGCTTCCGCTTAAACCCGGCCGGCAACATCAGCGATACGCAATCGAACAGCGGCGCCAGGTAATACTCCGACATCCAGCGCGCCAGCTCGATCCGCTCGGGCGACACCAGCGGTCTCACATCGATCAGCCCCTCGATGTCGCGCGCCTCCGCAAACGCCGGCGAGTCCGTCACCTCCATCACGATGCCCTGCAACGTCCGTGCGCCAAACGGCACGTACACCGCCTGCCCAACACGCACGTCAAGCCCGTCCGGGATGCTATACGTGAACGTCTGACGCATCGGCGCCGCCGCGTTCACTGCGACTTCTGCATACATACCTTGAGGGTCAGGGGTCGAGGGTCACGGGTCAAGGCACGATTGGCGGCGCTGCTTACCGAAAAAAATACCGCCCCTTGTGGGCGGTGTCATCACAACCAACCGTCGGGGCTAAGTGTTGCCGGTCGCCTCGCCTGGCTCCTCGCCGCTTTCCGCCTCGATCGTCTCTTCCACAGCGGCCGCTTCCTCGGTCGCCGGCTCTTCGACGATGCCGCCTGCCTCGTCGGCCCGCTCTTCGGTCGTCTCGTCACCACCCTCGCCCTCGACCAGCTCTTCGACTTCGCCGTTCTCTTCGTCTTCCTCGCTCGCGAGTACGTCCGGCGCTTCCTCGATCTCTTCGTACGGGCGGCTGGTCAGCGACTCGAAACGAGCACGAGTGCCCGGCTTCAATCGAGCCGCCTTGCCGACGCGCTCACGCAGGTAGTACAGCTTCGCGCGGCGCACGCTGGAGACTCGGGTCACTTCCACCTTCTCGACAAGCGGGGAGTAGTACGGGAACACGCGCTCCACGCCGACCCCGTGGCTCATCCGCCGCACCGTAAAGCTGGAGTTCGGGCCGCCCTGGCGGATACGAATGACCACGCCCTCGAACACCTGGATGCGCCGGCGCTCACCCTCGACAACCGTGGCGTGCACGCGAATGGTGTCGCCCACCCGGAAAGCGGGGATATTCTTGTTCGGCTTCAGATCCAGATATGCGTCGGCGTTCATGGCAACCACGACAGTGTATCTGAGCGGGCCGATTTAGGGCAAATCCGCAACGTACAGACGCGCCTCGTGGGCCGTCTCGAACTTCCCTCTAAGAGGCACCGTTACTCCTTCTGCCCCCGCCGATCGCCCAGCTTCGCCAACGAACGTTTCCCTGCGCTCATCCGATAGCCCTCGAGGACCATATCCGCAATCTCCGCCCACTCCTCAATTTTCGCCGCCTCCAGCGACACCCAGCGATTCCTGCCCCACAGCGTTGTCGATACGAGGCGCGGATCGTTTCGCAACAAGTCCGCATGTGGCTCTTCCAGCTTCACGTTTACGCACCAGCGTCCCTGCAGCCCGTACCCTGCGAACAACGACTTGCCGACGCGCCACACCGGGTGTCCCCACGCCTCACCCTCCACCACATCTGGCAACGCGAGGCATATCTCGCGGAGCTTGCCGAGCGGGTCCGCTACAGCTCGACGTCCTGGTCGGCCAGCCATTCGCGCTCCTCATTACTTATATGCGCTGCCGCCAGCAACTCCGGACGCCGACGCGCCGTCAGCAGCAAGTTCTGCCGCCGCCGCCACTTCTCGACCTCTGCGTGATGGCCCGACAGCAGCACGTCCGGCACGCCCCACCCACGGAACTCCGGTGGGCGAGTATACGGCGGCGACTCCAGCAATCCGTCCGCGAACGACTCCTGCTCCTTCGATTCCGAGCACCCGAGCGCCCCCGGCAATTGCCGCACGACCGCATCGACTACCACCATCGCCGGCAGCTCACCGCCCGAGAGCACGAAGTCTCCGACGCTGATTTCGTCCGTCGCCAGGTATTCGTGTACGCGCGCGTCGAACCCTTCGTAGTGCCCGCACAGCACGACGATGCGCTGCTCCTTCGCGAGCTCCACCGCTACGTCGTGGTCAAACCGCCGCCCGACCGGCGTCATCAGCACAACCGGCCCGCGCTCTGGCGCCATCTCGACTACCGCCTCCGTCGCCGCGAAGATCGGTTCTGGCTTCCCCACCATCCCCGGCCCACCACCATACGGATAATCGTCCACCACCGAGTGCTTGCCCTCCGCCCAACCGCGGATGTCGTGCACGTGAATTTCGACAACACCGGCCTCCTGCGCCCGCTTCACGATCGACTCATCGAACGGCCCGCGGAACATCGCCGGAAACAGCGTCAGGATATCGATGCGCATGGCGAGAGTGTACGACGGCGCGCGATCAGTGCTGCGACGTGCGTTCGCCCGCCAGGAGTTCCAGCGCGTGCTGCAGCACCGGCAGCACCACCGCCAGGTTCTCGCGCACCCCTTTGGGGCTGCCCGGCAGGTTGATGATCAGCACGCGGTCCCGAACGCCGGCCACCGCCCGCGAGATCATCGACATCGGCGTGTGGCGCAGTCCCTCCGCGCGCATCGCCTCAGCGATCCCGGGCACTTCGTAGTCCAGCACCGACTTCGTCGCTTCCACCGTTACGTCACGCGGCCCGAGCCCGGTGCCGCCGGTCGTCACGATCAGCTGCACGTCCCCTTCGTCCACCCATTCCTGCAGGCGACCGGCGATGACCTCTTGTTCGTCCGGAACGACCTCATGCTTCCCCACTTCGACCCCAATCGTCCCCAGCAGTTCGCGAATCGCGGCGCCGGACGTGTCTTCGCGCTCGCCGCTAGACGCTTTATCGGAGGCAGTGAGGATCGCAGCAGAAAATGGCATAACGCGAGTCCTTGTGGGAAATTCCGAAATTAATTGTGTAAGCCCTTGACGCACTATGGAACGCGATGGCAAGATGTGGGACGCAATGGGGGAGGATGGGGAGAAATCCCTTGCGCGGCCCGTATTCGGTTTTCCGGCTCGAACGACTCCACCGGACGGGGCGATTCTACTCCCAGGCGTAACCAGGCGACAAGTGGGGAATGGCACATGCCTTTTCGTGGGAGCTTTGACCATACGCTGGATGACCGGGGCCGCGTCGCGATCCCCGCGAAATACCGCGCTGAGTTCCCCAACAACCTCGCCGTTATCACACCGTCTGCTGAGGGCTGCCTCCGCGTCTTCCCCGAAGCCGCTTACCGCCAGCTCTCCGAAGAAATCGCACTGATGCCGGCCACAACAGTCGAAGGCCGACGCCGGCGTCGCGCATTCACAGCTCAGGCCTTCGACGCCGAGCTGGACCGCCAGGGTCGCATCCTCATCCCTGCGCGCTTGCGGGAACTAGCCGCGCTCAACGGAGCCGTGACAGTCGCGGGTAACCACGAATGTCTCGAGATCTGGGAGCCGGCCCGCTGGCAGCGCGAGATGGAGATGCTCGAACAAGCCTCGCCCGAGGCACAGGGGCTTGAGGAGTAGGAAGAGGTGGTTGCAATCTCATCCCCCCGGGATACCCTGTTCCACACCTCTGTTCTTCTGGACGAGGCAATCGAATACCTGGCGGTCCAGCCCGGCGGACGCTACATAGACTGCACGCTCGGCGCCGGCGGACACGCGCTCGCCATCATGCGCGAGACCGAGCCGGGCGGCCTGCTCCTCGGCATCGATGCTGACCCACATGCCATCGACTTCGCGCGCGGCAGCCTGGAGGAGTATCCCGACTCCGTCAAGCTGGTCAACGGAAACTTCCGCGATCTGCGTTCGATCGCTCGCACCAACAACTTCACGCCCGTTCACGGCGTCCTCTTCGATCTCGGCATCTCCTCGATGCAGCTGGCTGAAGCTGGCCGTGGTTTCAGCTTCCAGACAGAGTCACCGCTGGACATGCGTTTCAGCGAGAGCCAAACCCTGACCGCCGCCGACATCGTCAACGACTACGAAGAGGAAGACCTCGCAAACCTCATCTGGGAGTTTGGCGAAGAACGGCACTCGCGCCGCATCGCCCGCGCTATCTTGCGCGCCCGCCCTCTCAGCACAACCACTGACCTCGCCGCCGTCGTCCAGAAGGCCGCCCCCGGCGGCCGCAGTCGCATCCACCCGGCCACGCGCACGTTCCAGGCCCTGCGCATCGCCGTCAACGATGAACTCGGCTCGTTGACCAGCGCTCTAGAGCAGGCGCGCGACATCCTCGGCGATGGTGGCCGGCTGGTTGTCATCAGCTTCCACTCCTTGGAAGACCGAATCGTTAAGCAATTCTTCACGCGCGAAGCGAAGGACTGCATCTGCCCGCCCGAGCAACCGACGTGCACCTGCGGCCACAAAGCCAGCCTTCGCATCCTCACCAAGCGCCCGATCGCGCCCGGTGCCGACGAACTCAAGCGCAACCCTCGCAGCCGCAGCGCCAAGCTGCGCGCCGCCGAACGACTGGCAGGGCCACGCTAATGGCCAGCGACCGCGAATTGGAAGGCGCCAGCGGCATCCTTGGATTCGCCACGTTGCCGCTCATCCTCCTCGTCGCTGCGATGATCGTTGGCGTCGCCGCACTACTGCCGCTAGTCCAGTCCTCCGGCGCGACCACAACTGCAGGCGACATCACGAGCCTCCAGCAAGAGCGCGATGACATGCAGGCCAAGCTCGAAGAAGAGCAACTGAAGGTCGCGCAGCTCGGCAGCCTCAGCGCCGTCCGCAACCTCGCGATCAATAAGCTGCACATGGTGACGCCGGACGACATCCGCTACATCCACGTCGACGCGCCGCCGCCATCCGCTGACTCGATACCGCCGCAGCTGGCGCCGGAAACGCAGCCACAGGCCCAGACCAGCAACTCCCTGCTCGATGACATCATCGGCCTGATCCCCTGAGCGCGCGATGACGGGGAGGAAGAAGCGCTGGACCAACGCGACGTGGCGAGTCTGGGCCGTGATCACCGTGCTCGGCCTCGGCGGGTTCGCTATCGTCGCGCGATTGGTGCAGCTGCAAATCCTGGACCATGCGCGCTACGCAGAAGCCGCCCGCGAGATGCACATCAACCAGGAAACGATCGCCGACAGGCGCGGCGCTCTCCTTGACCGCAATGGCTACCCATTAGCTGCTAGCCAGGACGCCTACAACCTGATGGTGGAAACCGGCGCCTGGAAAGATCCGGCCGACGCCATGTACGCCGCCAACCTCCTCAGCCAGGCAACCGGCGTCCCCTCCAAGACAATGACCGACATCGTCGCTTCCGTGGACGCATACGAAGTTCCCGTCGCCAAGGGTCTGACCTACGCGCAGGCGACCGCCGTCCGCAACCTCCGCCTCACCGGCGTGCGCCTTCTCGACACACCTGTTCGCGTTTACCCCGAGGGCAACATCGCCTCGCAGTTGATGGGCTTCATCGGCTACGACGGATCTGGCCTCACCGGCCTCGAATCAGACCTGAACACCGTTCTCGGCGGCTCCAGTGGCACACTCACCTACGAGCGCGACGCGGCGGGCCAGGAGCTTGCCATCGGCGATCGCTCCGAGACGCCCGCGGAGCCCGGCTCCAACGTCGTCCTCACGATCGATCGCTACATCCAGCAGGTCGCACAAGAAGAGTTGCAAAAGGCCGTCGACGCGCACCAGGCCAGCGGTGGCTCCGTGCTCGTCGTTCGCCCGCAGACCGGCGAGATCCTCGCCGTCGCCAACTACCCCTCGTTCGACGTCACCAAGCCGGACCTGAACGACCCGTCGAAGGCTGACACGTACCGCAACCGCGCTGTAACCGACGCTTACGAGCCCGGCTCCGTCTTCAAACTAATAACCACCGCCGCCGGCCTCGACACCGGTACCGTCACGCCGACGACGCCCTGGTACGACTCCGGCGAGATCTCCTTCGGCGACTGGACCATCCGCAACTGGGACCTCTCCTCCCACGGGTCTATGGACGTGCAGGGGATGCTCACCCTCAGCCTCAACACCGGCGCTGCCTGGGTCGCTCAACAGTGCGGCCCCGATACCTTTTACCAGTACGTGCAGAAGTTCGGCTTCGGCGTCCCCACCGGCAGCGGCCTCTCCGGCGAATCCGCTGGCAACGTCCGCAGTCCGGACACGGACCCGAGCGGCTGGAGCCAGGTGGACCTCGCCACCAACAGCTTCGGGCAGGGCATCACCGCCACGCCGCTGCAGATGGCGATGGCACTCGGCGCGATCGCCAACGGCGGCAACCTGATGAAGCCGATGTTCGTGAAGGAAGTCGATGGCCCCAGCGGCTCCCAGCCCGTGGCCCCGGAAGTCGTCCGCCAGGCCATCTCGCCTCAGACGTCGCGCACCCTCCTCGACATGATGGGCGTTGTAGCAGATAACGTGTCACGTGACTACCTGAACGTGCCCGGCTACACGGTTGGCGCCAAGACCGGCACCGCCCAGGTGGCGGACGGCAACGGCGGCTACAAGGCGACCTACATCTCGTCTTTCGCCGGGATCGTGCCGTTGGAGAGCCCGCAGCTCGCCATCCTCGTGAAGGTTGACGAGCCGAAGGACGTGCCGTGGGGCAGCGCCGTCGCGGCGCCTGTCTTCAGCGGCATCTCCAACAAAGTGTTGCCGTACCTAAATATCCCGCCCAGCCCGCCGAAGTCCGATGGCCAATAATGTGTCTGCTATGAAGAACCCCATCTCGATCGCTGACGTCTGGCAGGGGCTGAGCGGTACGCTCGTCGCCTCTCGTGGCGGCGCGCCCACCACGACCTTCGAGCGCGGCGTCATCGACTCGCGGCAGGCCCGGCCCGGCGATCTGTTCTTCGCTCTCCGCGGCGAAAACGTCGACGGCCACGACTACGTGGGCGCTGCCCTCGCTAACGGCGCCTCCGGCGCAGTCATCGGCCGTCCGGTCGATGCCCCGAGCGATGCCGCCGTCTTCCACGTCAGCGATCCGCTCAATGCACTCCAGCGCCTTGCGTCCAACTGGCGCATGCGCCACGACGTCCGCGTCATCGGCGTAACCGGTAGCGTTGGCAAGACCACCGCGAAGGAGTTGATCACCGACGTTCTCTCGCGCCGCTACAACGTCCTCAAGAGCGAGGCAAACCTCAATACTGAGATCGGCATCCCGCTGACACTGCTGAACCTCCGCGCGGAGCACGAGCGCGCTCTCCTAGAGCTCGCCATGTACGAGCCCGGCGACATCGCCCTCCTCGCGCAGATCAGCAAGCCGAGCATCGGCGTCGTCACCAACGTCAGCCCCGTCCACCTGGAACGAGCGCGTTCCTTCGGGCGCATCATCGCCGGCAAGGCGGAGCTCGTCGAGGCGCTGCCGCCGGACGGTCTCGCCGTCCTCAACGGCGACGACGCCAACGTCGCTGCAATGTCTCGCCGCACCCGTGCCCGCTCAATCCTCTACGGCACAAGTGAGCAGTGCGACATACGCGCGACTGACGTCATTGGCCGCGGGCTGGACGGCTTCTCGTTCACGCTAAACATCCGCGCCGGTGTGTTGCTTCAGCAGGACAACGGACCGGGCGCCAGGGGCAACCCTGTGGGTCAGGGGGCGATCCGCATCGACTGCCCGCTGCCCGGCAAGCACCACGTCTACGCCGCGCTGGCCGCCACAGCCGTCGCCCTCGACGAAGGCGTCCCGCTCGCTGAGATCACCGCCGCCCTGCGCGAGGCGAAGCTCGACCTGCGCCTCACGGTACGCACCGGCCCGAATGGATCAACCATCATCGATGACTCCTACAACGCCAGCCCGGCCTCGATGATCGCCGTGCTCGATCTGCTCAGCGAAACCAACGGTCGCCGCATCGCGCTCCTCGGCCACATGCGGGAGCTCGGTACCGCCGAAGCGGAAGGCCACGAGCGAGTCGGCCGCTACGCCGCAGCCACCAGCGACATCCTCTTCGTCGTCGGCGAAGACGCGCGCTCCCTCGCGGACGCCGCCCAGATGGCCAAACACCCGGACGTCCGCTGGCTCGCTACGCCGGAAGAAGCGTCCGCAGCTCTCCACAAGGAGTTGCGCGCAGGCGACGTCTGCCTGATCAAAGCATCCCGCGCCGTCGGCTTGGAGAGCGTCGTAGAAGCGGTGGTGGTCTCGTGATCCACTCACTCACCCTCGCCGCCCTCACGCTTGTCGCGACGATCGTCGCCGGCTATCCATTCGTCACACAGCTTCGCGCCCGCCGCGTCGGCAAAGAGATCTCGGAGTGGGGCCCAGACACGCACCAGGTGAAGGCCGGCACCCCGACCATGGGCGGCATCCTCATCGTCGCCGCAATCGTGGTGTTCACGCTCGCCGGCAACTTCGTCGACCGCTGGTCGATCGGCATTCCGCTCGCCACCATCGGCTCCCTGGCGCTGCTCGGCTTCGTCGATGACCTCGGCTCCCTCGCCGGCCGCGAGCAGAAAGCGCTACAACGACGCGTCAAGCTCGTCGCCTTTATCGCCGTTGGCGTCGGCGCTGCGTTCGGCCTCTACCACTACCTGGAGCTCAGCTCTGTTGCTATCCCGTGGGACGGCCGCCACGACCTCGGTTGGGCCTACATCCCGATCGCCGTCGCCGTCATCGTGCTCACTGCAGGCGGCGTTGCCGTCACGGACGGTCTGGACGGCCTGGTCGCCGGCTCCGGCGCGATCGCGTTCGGCGCTTACGGGTTCATCGCGCTCTACCAGGACCAGACGTACCTGGGCGCGTTCTGCCTCACCGTCGTCGCAGCGCTGCTCGGCTTCCTCTGGCACAACTCGTATCCCGCACGCGTCTTTATGGGCGATGTCGGAGCGCTGCCACTGGGGGGTGCGCTGGCCGTCGTC
>JBDTOK010000008.1:0-29857 GCA_039933275.1 Chloroflexota bacterium | reverse complement strand
CGGGTTCGTACACGGCCAACGTTGGCATCGAGTCGGTGGGATCGACGGGCGCGCCACTCTCGGCTGCAGTGGCGATGACGGTGAACCGCCCTTCGAACTGCAACGGGCTGCTGAATGCAGCGGACGCGCTCGCTCTTCTGCAACAGGTGAGCGGGATCGGCGGATGCGTGGCGGACGTGCCTGACATGAACTGCGATGGCGCGGTGGACAGCGCCGATGCTGAGCTTGTATTGCAGTACCTGGCGGGAGTCGGCGCGGGGCCGCCGCAATGCTAGCAAGTAGCCAGTAGGAGTAACCAGTAGCCAGTAGGAGCGAGACCGACGAGAAAGCGGGAGCTGTTTGTTGATGGGGGAGCGGTTGCAGAGGTGTTTCCTTGCGTGAGGGCAAGGCCGGTGGCTAACATCGCTAGCAACGGAGGACGTTAGACAACAACCTTATGGCCAGAGCTTATCCGCTGCAGCGCAAGCCTCTCCGTACCTCCACTAACCCCATCGCCGTCTGGCTCGGACTGTTCGATTTGTGGCGGCGCCGCGATCTTCTCTGGCACATGACGGTGCGCCACCTGCGCGGCCAGTACAAACAGTCCGTGCTCGGCTATGCGTGGGCGTTCGTGAACCCGCTGAGCCAGATGGTGATCATGAGCTTCGTCTTCTCGACGATTCTGCACGTAGGCTCGCAGAACAACGAACCGTATCCGCTGTTCTTGTTCGTCGGGCTGGTGCCGTGGCTGTTCTTTTCGTCGGCGCTGGCGTCAGGCACGGATGCTGTGACTGGCGCGGCATCGCTGGTTACTAAAGTCTACTTCCCGCGCGAAGTGTTGCCGACGGCCGCCGTCTTCACCAAGCTCGTCGACCTATTCTTTGGCTTCGTGATCCTGGGCATGCTGATGGTCTACTACGGCACGCTGCCCGCGGCGACGGTGTACTGGTTCCCGCTGCTCTTCGCGATCCACATGATCTTCGTGCTGGGGCTGGTGTACCCGCTGTGCGCGCTCAACCTCTACTACCACGACGTGCGATTTCTCGTCGGCGTGGTGTTGACGCTTTGGTTCTACCTGACGCCGGTACTTTATCCGCTGGACGATAGGGTGCCGCACAGATACCAGTGGATCTACGACATCAACCCCAACGCGGTGCTTATCGACGCTTACCGGCGCGTGATCCTTTACGGCAACGATCCGGACTGGAAGAAGGTGGGGCTGGGCGCGATCATTGCGGTGGGGACGTTCCTTCTGGGGTACTACATCTTCAAGCGGATGGAGGCGGGCTTTGCGGACAGCATCTGATGGGCCGGAGATCGAGTTCCGGAACGTCAGCAAGAGCTTCGTCCTGCGCGACAGCCGCACGCTGCGCGATCTCGCGGCATCGCTGATCGCGCGGCGGCCGCTGGGGCACGAGTTCTTCGCGCTACAAGATGTCAGCTTTACGGTTGAGCACGGTGAGTGCGTCGGCATCATCGGGCGCAACGGCAGCGGCAAGAGCACCGCGCTCAAGCTGATCGCGGGTGTCACCGCGCCGACGAAGGGTGAAGTGCTAGTGGTTGGCCGAGTGTCGCCGCTGATCGAGCTTGGCGCCGGCTTTCACCCGGACCTGACCGGCCGCGAGAACGTACACCTCAACGCATCGATCCTCGGGATGACGTCCAAGGAGATCGAGGAAGAGTTCGACGCGATTGTGGAGTTTGCGGAGCTGCAGGAGTTCATCGATACGCCGGTGAAGCGCTACTCGTCTGGCATGTACGCTCGGCTCGGGTTTGCGGTCGCCGTGCACAGCAATCCGGACCTTCTGCTGGTGGACGAGGTGCTATCTGTCGGCGATGCGTTCTTCCAGACAAAGAGCCTGGCAAAGATGCGCGAGTTCAAGGACCAGGGCACGACGATCGTGCTGGTCTCCCACAGTCCGGCGCTGGTCGCGGAGTTCTGCGACCGGGCGATCTGGATCGACCACGGTCACAAGTTGGCGGAAGGCCGCGCGGACGACGTAGTGGCGGAGTACCTGGAGCGTATCCCGCACGGCAGCGGCGTCGGCGTTTAAGTGTTGGCGACAGACGAGCGGCGGAAACTGCCGCTTGGTCTTGACCGGCTGAACAACGACGAAGACAAGCGCAACCTGAAGCGGCTCTTCGCGCTGTTTGTTGCGCTTGCCGTCTCGGTGTACATGGTCGGCTACGTTGCCTGGAAGACGTTGGGGTTGGCTTCGGGGACGCCGGAATCGCTGGTGCACTCAATCTTCGACCGCTGGGATGTGCTGAATTACGTGATCATCAGCCAGGACGGCTACACCACGACGAACTACACCGTCTGGTTCCCCGGCATGCCGATGATCATGTGGGCGGGCGCTCAGTTGGGCATCGCGGAGTGGCTGTCGGGGACGATCGTCGTATTGGCGTGCGCGGCACTGTTGACGCTGGCTTTCTATGCGCTGGCCCGGCTCGACTTCGATGCTGCGACGGCGCGGGACGCGACGCTGTTCCTGCTGATCTTTCCGTCCAGCTTCTTCCTCTTCATCCCGTACACCGAGGCGATTCTGCTCGCGCTGGCGGTTTGCTCGCTATACCTCGCGAGGCAAGGCAAGTGGGCGCCGGCGTGCATCCTGGCCGCGTTGGCGAGCATCGTTCGGCTGCCGGGGGCGTTCTTAGCGCCAGCGTTGTTGGTGGAGTACCTGCATCAGCGCAACTGGCGGTGGCAGGAGATCCGCGCAGACGTTGCGTGGATCTCGATCGCGCCGGCCGGGGCCATAGCTTACATGGTTTATCTCTGGCAGAAGTACGACGACCTTCTGGCGTACTCGCACGCGCAACGAGACTTCTTTCGCTTGGAGACGATCCAAACGCGAGGCGGTTTTCACTTCATCCCGTCGCTGATCGATGAGGTGCGTGTGATCTTCACCACGCCTTCAGTCAGCGAGGGAGTGCAGAACGCCGCCGGTCTTCTCGGGCTGCTGGTGTTCGTGCCGCTGTTCTTGCTGATGCTCTGGTATCGCATGCGGCCCAGCTACATCGTGTACTCAGCGCTGGCGGCGTTTAGCTCGCTCACGCTGGGGCGATTGGAGAGCGTCAACCGGTACATCATCGCCGCTTTTCCGATGTTCCTGGTGATCGGGTTGGTGGTGCAGAAGGAGCCGCGCGCGCGGTGGCCTCTTGCCTTCTTGTGTCTAGTGCTTTTCTTCGCCTCTGCCGTGCGCTTTTCGACTTACAATTGGGCGGGTTAGCGGCCGGCTACATCTCCCACGCGTCGGGCGTTGGGCGCACGCGGCGGCCGCGGACGGTGTAGCGCGCGGTCTGGAAGCCGGTCACGTTCTGTGCGGCGGTGGCACGGCCAGTGATCTCGAAGC
Organism: Chloroflexota bacterium; assembly: GCA_039933275.1. GTDB lineage: Bacteria > Chloroflexota > Dehalococcoidia > SM23-28-2 > RBG-16-64-32 > DATKKM01. Next base: position 26,525 of record JBDTOK010000008.1, on the reverse strand, counting down.
CGAGGTGCTCGATCATAGCGTCAACGGCGCGGGGGTTGGGGCCCCACCAGTTGGTTGGCTCGTCGTTCAGGTCGATGCCGGGGTAGAAGAGCATCATCGGGCGCTGGAGGTCATCGTTCAGGGTGACGTGTGTCTCGATGATGAATTCTTGCTTGCAGACGGCGGCGCACTTGTACAGGCCGTAGAGTGGGAACTTGAGGTGGTACAGCACGCCGTACAGCAACACGAAATCGAACTGGCCGTGGACTTTGGGGTCGAGGTCATAGATGGACAGTGCTTTGTATTCCACTACCTTCGAACCAAACGCGCGGCCAGCCAGCTGGAAACCCTCCGCGGCGTCGGGGAAGCCGGCCGGGTCGCGGTCGGTGGCGAGAACGCGAGAGGCGCCACGACGCTCGGCCTCGAATGAGAAGATCCCGTTCATGACGCCGATGTCCAGGAGCGACTTACCGTTGAGGTCGGTCCTGCTGGGGAACTGGTAGGCCTCTTCCCAGCCCGGCATGTCGAGCGAAAAGCCGGATATGCCGGGGGTCGTGTATTCCGGCGTCAGTTTGAGGCAGTGGTACCACTTGAGCTTGGCCGCTTCGATCGGGATGTCGGACTTCTTGATGGGTGTGTGGATGGTCGTCTGGCCGCGGTTTAGCGTCGGTAGCTTCATAGTTCTCCCCCTTGTGTTGTCCAGCAGCGGCTGGAGATCTCGCTTGGAGCGAAGGTGAGGTAGGGCGCTTTCTGGGCGACGATAATCGACTGCTCACTGATACGGTTCTCAGGATGGCTGCCGCGAACGGCGAGCAGGGCGAATCCCAGCGACCGCAGGTGGTCGTAGAGGTCGTCGCCGTAGTAGCGATAAACGAGCGTATTTTCGGCGTGGTACTCCGGCTCCATCAAGTAGACATCCTCGCCATCGCGTACTTCGACGCGGACCTGCGTTTTCTTGAACTCGCCAGTGGCCGGCACTTGCAATACGAGGTAGCCGCCGGGTTTGACTACGCGATATACCTCCTGCCACGCTGGCACGTCTTCGCGCACGTGCTCAAAGACGTCGGAGGTCAGCAAGATGTCCAGCGAGTCATCCGTCAGCGGAAGGCATTGCAGGTTGCCACGCACGAGATTGGCGGCGCCGGACTCGAACATGAGGTTGATGTATCGGAACTTCTGCGCAAGACGTGAGGGGGTCGCACGGTAGCCAGACGTCTCGAGCAGAGTGAGCGGCTTCGCAGGCCAGTCTTCTAATGGGGCCGCCAGGCCAAGACATTGGCCGAGCGTCTTGATTAGCTGGCGATCGCGACTGGTACTGCCGCAAGAAAGGCAGTGGTAACTCTCGCGCTCAACAGCTTCACGCGGATGGCAGAATCCGGCGCGGGACCCGCAGATGTTGCAAAGCCCGCTGTAGACGTTTTCCGCTGGGCAGGGCGGAGCGCCATTTGCCGATGGGACCGACGTTAGTTTGCGAAACGGGGCGAGGAGGCTGCGCAGCGCCATGTCAGCGGGCCAGCCGCCGGGAGATAGGCCAGTTGCTGGCGCGGTCGTCCGGGTGCAGGACTGCGCGGCACCGGATGACGCCGGAGGTCATCTCTTTTTCGCTGGCCAGGTAGACGAGGTCAGGCATGCGATCTGCCCAGCGATCCAGGAAGACCTTGCGGTTGTGAGTTTGGGCTTCTTCGGTCTTCTTTTGTTCGCGGCCCATCGACATGCCATGGTAGTGGATGAGCACGCTCTTGCGCTGCAACACGAGAGCGTAACCCTGCGACTTGATGCGCATGCAGAGGTCGGTGTCTTCGTAGTAGCCGCGGATGTAGGCTTCGTCGAAGCCGGCGAGTTCACGGCGAACTAGCAAACAAGCAGCCGTCAGAGCGTCCACTTCGATGGCGGACTCATCTGAGGGGACAGCGCCGCCCATACCGATGTGGTATGGCGTCAGGTCGTCTTTCTTGAACATCTTGCCGTCGTGCTGGACGGTGCCGTTGGGGTAAAGCAGCCGCGAGCCAACGGCGCCGACGCGCGGGTTGCGGTCCAGCGTGTCGATCAGCGGCTCGAGCCAGCCGGGGAACGCTTCGATGTCATCGTTCAGGTAGAGGATGTATTGACGGGTGGCGAGCTGCTGGCCCTGGTTGTTGAATACGGAATAGCTCTTGTTCTCCGGGTTGCTGATGACTCTGAGGTGCGGGTAATCGAGCGAGGCCAGGTACAGCCCGGTGCCGTCGACGCTGGCGTTGTCGATGACGATCAGCTCGTAGCCAGGCGGAGTGTGCTTGAGGACGGACTCGATGCCATGCTGGAGGACGGCGATGTTGTTGTGCGTGCCCATCACGATCGAGACTTTCTCTGGGTGGGAGACAGCCTCAAACATGCGGTCCTCCACCATTTGTGGGGAGAAGAAACGCGCACGCTCCCGCGCCGCTTTCGATAGGCGGCGCCAGTCCTCCGGCTCCGTGGCCAGGCGGTACGTCTCGTCCACGAGTTCTTCGAGGGTGTTGAACAAGTAGCCGTCCTCGCCGCTTGTGATGATCTCGGGCGGGCCGCCGCTGTTGAAACTGATGGGCACGGCGCCGGCGGCCATCCCTTCGATGATCACGATGCCGAAGTGCTCCTGCGCGGCCGGCTGGTTCACGGAGAAGCCGGTGGCGTGCCAGTAAATGGACGCCTTGGCGAAGAGCTTGTGAAGGTCTTTCGCAGGCAGGTTGATCGCGAATTCGATTGGGTAGCCCCAGGCTTGCTTCGCCAGGTGATTCTTGTAAGCCTCCTCACCTTCATCAACGACGGCGCCGGCGAGCACTAACTTCCAGCCTTTGAGGCCACGATCGACCAGTTGTTTGAACGCCTGGATCATCGTGATGTGAGCCTTGTCGGCCTGGGGGCTGGGAAGCGCGAAGCGACTGCAGTGCAGGATCATCCCTTCCTTGGGGCCTGTCTCGAACTCGTCGACGTCTACGCGCGGCGGGATGACGATGACATCGTCTGTCTGGTAGTACTCACGCGTGTACTTGCGTGAGTATTCGCTATTGACGATGTGCGTCCAACCCTCGCCGTTTAGCTTCACGAAGGGGAAAAACACCAAGTTGAAGCGCTTGGGTGTCGGCGCGGCGACAATCTTCTCGTTCCAGACGGAGAGCCAGACGTCGTAAGTGTTTTCGGCGCCGGGCGTGTAGTGCTTGACGCGAATTTCACCGATATCAAGCAGGAGATTGTCTTTGTACCAGGCCCGGTCGCGCAATGGTGTCCCGGGCGGCAGCAGCAGATCAACGTCGAATTGTTTGGCTAGCGGAATGATTAGCTCGAGGGCGTGCTGTGTGCCGCCACCGACAGTCCAGCAGTGCTGGCCGTAGAGGCCGGCGCGAAGGCGGGCGACCCTCGGCATGCCGGACGTGCCTCGGGGGATGGCGGATGACTGGCCGCGGCCTGGCCTAACGGCGCGCGCGACCCGTGACCCCGTTCGCGCCACGCTGAGTCCGGACTTGCCGGCAGCCTTCAGCAGTTTGAATTGCGTGCTCCCGCGTGGCGCGACCTTGCGCACTATTGGGCGCGCGCGGTTCAGCGCGCGCCAGCCGATGGAGCCTTCGATTTCACTGATGCGACGTTGGGCGCCTTCGAGTTCGCCTGCGCGCACACTCAGGTCACGCTCGAGGCGGACGTTGGCGCGGCGGAGCTCTGTGGCCTGCTCAGAGAGTTTGGTTATTTCGGTCGACTGCGCCTGGGTCAGCGCCAGGTAGTTCTTCATTTCGTATTGAGTTGTGAGCATCGCGTGCTCGGCGAGGGAGGGAAGGGGGCCATCCGAACAGATTGCGACGACATAAACGGCGTCGCGCGGAGACCCGCTGGTAGCTTTGTGGAACTGAATGGATGGCGGAAGCAGGGCATCGGCTGCCGATGAGGTTTCTGCGGTGAAGATACTGCTCGTGATCCAGTTGTCCTGGGTGAAGTATTCGATGTTTGCGAAGGTGCTGTTCAGCGCCTGTTCCAGCTCTTCGAACGTGAATTCGTGGACGTGGAACGGGTTGCCTTCCACGAAGACGCCCTTGTTCGGGGTAGATACGATGAATAGTCCGCCCGGTCGCATCACCCGCTGGACTTCTCGGAGAAGGGCGAAAGGGTCGTGAAGGTGCTCGATCGTCTCAAAGGACACCACGGCGTCGAAGGAGGAGTCAGCAAGCGGCAGGCGCTCAGCATCCCCAACGAGGAAGTGCGGCTTACTGGAGGCGTGGCGGTCGATGCTATAGGCGACGGCGTCAGGCACAAGATCGATGCCGACGACGTCAGCGGCACCGTTGGCCTTAAGCATTTCGCTGCCGTAACCAGAGCCGCTAGCGATGTCCAGAACCCGCTTACCGCGCAAAACCTGGGCGGCGAAGAGATAGCGGATGTAGTGTTCTGCGTAGACGACGGCCTCTTTATGGGCGTCCGGAATCATCCGTTCGCCGTTGTTGATCGCTTCGGGTACATCGCGGGCCTGCGTCATACGTGTGTTTGTGTGGGGATTTGGGGAGAGTATAGCATCGGTAATCCTAACGAACGCAGTGCCTATTCGGTACTTGACGCGGAATTGTGGACGAGAACACACTAGATCAAACGCAAACGTGCGTTCTGACCGTTCCCCGCGCCATATTTATGGACAAACTTCCCACCGTCACAACCGTCGTCCTTAACTGGAACGGGCTCGCCGATACGCGCGAGTGTCTCCAGAGCCTTCGTTCTACTGACTACCCCGCGAACCGCATCGTCCTTGTCGATAATGGGTCGCGCGAAGACGAAGCGTCGGTGCTGGCTAGCGAGTTCGGCGACTTCCTCGAGGTCATTCGATTGCCGGAGAACGAGGGGTTCGCGGGCGGGATGAACGCCGGCATCCGGCGGGCGCTGGAGCTGGGCACGGACTACGTGCTGCTGCTGAACAACGACACGATCGTCGATCCGTCGTTCCTGCGCGGGCTGGTGGATGGGGTGAGCGACCTGAAGGACCTGGCTGCGGCGAACCCGAAGGCCTATTTCTACGGGCGGCCTCGCACGATTTACTCCACCGGAGGCGCTGTTAGCCTGTGGCGCGGTGTGGCGCGGCAGATCGGGCGCGGGCAGATCGACACCGGGCAGTTCGACAAGCGGGCGCGGCGTGAGTACGCCGATGGCATGTGTTTGCTGATCCCGACGGCGGCGATACGCAAAGTCGGCCTGCTGGACGAGGAGTACTTCGCGTACTGGGAAGAGACGGACTGGTGCCTCCGCGCCCGCGACATGGGGCTGCGCTGCTACTTCATCCCGAACTCGCGCATCTGGCACAAGGCTGAGCGCTCGCAGGCGCCGAGCGCCAAGTTCCACTACCTGTACCGCCGAAACGCTCTGCTGTTCGTGCGAAAGCGCGGGACGGGGCTGCAGGTGGCGACCACGATCGCCGCGCAGGCGCTGTTCTACGCGCCGCTGTACTTTCTGCGCCACCCGACGAAGATCGCCCGCGTGGCGGCGGAGTTCCGGGCACTGGTCTGGCATAGCCGCAACCGCCCGAAAGAGCGGCCGTTAGTCTAACGATGGCCACGACAACGACGACCAGCCACCGAACCACCGGCAAGGCACCCGCCGGAGAGTCTGACGGCGCCCTGAAGGGCCTCGTCCTCAGCGGAGGCAAGGGAAGCCGATTGCGGCCGTTCACGTTTACCAACGCCAAGCAGCTGGTGCCGCTGGCCAACAAGCCGGTCATCTTCTACACGATCGAGCAGCTGGTGGAGAGCGGGATCACCGACATCGGCATCGTCATCGGCGATACCGGTGAGCAGGTGAAGGCCAGCGTTGGAGACGGCTCGCGGTTTGGGTGCAAGATCACGTACATCCAGCAGGACGCGCCGCTTGGCATTGCGCACGGCGTGAAGATTGCGCGGGAGTTCCTCGGCGACTCGCGGTTCGTGCTGTACCTGGGGGACAACTTCTTGCTCGGCGGCATCCGCTCGTACGTCGAGCGGTTTGCCGGCGCTGAGTGCGCATCGCAGATTCTGCTGCACCCGGTGGAGCACCCGGAGATGCTGGGGATCGCGCAGATGGATGGTGGCCGAGTGGTGCGCGTCGTCGAGAAGCCGAAGGAGCCGATGGGCAACCTGGCGGTGATCGGCATCTACATGTTTTCGCCGGCGGTTCACGAGGTGATCGATCGCCAGACGCCGTCGGCCCGCAACGAGCTGGAGATTACGGACGCAATCCAGGGCCTGATCGACGGCGGGATGCGCGTCGATGCCGAGGTGCTGGACCGCTACTGGATCGACACCGGCAAGATGGACGATATGCTGAACGCCAACCGCGTCGTGCTTGGCGAGATGACGTCGCGGTGCGACGGAGCCGTGGACGACCGGACGCGCGTCGATGGCACGATTGTCATCGAAGAGGGCGCGGTCGTGGAGAACAGTGAGCTGCGCGGGCCGCTAATCATCGGCCGCGACAGCGCGGTGATCGATTCGTACATTGGGCCGAACACGGCGATCGACGCGCGCTGCCGGATCAAGGGCTGCCGCGTCGAAGACAGCATGATCATGGAGGACACCCGCATCGAGAACATGCACTGGCCGATCGTGAAGAGCATGATCGGGCGCAACGTCGAGCTGATCGGCGGCGACAGCGCGACGGGCAACTACTCGCTGACGCTGGGTGACCACTCGCGGATCGAGATGCCGGATGGGTGAGGACGTGGGAAGTGGGAAATTGGAAGTAGGAAATAGGACAACTTACCTCGTCACGGGCGGCGCGGGGTTTATCGGATCGAACTTTGTCTTGCGCTTGCTGGCGAGTCGGCCGGACGCGCGGGTGATTGTGCTCGACAAGCTGACTTACGCCGGGAATCTCGACAACCTGCGTGACGTTGCGGGGGACGAGCGTTATACGTTCGTCCAGGGGGACATCTGCGATGCGGAGGCCGTCGCGCCGTTGATGGCGCAGGCGGACTACGTGGTGCACTTCGCGGCGGAGACGCACGTCGACCGCTCGCTGATGGAGCCGGGGTCGTTTATCCAGACGGACGTCTTCGGGACGTACACGCTGCTGGAGGCGGCCCGCCAGAACCCGCGCCTGCAGCGCTTCCTGCACATCTCGACGGACGAGGTTTACGGGGAGGTGCTGCCGACCGACCCGCCCTCGCTGGAGGCGGACCTCTTCAAGCCGCGCAGCCCGTACTCCGCCTCCAAGGCTGGGGGCGAGATGCAGTGCAAGGCTTACGTCGAGACGTATGGCTTGCCGGTGGTGGTTGCGCGACCGGCGAACAACGTTGGGCCGAGGCAGCACGTCGAGAAGTTTGTGCCGCTCTGCGCGACGAATGCGCTGCAGGACCTTCCGCTGCCGATTTACGGAGACGGCCAGCAGACGCGCGACCGCCTGTACGTCGAAGACCACGTCGAAGCGCTCGATTTGCTGCTGCACGAAGGCGTGCCCGGCGAGGCGTACAACATCGGCGCGGACAACCAGACGGTGAACATCGAAGTAGCAGAGATGATCCTCGACTTGCTGGAGAAGCCGCGCTCGCTGATCCGCTTCGTCGAGGACCGGGCGGGGCATGATCGCGGCTACTACCTGGACTACGAGAAGATTCGCAAGCTGGGTTGGGAGCCGAAGCACGACCTGAAGGCAACGATCGAGAAGACGGTGGAGTGGTACTTGAACAACCGCTGGTGGTGGGAGAAGGTCCGCGATGCGCGCTTCCAGGAGTACTACGAGCAGCAGTACGGCCGCCGCCTGGCGACCGCGAAACCGTACAGCCAATGATCGACAAGGTGCGAGAAGAACCGGCGAAGTACGTTGTCACGAAGGATCACGCGGGCGACGAGAACGGCTTTCTGATCGAGCTGTTCAAGGGCGGCGAGGCGGACATGCTGACGGAGGTCTACCTCTCGGCGGCGAAGCCGGGGGCGTTCAAGGGCTACCACTTGCATCGGGTGCGGGCGGCCCGCTACGTCTGCCTGAAGGGCCGCATGCGGATCATTCTTTACCAGCGCGACGGCGACGCCTGGGTGCGCGAGGAGCACATCCTGGACGAGAGCGACCCGAAGCGTCTGTTCATCCCAAAAAACGTGGCCACTGGGCTCGAGAACATCGGGGAGACGGAGGGCTGGTTGCTGAACTACCCCGATCCAGCGTACGACCCGACGCTCAAGGACGAGCAGGTGGAGTACACGCAGGCGGAGCTGGAGTCGGGGATCGTTAAGTAGGGTTCGGGTTGCCCTCTCGAGCCCTGGCCTCTGCGCGTACTTCTTTCAGGGCTTCGTCGATAGCGTCGTTGATCTCCTGCTCGCTGTAGCCAGCTAGCTGCTCCCGCACTGGGGCGAACAGCTCATATAGCTGCTTCATCCACGGGGAGCCCTCTTTCTGGGGTGTTTGTTCTTTCTCGGTCACGGCTTTCGTATGGTAGCGCACCCGGAAAGTGCCGTCTGTCGTTAACATTCTTGCAAGCGAATTCGGGCGCTAAGGTGCGTCCCCCTGCGATAATGATTGGAAGCATGAAGATTCTCCTCACCGGCGCGAGTGGCCAGCTGGGCCGGGCACTGCGAGACACGCTCTCCGCGCACGAGGTCGTGGCGCTTGACCACGCGGCGCTGGATATCACGGACACCGTTGCGGTGCTGGAGGTGATCGCCCTGGCGCGGCCTGATGTTGTGATTCACCTGGCGGCCTGGACGGATACGCTCGGATGCGAGCGAGAGCCGGAGCGCACGATGTGGGTGAACGCCGAGGGCGCGCGAAACGTTGCCGAGGCAGCTCGCGAAGCCGGTGCGGTGATGCTGCACGTCAGCACGAACGAAGTGTTCGACGGGGACAAGGGCAGCGCTTACAACGAAGACGACGCGCCGAACGCGATCAACGCCTACGGCCGCTCAAAGCAGGCGGGCGAGGTGGCGGTGCGGGAGACGCTGGACCGGTACTACATCGTGCGGACGAGCTGGGTGTACGGCCCGGGCGGGACGAGCTTCCCGGAGAAGATCCTGCAGGCCGCTCGTGACAAGAAACAGTTTCGCGTGGTCACGGACGAGATCGCATCGCCTACGCTGACGACTGACCTCGCGCGAGCGATCGCGCAACTTATCGAGACAAACGAGTATGGCATGTACCACCTGACCAACGCGGGCGAGTGCTCGCGCAAGGAGTGGGCGGAGGAAGTGCTGCGCCACGCCGGCGTCGATGTCGCAATCGAAGCGACGACGCAGGCGGAGTACGGCGCGGCGGTGCGCAAGCCAGGGCTTTCGACACTCGCCAACGGTCGGGCGGCGGCGCTTGGGATCACGCTGCGGCCGTGGCAAGACGCGCTCGCCGAGTACATCGGTACTGAAGTGGCACAGCAGAGCAGGGCGCTGGCATGACGCGCGACGAGGATGCGTTCCGGATGATGGCGGCGTCTGCGGGCGCTGAGTTGCCGGTGCGGGAGTCGAAGCCGCAGACGAACGGGCGCAAGAAGAAGCTGCCTGACCCCGTGGACGAGATGCTGGTGAGGGAGACGTCATCGCCAGTGGAGCAGGCGGCGCCAGCGCCCGTCGAGCAGCCTGTGCTCGCAGAGACGCCCCCTACGCCTCAGCCTGAACCGCTTGTCCTGGCGCCGGAGGGTGATCTTTACCCTGACATCCCGAAAAACGTCGTCGCTGGGCCGACGCCGCCCGCCAAGCGCTGGATGGACGTCGCGATTGCCAGCGTGGCGATTGGTGTGCTCTCGCCCGTGTTCGCGATGGCGGCGCTGCTGATCAAGCTGGAGTCGCCCGGGCCGGTGCTGATCAAGCAGAAGCGCGTCGGGCTGAACGGGAAGCCGTTCTACTTCTACAAGTTCCGCAGTATGCACCATCGCAAGAAGCAAGAGGACATGCACGATCGCCTGCCAAAGGGAGACCTGCGGCATCGCATTCTCAGCCCGCTCGGGAGGCCGCTCAACGCGACCGCGGTGGGCTGGACGCTGCGCAAGACCACCGTCGATGAGCTGCCGCAGCTGCTGAACGTCGTGCGCGGGGACATGAGCCTCGTCGGGCCGCGTCCGGACCTGCCGGAGATCGTCGAGCAGTGGCCGGAATCGTTCCGGCAGCGGCACAAGGTGAAACCGGGGATGACCGGCCTCGCGCAGGTGAACGGCCGCTCCGACCTAACACACCACGAAAAGGTGAAGCACGACCTCGTCTACGTGCGCGATCACTCGTTAAAGCAAGACGTGCGAATTCTGTTGAAGACCATTGGCCTCGTCATCTCCAAGAAAGGGGCGCGCTAAGCCCTCCGGTCGCGCGTCGCGTCCGCCGCGGCGGGCAGCAGCGCAGCGGCCGCGAATCCTCTTTCTCGCCTCGCAGTTGCCGTATCCCGCTGACAGCGGCGGCGCCATCAAGACGCTCAGCGTCATCGAGCACCTCCGCAAAACCCACGACGTTCGCCTGATCGCGTTCAGCCGTACTCCGCTGACGCCGGAGCAAGAACGCTGGGCGAAGGAAGACGACGTGCGAACGGTGGTGCTGGATAAAAAGCGAGGGGCGCTGAGCCTCGTCCGAAGCTATATCTCGCGCGTGCCGATGAGCATCGAGCGTAATCACAGCAGCGAGATGGAGAAGATGGTGGCCGAGTCGATCCGCGAAGGCTCGCCCGACATCATCTTCGTGGACGGATGGCTGATGGCGCAGTACCTGCCAGGCGATTACACCGGCCTGCGGATGCTGCATGAGCACAACGCCGAGCACGAGATGTGGGAGCGCCAGGCGGAACTGGAGTCGGGGCCGCGCAAGCCACTGGCCGCGCGCGAGGCTGCGCGCGTGAAGAAGTACGAGGCGGACCTCCTAGCCCGCTTCGACGTGATCTTCGCCGTTTCGGAGGAAGACTGCGCCTCGTTGCGAGAGCTGGGAGGAGACCCGAAGCGCATCCGTCTGCTGCCGAACATCCCGGACCGCGCACTCCTCGACGCGCCGGCGCCCGCGTTCGATACGACGCAACCGCTGGTGCTGTACCTGGCGACGCTCAGCTGGCAGCCAAACATCGAGGGCGTGCAGCGCTTTGTGTCGACCGTCTTCCCGCTGGTTCGCAGGCGGTACGCGGAGGCACGGCTGATCGTCGCCGGGCGTGGCGCATCGGACGCACTACGGAAGCGAGTGCAATCGACCGAGGGCGCAGAGTTTGTCGGCGAGATCGATGATCCGGAGTCACTGTACGAGGCGGCGCGCGTCTTCGTGGACGCGACCACCAGCGGCGGCGGCACGCGTCTGAAGGTGCTGAATGCGCTCGCTCGCGGCGTGCCAGTCGTGGCGACATCGCAGGCGGCGGCGGGACTGGACATCGTGGCGGGAGAGCACCTGATCGTCGCGCGCAACGACCAGGCGATGGCGGAGGCGATCGCGCACCTCATGCGCGATCCGGTGCGCTGGAAGATCCTCAGTCAGAACGGGCGGGCACTGATCCGGGCGCGGTACGTGTCCGAAGTCGCCTTTCGGGCGCTGGACCAGGCGCTCAACTCAACGCCGGCGCGCGAGTGATGCCGCCGCGCGACACCGTCGAGATCCTCGGGCTGCAGTTTGACCGTCTCACCCGCGCCAAGGCGGCGGAAGCTGTCGTGGCGCTGGCGCGGGAGGGCGGCAAACACTACGTGGTCAAGCCGTACTCGGAGTTCATGCCACGCGCCCGCAAAGACGCCAAGATTCGCGCGATTCTGCAGGGCGCTTCACTCTGCCTGGCGGACGGCGTCGGCGTCGTGTGGGCGTCGCGGTTGCTGGGTCGGGCGCTCCCGCAAGCAATGCGCGGCGTCGACTTCACGTGGGAGATGCTATCGGCGCTGGATCGCGCGGGACTGAGCGTGTATTTGCTGGGCGGCACGGAGGATGAGGTGCGGCTCAGCGAGAAGCGAATCCGAGAGCGGCTTCCGGGGCTGAGCATCGCTGGAGCGCACCAGGGGCACCTCTCAGCGAGCGATAACGCCGCGGTCGTAGCTAAGATCAACGCCGAGAAGCCAGACGTGCTGCTGGTAGCAATGGGTTTTCCGCGCCAGGAGCTCTGGATCGCCGAGCACCTGCCGTCGCTGGACGTGAAGGTGGCGGTGGCTGAGGGCGGGTCGTTTACGTTTATCTCCGGCGCTGTGTCGCGGGCACCGCGCTGGATGCGGCGCGCCGGTTTGGAATGGGCGTACCGGCTTTTTCGCCAACCGTGGCGGCTGCGCAGGCAACTGGCTCTACCGGTCTTCGCCTGGCTTGTGCTGGTGGAGCGGGTAAAGGGGCGTTAGGCGCCGAGCAGCCGGATCAGCGGGAAGCGGTCGGCGACGGAGGCGTGCAGGCGGGCGTCCGCCGTCCAGAATTCGCAGTTGAGGGCGTCAGCTAACGCGAGGTAGTGGGCATCGTAAGTGCTGGCCAGGTCCATACGAGTTGCGAGATCCCACGCCGCTCGGTGCATCGACCGCATCTCGTAGATGACAACAGGTAAGGACAACAACGTCTGTATAGCTTCTTCTGACCGAGCCGGGGTAATTCTCTGGCGACGGACGGCTTGCCTGACTGCAGACACGAATTCGTATCCGATCAAGTCGGGAACGGCGATCTCGATTTGAGAATCGGTCCAGCCGTCCCACAGCGCCTCCGCTCTTTCGGAGTCGTGTTCTGGGATCGCCAATTTTAAGAGCAGGCTGGAGTCACTCACCAGCAAGTTGTCGGTCCCGCTCCTCACGCATCTCGCGGATTATCTCGACCGAGTCGGGCTGAATGCCGCTCTCTGCGCGGATGCGTTCGCGAAGCGCGGCCATACGTTCGCCGGCTTCGCGCATGCGTTCGAAGTGGTCCGCGGGGAGGATCAGGGTGGCTGTCCCGTAGCGGGTTGGCACCTCGCGCACGATGTTAGGTGCAGATACTTCTTCCGTTTCGGAGTGGGCGATTAGCTGCGCAACCGGCCTGCCGCGGAATTCGATGACGATGCGCTCGCCGCCGTATGCGGCACGTTTAACAAGCTCGCCGAGGTGCTGTTTGGCGTCAGTGAGGGAGACGTGGGTTGATTTTGCCGAATCGACCTTTTTGACCATTTGGGTCGATTCTAGCTTTTCGGCTCTTCCTTGTCGACTGCGCCGGGACGGAAGCGGCGGAGGATGCGCAGGTAGTGCGCGCGGTCGTCCGGGTGCCAGATGAGGGCTTCGCGGATGGAGCCGCCGGAGACTTTGCGGTACCAGTAGAGGGTGGCGATTAGAGCGCAGATGTAGGAGACGGAGGACATCGCTGCGGCGCCGGGCACTTTAAACAGCGGCACCGCTACGAAGTCGAGGACGACGTCCAGACCGAGCGCGATGACGGTGGCATAGGTGGTGTAGAGGACTTTGCCCTGGCTGAAGAGGTAGCTCCCCAGCACGCGGGTGGCACTGGCGGCGATGATGCCGGGCATCAGCAGGATGAGCGGCCACAGCGCGTCCGGGTAGTACTGCGAGCCGAACAGCACCTTAATCGCCACGGGGGAGACGATGAGCACGCCCAGACCGGCGATCAGGCTGATGAACAGCGTGTTGCGGCAGGCGAGTGGCGTCACCTCCTGCGCGTCGACTTCCGACATGGCGGTGAGGCGGGGCAGCATTACAAGCGAAACGGCGGAGGAAATCCACCAGACGCTCTCGCTCAGGCCGACGGCGACGGTGTAGTGACCGACGCCGGCCCTCGATACGAAGGCGGCGACGATGAACTGGTCGATGCGGTAGTTGAAGAGCGCGGCCATGTTCGCCATCTGGCCCTGCACGCCGTATCGAACCTGCTCGCGGAGGACGTCCATCTCCGGCACGACGACGCGCGGCAGATCGATGTTGCGCAGTCCGATCAGCACGAGGCAGATGACGTCGGCGGCGACGAATGAGCCAGTCCACGCGGAGATCGCCTTGCCAACGGTGAGGTTGTCGGTGGCGTCAAGGACGGCGATCGCGACAAACGCCATGGCGCCCTGGATGACCGCGAGCGTCTGCAACGCGGTGAAGCGGCTGCGCGCGTGCAAGAACGAGGTGAGGATCGTGTAGCCAACGACCGCAGGCAGGGCGGCGGCCCAGAGCCAGTAGGCGTCGCCGGCGATGAAGAGGTCGCGGCCGAAGACGAGCGCCCAGGCGGCGACGATGAACGAAGTGACGATGGCCGTCCAGAACATGACGGCGAGGCTGTTCGAGAGGAGGACTCGGTAGGCGTACGTTCCCTTGTTCAGGAAGTAGATGTTGCCGAGCCCGATGCCCAGGTTGGCGATCCCGCCCGCGACGAGCACGCCGACGTAAAACAGCGAATAGGTGCCGAGCCCGGTGTCCCCCAGCCCTCGCGCGAGGACGACGCGGTACAGGAAGGCGAAGCCGTAGATGCCAATCTGCGAAAGGAAAACGACGTTGACGTTATAGAGGAAGCCGCGTGCTGCGGGCTCAGTCTGCATGCGGGTGTGGCGCTCGCTGGGAGGGCACTGTTAGGCGAGAGTTTAACACTGGGGGACGTTTCCCTCACCCCTAACCCCTCTCCCACTTCGTGGGCGAGGGGCACTTCGCTTGGGCTAAGGGGCCGGTTGATGGCGGGATCGTCTCCACTATTCGGGAGGGGTGTAGCTCAGCCAGGTAGTGCGTCCGCCTCAGGCGGAAGGTCCGCGAGTTCAAATCCGCCTCGACACCCTTCAAGTTGCTTTGCTAACATACGCAAGGCCGTCCGCCTAGGCGGGCGGTTTCGTTTCTCACGTCGGGGTGTAGCTCAGCTAGGTAGAGCGCACGGTTCGGGACCGTGAGGTCCGCAGTTCGAGTCTGCGCACCCCGACCATTCGTGTCCCCCTGTTTTGGTTGGACTACCGGCTTACCGCTCGCGTCGCGTGGCGGCATTGCTAGTGAATTTGGGAAATGGGAAATGGGAAATGGGAAATGGGGCGGTGTCTATTCGCGCGGTGGGCCTGCCATTGTCCACGTTGTGGCGGCGTAGGATGCGTCCAGCCTACGCTGGGTGTCCTCGGTGCTCACGTCCAGGCCGATGTGGTCCTTTAGCATGCACGCGGGCGACGGCAGCTCCGAGACGTCCGGCCAGCGCTCCGGTTGCCAGATGCCGCTGCGGCGCAGTGCCTTAGCGCAGCGGATGAACGCCGTTTGCACTTCGACGACGATGGCGACATTGGCCGGCATGCCGTTCACCGGGCATGCGTCGAGCACCGCGCGATCGACGCTGACGGTGGCCTTGCCGTTGACGCGCAGGGTTTCGTCAACGCCGGGGATCATGAAGAGCAACGCGACGCAGCCGCCGTTGACGACGTTCTGCATTGTGTCCAACCGGTTGTTGCCAGTCATGTCTGGGAGTGCGAGGTGCTTGTCGTCGAGGACGGCGACGAAGCCGGACGGCCCGCCCTTTGGCGACGCGTCAACCTGCCCGTCCGCCCCGGCGGAAGCGAGGACGGCGATCGGAGCGTGGGCGATGAAGTCGCGGCAGTGGGAGTCGAGGTGGTCGATCTCTTTGTCCAGCGAGGTTTGGGAGGGCGCGCGGTAGACCTCGCGCAGTCGGTCCACGGAGTCCAGTGTTCCATCGGCCATTGTCGTCCTCCTTGGTGAGGGTTCATTCTAGCGCAGTCTGCGCTGGCTGGGGTCGCGTTGGCGTGCGCGAGGCGATGGGGTCTCTCCGCTCCGCTTTCGGCTCCGGTCGAGATGCCGCGACAGCTGGCTGTGAGGTGGGTCACAGACGTTATCCCCAGGGCCGGGCTTATTTTGTTGATAGAGGCCCCCGGAGCCGCCTGGCTCGATTAGCAATCATTAACTCTGTTGCAATCAGGTAACAACACCTGAGGACGGTCGTCTTACAGTAGCAGCCGGGTGAACCTTTCCTGTACACCTCACGTTATAGGGGTGCAAGAAGTGCAGTTCGCCCCTTGCGATTTATAGCCATGCGGACATAGAATCGGCGACTCAGAGAGCATAGGTTTGAGCCTAGAAAGAGCGCGGGAAAGGTAAAAAATGGTCTTCCAGGCAGAGGAACGAACAAGAGCAAAGAGGCAGCGGTCAGAGGTGGCGATCGACCTGGCGCTGCATGGGAAGTGGCAGGAAGCCGCCCAGATCAATAAGCAGATTCTCGAAGACTTCCCGAAGGACGTCGACGCCTACAACCGGCTGGGTAAGGCCCAGACGGAGCTTGGACGATACCGGGAGGCCAAGCAGGCCTACACGAAGGCGCTGGAGGCGGACCCGCTGAATACGATCGCCCAGAAGAACCTGGCACGGCTGGCGACGCTGAAGAAGGCGTCTGCTCCGCCACGCCCTGGCACGCAGAAGATCTCTCCGCAGATGTTCATCGAGGAGACGGGCAAGACGGGCGTCACGACGCTCGTGCGACCGGACATGGAGATTGCCGCCGGAATGACAGCTGGCGACATGGTGATCATCGACGTGAAGAAGACGAAGCTCGTCATCAAGTCGATCGACGGTGAGCAGCTCGGCGAAGTCGAGCCGCGGCTGGGCCAGCGGCTGGTCAAGCTGATCGACGCCGGCAACGAGTACATCGCGGCGATCTCAACGTTGGACGAGACCAACGTCAAGGTGTTCATCCGGGAGACGTTCCAGAACAGCTCGCAGACGGGCAAGCTCAGCTTCCCGCCGACGATCACGGAATCGTTCCGGCCGTACGTGAAGGAGCGCATGGTGCGCAACGACGCTGACGATGGAGATTTCACCGACGACGGCGACGAGCCCGACGAGTGGGCGGGCAGCAGCGCCTCCGAGCCCGATGACGCCGATGAAGACACCGGCATGATCGACCTCGGACGGCGGGGGAACGCGCCGGCGATTGACCTCGACGACGAGAACGAAGAGTAGAAGCAGCGCAGCAGACTAGAGGCCGGGCCAAGTGCCCGGCCTTTCTCTTTGCCGTCGGTGCGCTATCATCGCGCCATGAGTGACGATCGACTGCTCCCAGCCGAATGGCAGCGCGGTCCGCGATATGGCGGCGCGTACACGTTTGCACGCTGTCCGGCGACGCGCGACCTTTCGAAGGCCGACGTGGCGATCGTGGGCGTGCCGATGGACATGTCGACGCTATACCGCTCTGGCGCGCGGTTTGGCCCGCGGGCGATCCGCGACGCCAGCGGGCAGCTGCGGCCGCACCACTGGGACGGGGCGCTGGTAGAACCGCCATTCGACAAACTGCGCGTGGTCGACTACGGCGACTTCGACGTCTACCCCGGCTACATCGAGCAGACGCTGGAACACCTCGGGCGCGAGTTCAGCGTGATCGCCGACGCGGGAGTGTTTCCGGTGGTGTTGGGCGGTGACCACGGGACGACGCTTCCGGTGCTGCGCGCGCTGCATAAGCAACACGGCCAGATGTCGCTGGTCCACTTCGATGCGCACCCGGACTACTGGCCGGGCGTGCCGGAGCGGCCGTACCACCACGGGACGGTGTTCCGCCGAGCGCACGAAGAGGGGCTGATCGACCCGAACGCGTCGGTGCAGATTGGCATCCGCGGCTCGATCTCGTCCAACCTTGTCGACGAGGCGCGAGCGGCGGGCTTTCACTTGCTGACGGCCAGCGAATTCGCGGAGCAGGGCGTGGCGGCGACGCTGGCCGACATCCGTGCTCGGGCCAAACTGCCGGTGTACGTATCGCTGGACATTGACAGCGTGGACCCTGCGTTTGCGCCGGGGACTGGTACGCCGGAGGTGGCGGGGCTAACGAGCCGCGAGATCGTCGACCTGGTGCGCGGCCTGAGCGGCCTGCAGCTCGTTGGCTTCGACGTGGTAGAGGTGGCGCCGGCCTACGACTCGGCGGAGATCACGGCGCTGCTGGCGGCGAACCTCGTGTACGAGTTCCTGCTTGTGATGGCGGCGAATCGCTAACAACCGGCGCGCTGGAATCGTGCTAGACTTTCCGCAACACACAAGGAGGGCCACCAGAATGCAGATCACGACTCCGGTGCGCCCCGTCCGAGCGGCTTAGCCTAGAACCTTCCGCTCGAAATCGGGTGCGCTCTTTCCCGAATATCGACTTCCGATAGCGCCGTCGCGGCTGTGGCCGGTCGTGCGCAACACACAAGGAGCATCTTTTGACTACCAATGTCTCAGGTGAGACGCCGGAAAACGTCGCGCGCATCGCAGAGGTGATGTCCGCGTTTCCATCCGATTGGATCCTCTGCGGCGGTTGGGCCGTCGACGCCTGGCTTGGCCGCGTCACACGCGAGCATGGCGATTTGGACATCGCGGTCTTCGAAGACGCGGGAGCGGCGTTGTTTAAACACATGGCGGGCTGGCAGATGGTGGCGCACGATGGCGAACTCGCCGATACCGATACGAACAAGCTGTGGGATGGGCGCAAGCTTTCCCAGCCCGCGCATCTTCACTGCCGAGCGCCGGAGGACAATGCTCCGATCCCAGAAGGCGGGGCTTTGCTCGCCGAGGACGGATTCGGCCTGGAGATCGTCGTCAACCCGCGAGAGCACGGGGAGTGGGTTCTGCGCGACTCGCCACGCGTGACCGTCGCATTGGACCGCTTTGTCGCAGAGTCGCCGTGGGGTTTGCCCACCGCCGTGCCGGAAGTGCTGTTGTTTTTCAAAGCGACGGCGTACAAGGGCACACGGCACTACCTCCGCCCGCGCGACCACGTCGACTTCGAGCGGATGGTCCCAACGCTCACACCGGAGCAGAAGGCGTGGTTGACGGAGACGATCGCGAGGGTGGAGCCGGACCACCCGTGGTTGGGCGTGCTGGCGATGTAGGAAATGGGAAATCGGAAATGGGGATGGCGTTGGCGGCTGTGCCGGCGTCATCCCCTATTTCCGTCAAGGCTGTAAACTGACCAGCGTGACGACTAGCAACAAGCCGCTGATCGCGATTCCCCACTGGAAGGCGCCGACGTGGGAGCGGACGGGGTACTACCTCGACTCGCTGGAGATGGCCGGGGCGCGCTGCCAGCTTGTGGACGGCAAGAAGCTGCCCAAGGACACGCAGGGGTTCCTGCTGATGGGCGGCGTCGACGTTAACCCTAAGCTTTACGGCGAGAAGCGCGGCTCCTTTACGGACCGCCCGCACGAAGACCGAGACGCCCAGGAGATGAGGCTGCTGATGCAGGCGCTGGACCAGGACATCCCGGTGCTGGCGATCTGCCGCGGGCACCAGTTGCTGAACGTCGGGATGGGCGGGTCGCTCTTGCAGCACATCGCGGACGACACGCACCGCTGGACGGACACCGGCGACTCCAGCTGGCACGACGTTTCGTTCGAGCAGGGGAGGCTGGGGGCGGTCTATGGCAGCGATCCGGTGAAAGTGAATTCGCGGCACCACCAGGGCATCACGCAAGACCGCCTGGGCGAGGGCCTGCGCCCTGTAGCGACCGCGCACGACTACGTCGAGGCGATGGAGAGCGAGAAGCACCGATGGGTCTGTGGGGTGCAGTGGCACCCGGAACGGCCGGAGATCCGCAAAGAATCGCAGCCTCTGTTCGAGGCGTTTGTCGCCGCCTGCCGCCCCGACTAACGCAGCAAGTCTAGCCGGACGCCGGTTCGCCGCAACCCGCGAGCGTTTGCAAGCCGGACAGATAACGCAGCAGACCAAGCACGTCCATGACATCGGTACCACCGTTGCAATCGATGTCGCCTGAGGCTGCGCAGTTGGCGGGGCTCGCGAAGCTCGCAATTATCCCCAGCACCGCGACGACATCGCTATCGCCGATCGAGCCGTCGCAATCGACGTCGCCGAATTGAGGTGTTGGTGTACTCGTGACGCTGGGCGTGGAAGTCGGAGTTGGTGCCGGCGAGGCTGTTGCCACTATCGGCGTTGAAGTTGGTGACGCGCTGGGCGGCTGAGACGGCGCCTCGGAAGGGCTGAGGCTCGGCGCAGCTGCTTGCGTTGAGTTCGTCGGACCGGGTGTTCGTGTCTCATGCGCCGGCGCTTGGGTAGGCGTCAGAGTAGGTGTGGGTGACGGCGTATCGGTTGGGGTGGGTGACGGCGTATCGGTTGGTGTCGGCGACGGCGTATCGGTTGGTGTCGGCGACGGCGTATCGGTTGGTGTGGGCGACGGCGTGTCGGTTGGGGTGGGTGACGGCGTATCGGTTGGTGTGGGTGACGGCGTGTCCGTTGGTGTGGGCGATGGCGTGTCGGTTGGTGTGGGCGATGGCGTGTCGGTTGGTGTGGGCGACGGTGTGTCCGTTGGGGTTGGCGACGGCGTGTCAGTTGGGGTTGGTGACGGCGTGTCGGTTGGTGTGGGCGACGGCGTATCGGTTGGTGTGGGTGACGGCGTGTCGGTTGGGGTTGGCGACGGTGATGGGCTTGCGGTTGGAGACGGCGATGGGGTTTCCGTTGGTGTGGGTGATGGGGTGTCGGTACTGCCGCAGTGGATCAGGTTGTCGGTGGCGAGGGGGCGCGACAGGGACGCGTAGTCCGTCGGGTCGTTGTTGCGGAAGATGAAGTTGCCTGTCAGGCGGTAGGTGCCGGCGAGGACGTCTGTCGCCGCGCCCGTACCGCTCTGGAACTCAAGGGTTTGGCCAGGCCCGATTGCGGCTACCAGCGTATCCAGGTTGTAGCTCTGGGCCGGGTCGCTGAGCAAGGTGAAGCCGGTCAGGGCGACGGAAACGCCGCTGTAGTTGTGGACCTGGACGAACTCAGGTGTGGAGTCGCAGCTCAGCTCGCTGATCAGGACCTGGTCGTTCGGGGGGACGGGCGTTGGCGATGGGGTTGGCGTCGGCGATGGCGTGGGGGTGGGCGTCGGCGTGGGGGTTGGACTTGGTGTGGGCGTCGGGCTCGGCGTGGAAGTGGCGGTTGGCGTTGGCGACGGGCTGGGGGTGACGATGGCTGAGCCGCAGTTCACCTGGTTATCAGCGGCGCCGGGACGCACAAGGCGCGCGTAGTCCGTGGGATCGCTGTTGCGGAAGATGGCGCTGCCGCTGAACTTGTAGATGCCGGCGCCGGCGTTGGTGGCGGAGCCCGTAAAACTCTGGAACTCGAGCGTCTGGCCCGCGCCAATCGTCGCAACGAGAGCCCCGAGGTTGAAGCTCTGGCCCGGATCGCTCTGCAGGAGGACGCCGGACATCGATTCGCTGGTGCCACTGTAGTTATGGATGCGGACGAACTCCGGCGCTGTGTCGCAGCTGAGGGCGGTTATCAGAATGTCGCTCTGCGCAGCCTGTGCCGGTTGGCCCTGACGGACGAGCAGCAAGGTAGCGATCGCGAGCGCGGAGATTATCGCACTCACGATGAGAATAGTTGGGTGTAGGGCGTGTCGTCCCGATTGTGGAGAGGCCGGATTCAAATGATCGGTCGCCTTTCTTGATGTGGCATGTGTCTGAACTCAGGTGCCAACCCCGCACGTGATTCGGTCTTTCGCTCCAAATCGGCGACGACCGTAAAGCAGGACGGGAAGACTTATCGAGCGTTGCAGCGGCATCTTAGAAGAACTGCTCATTTTGCTTATCGGTATGCTGCAAAACGGCGGGTTTTCCGGTATAATATGTATGTGCAAGGAAATCTCACCTCGGTAGCCACATGCCTTGCCGCAGCGAACATCGCTGCCACCAACACCCCGTTCGTCTCAAAGGAGACCTCATGACCCTCGAAGCGTTCCCTATCGGCAACACGCTCCCGATCAACATCGAAACGGAGATGCGGTCGTCGTACCTCGACTACGCGATGAGCGTAATCGTGGCGCGCGCGCTTCCCGACATCCGCGACGGCCTGAAGCCGGTGCAACGCCGGATCCTCTATGCGATGGACCAGGCGGGCATGAGGCCGGGCAGCAGTTACAAGAAGAGCGCCACCGTCGTCGGTGAGGTTATCGGTAAGTACCACCCGCACGGCGACGCGCCGATCTACGACGCGATGGTCCGCCTGGCGCAGCCTTTCAACATGCGCTACCCGCTGGTGGATGGCCAGGGGAACTTCGGATCCGTGGACGGCGACCCACCCGCTGCTTATCGGTACACGGAAGCGCGGCTCTCGCCGATCGCGATGGAGCTGCTGGCGGACATCGAGAAGAACACCGTCGACTTCACGCCTAACTTCACGGGCGAGCATCAGGAGCCGATGCCGCTGCCCGCGCGGCTGCCGAACTTGCTGGCGAACGGATCGTCCGGCATCGCCGTCGGTATGGCGACGAACATTCCGCCGCACAATGTCAGCGAGTTGTGCGACGCAATCTCGGCACTGATCGACAACGCTGAGCTGACGAATGGGGACCTCGCGGACATTGTGAAGGGGCCGGACTACCCGACCGGCGGCATCATCTTCCGCTACGAGACCGTGCGCGTGCCGAGCACCGACGGCACCGGCCCGACGACGGAAAAGCGCGATGCGATTCGCATGGCGTACTCCGACGGCCGTGGGCGCATCGTAACGCGGGCCAAGGTGCACATCGAGGAGAGCCAGAAGGCCAACCGCAACTCGATCATCGTGACCGAGCTGCCGTACCAGACCAACAAGGCGACGCTGATCGAGAAGATTGCCGACCTCGTGCGGGCCAAGCAGATTGAGGGCATCGCTGACCTGCGCGACGAGTCAGACCGCCACGGCATGCGCATCGTCATCGAGCTGAAGCGCGAGGCGCAGCCACGACAGTTGCTAAACGCGCTCTACAAGCGCACGGCGATGCAGTCCGCCTTTGCAGTAAACATGCTCGCGTTGGTCGATGGCCAGCCTCGGACGGTGAGCATCAAGAAGATCCTCGAGTCATACATCGAGCACCGACGCATCGTCATCCGCCGCCGCACAGAGTTCGACCTGGACAAGGCGAAGGCTCGCGCGCACATCCTCGAGGGACTGCTCAAGGCGATCGACATGCTCGATCTCGTCATCAAGACGATTCGCGGCGCAGATTCGGCTGAGGACGCCAAGGCCAAGCTCATGGCCAATCCGTTCGAGCTGTCCGACCTGCAGGCGCAGGCCGTGCTGGACATGCAGCTCCGCCGCCTGGCCAAGCTGGAGGCGAGCAAGATCCAGGAGGAGTACGGGGAGCTGCAAAAGCAGATCGCCTACCTGGAAGACCTGCTCGCCAACCCGCGCAAGATCGACTTCTTGATCAAGGACGACGCAATCGAGCTGAAGGAAAAATTCGGCGACGCCCGCAAGACTGTAATCATGGAGCAGGAGCCTGAGGACTTCTCCGAAGAAGACCTCGTGGCGCACCAGGAAGTCGTCGTCACAATCTCATCGCGAGGCTACATCAAGCGCATCCCGCTGAGCACGTACCGCTCCCAGAGGCGCGGCGGCGTCGGCATTATCGGCGCCAAGACGAAGGAGGACGACGACATCCGTCACCTGATCGTGGCGGACACGCACGATAAGCTGATCTTCTTCACGGACCGCGGACGCTGCTTCCAGGTGAAGACGTACGAAGTGGACGAAGGCAAGCGCGAGGCGCGCGGCGTTTCGCTGATGCAGCTTTTGATGATGGATCAGAAGGAGACGATCACCACGGTCATCCGCGTGCCCGCCGACGTTTCGCACGACTTCATGGTGATGGCGACGCAGGCCGGTGAGGTGAAGAAGACTCCGATGAAGAACTTCGCCAACGTGCGGAAGGACGGACTGATCGCAATGGACCTTGAGGCGAAGGACGAGCTCGTCTCCGCGCGCATTTGCAGCGACGCGGACGACATCATCATCGTCACTGGCAAGGGCCAGGCGATTCGATTCAACGTGAGCAAGCTGCGTTCGGCCTCGCGGTTGTCAGGCGGTGTGCGGGGAATCAACCTCCGCTCCGGCGACAAGGTGATCGCGATGGCGGTGGTGGAGAAGGACATGGCGCTGCTTGTGGTGAGCGCGCAAGGCCATGGCAAGCGGACGCCTGTGGACGACTACCCGGTGCACGGCCGCGGCGGGCAAGGCGTGATCACGTTTAAGACGCACCCCAAGAGCGGCGACCTGATTACTGCGCGAATGGTAGACCCGGATCACGAAGTCATCTTCATCTCGGAGGCGGGAATTGTGTTGCGGACACCTGTGGCGCACATCTCGCTGCAGGGACGGCCGACGCAAGGCGTAAAGCTGATGGATGTCGGCGACGACCGCGTCGCAGCGGTCGCCGTGATCGACATGAGCAAGGAGTACGACTCGCTGCCGCTGCCGATGGGCGCGAACGGCGAGGAAGACACCGAGAACGGCGATGGTATCGAGCGCAAGCCGGCCAAGTACCAGAAGGGTGGCAAGCTCGCCGAACCTAAGGCATCCACGAACGGTAAAGACAAACCGTCGACTAACGGCAAGAAGGGCAAGTAGCTGTTGAACGTCGAGAAGAAGTTGGCCGAGCTGGGCCTGGCGCTGCCGAAACGCAGTTCGGCCGGCTCGTACGTTGGCGCCGTCCGCGCGGGCGATCTGGTCTTCGTGTCGGGCGGCGGGCCGCTGAAGGCGGACGGTTCGTTCATCACCGGCAAGATCGGCGCAGAGCTAAGCATCGACGAAGGTAAAGAGGCCGCGAAGCTCTGCGCTCTCTATTGCCTAGCGTCTCTGCAGGAGACGATCGGGGAGCTGGACAAGGTTAAGCGGATCGTTAAGCTCCTCGGGTTCGTAAATAGCGGGTCTGGCTTCGCACAACAGCACGTGGTGATGAACGGAGCCTCTGATCTGCTGATAGAATTGTTTGGAGAAAACGGCCGCCACGCCCGTAGCGCCGTGGGCATGGCGGAGCTCCCGATGAACATCGCCGTCGAAGTCGAGATGATCGTCCAGGTCGACTGAGCAGAGCAGCGGAGGTTCGAGATGGCCAGGAGAACAGAAGAATTCTCGGGAATCGAGTCTCGAATCCAGGACCGCTTCGATCGCGCGCGACGAAGCCTCTTCGCGGGCATCCCCGGTAGCCCGAACTTCAGCGCTCCGTACATGGAGCCACCCGTCGATGTGTACTTGACGGAGAGCGACGTCGTCGTCGTTATGGAAATCGCCGGCATCCCCGAAGAAGAGATCGAGATCGAAGTTGAGGGCCGGCACATGCTGATCCGCGGGCATCGAAAAGCGGTGGCCGGGCCGGTGCGGCGCGCCTACTTCCAGATGGAAATCGCAAATGGCCCCTTCCAGCGGGAGATATTGCTGCCCGCGGAAGTTAACCCGGAGAAGCTCACGGCCGTCTATAAGGACGGCATCCTGCAGATTACGCTTCCGAAGTCAGAGCAACGCCGGGGCCGGCAGCTCAGAATCGTGGTCCGCTAACCCGCTCCCCAGGCACCCGTAAGCGAAGGGGACCAGTTGACAGAAGATAGGGCTCCGATAGCCGAAGATAAGCTGCCCACCGAAGAGCAGACTCCCGCGTCCGCAGATCCCCGCTCCGAGGTCCATATCCCGAGCGAGCTGCCGGTCATCCCCAGCGGCACGAACATCGTCTACCCGCAGCAACTGATGCCTGTGCTCGCGTCAGAAGAGCGCGATGTGAAGGCGATCGACAGCGCGGCCAACGCCGGCGACAAGATGCTGGCCATCTTCTCGCAGGAGCAGCCGCAGATGTCGGACGAGCCGGCGACGGCGGAGCCAACACCAGGCGCCTTCCGGGAGATCGGGACGGTGGCCACCGTGGTGCGCATGGCGAAGTCCCCGGACGGCTCCGTGCATGCGATCCTGCAGGGCGGCCAGCGCATTCGCCTGCTGGCGGTTGCGGACGTTGGGCCGCCGATTAAGGCCCGCATCGAGCCGCTTGAAGACTACGTCGACCGCTCGCTGGAGCTGGAAGCGGTGATGCGCGACACGATCGACCGCTTCCAGCGCGTCGTGGCCCTCTCCGACACTCTCCCGAACGAGCTCGGCGCGGCGGTGGCGGACATCGCCGATCCGTCCGCCCTGGCCGACTTTGTGGCGGCCAACCTCCCGCTGAAGCCGGAAGACCGCTACGAAGTGCTGGCGCAGCTCAATGTGAACGATCGCCTGAACCTGGTCGGATCGCTGCTGCGGCACGAGCTGGAAGTGCTGGAAGTGCAGTCGAAGATCCACCAGGACGTCCGCGGCGAGCTGGACAAGCGCCAGCGCGAGTTCATCCTGCGTGAGCAGATGAAGGCGATCCAGAAGGAGCTTGGCGAGGAGACAACACCGGAGCTTGCGGAGCTACGCCAGCGCCTGGACGACTCGAACCTGCCGGAAGAGGTGCGCAAGGAAGCCGACCGCGAGATCCAGCGCCTGGCGCAGATCCCGACGATCTCGCCGGAGTACCAGGTGTCGCGCAGTTACCTGGAGTGGATCGCGGACCTGCCGTGGAACAAGCACACGGACGACGTGCTCGACATCAAGCTGGCGGCGCAGGTGCTGGACGAGGACCATTACGGGCTCGAGAAGGTGAAGCGTCGCATCCTGGACTACCTGGCCGTGCTCAAGCTGAAGGGCGGCGAGACGAAGGGCCCGATCCTCTGTTTCGTCGGCCCGCCCGGTACCGGCAAGACTTCGCTGGGCCAATCGATCGCGCGCGCGCTCGGACGAAAGTTCATCCGCGTGTCGCTAGGCGGCGTTCGGGACGAGGCGGAGATCCGCGGCCACCGCCGGACTTACGTCGGCGCGATGCCAGGGCGGGTCATCCAGGAGCTACGCCGCGCTGGTACGAATAACCCGCTGATGATGCTTGACGAGATCGACAAGCTCGGTACGGACTTCCGCGGCGACCCGGCCTCGGCGCTGCTGGAGGTGCTGGACCCGGCGCAGAACTCGACGTTCA
>JBDTOK010000007.1:0-30103 GCA_039933275.1 Chloroflexota bacterium | reverse complement strand
CAGGGCGGTCGTCACGTACAACGTACTGAAATCCTCATCGCCAAAGATGACGCTGAGCGGAACAACTGAAACGCCGAGCTCCTGGGCAAGCTTGGGCGGAAAGTCAGACGTGCTGTCAGTAACGATTCCTATAGACAATGGCGGGGCCCTCCGCGGCCCAGTATATCGCGTCGCTATTCTAGAGACGCAATGTACAGGTAGTGCGGCTGCCCACCCCGGACGACCTCCACCTCGTGCCCGGCGATCGAGTCGCGGATACGGGACGCAACGGCCTCAGCTTTATCCACATCCATCTCGGAGCCATAGTACAGCGTCACCAGGCTCGTGCCGTCTACGGCAATCGGCCCCAGCGCCTCGATCAGCGCATCGTCGGCGTCTTCCGTCGCCACGACGAGCTTGTCATCGACGATGGCGATCGCCTGGCCCGTCTCTACCTCCACACCATCGACGTTGGTGGATCTAGCTGCCCGCGTTATCTCGATCGTCCGCACCGAGCCGAGCGCCGCCTCCATCTCCGCTACGTTCTTCTCGAAAGCATCGTCCGGGTTTGAAGCGAGCATCGCCGCCAGCCCCTGCGGCACCGACCGCGACTTCACAACCCGCGCGTCCTTCTTAGTCATCGCAATCGCCTGCTCCGCCGCCAGGATGATGTTCTTGTCGTTCGGCAGCACCACAACGTAGTCCGAGCGGCATGCGTCGATCGCCGCCAGGATGTCGCCCGTGCTTGGGTTCATCGTCGGTCCACCGGAGATCACCTGCTCGCAGCCCGTCGATCGGAACACGTCCGCCAGCCCATCGCCTGGCGCCACCGCCACGCACGAAATCGTCGCCGGCGGGGCGGGCGTTTGTGCCGCTGCCTGGTGCATCTCCACGAAGCGGGCCGCCTGCCGGTTGATGTTGTCGACTTTCACCTGCGCCAGTTGCCCCAGCGCCGTCCCCTTGCTCAATACCGCGCCCGGATCATCCGTGTGCACATGTATCCGCACGAGCGTCTCATCACCCACCACAATCGCCGAGTCGCCGAGTCCCATAATCTCGTCTCGCAGCGACGTCACGTCGATCGACTGCCCTTCCAACAGAACCTCGAGGCAATAGCCATACGGCGACGCCTCCACCTGGTGCCGCTGATCAACCGCAGACAACCACTCGTGCTCAACGTGCGCTCCAGACGACACCGCCGCCTCGATCTCTTCGCCGCGCAGGTGCTTCAGCATCCCTTCGATTAGCACGCTCAACCCCTGCGCGCCCGCATCGACGACGCCGGCCTGCGCCAGGATCGGCAACAGCGTCGGCGTCTTCGCGACGCTCTCCTTCGCCGTCTCGCTGGCCGTCTCCAGCAGCGTCAGCAGCGCCGGCGAGCCTCCGTTCGCTGCGGCTGTAGCCGCTGCGCCAACTTCTCGAATCACCGTGAGGATCGTCCCCTCAGTCGGCTTCGTCACCGCCTGGTAAGCCGCGTTTGAACCCTCCGTAAACGCCGCCGCCAATCCCCGCGAGTCCAGCGTCTTCGCATCCTTCGTAGCCCGCGCAGCCCCCCGCAATATCTGCGAAAGGATCACCCCTGAGTTCCCGCGAGCGCCCATTAGCGCCCCGTGCGACATCGCCGCCATCATGGCTCCCGCGCTGGGATCGATGCACTTTTGCGCCTCCTCCATCGTCGAGCGCATTGTGAGGGACATGTTCGTCCCCGTGTCGCCGTCTGGCACAGGGAAGACGTTGATCGCGTTAACCTGCTCTTTGTTGCGCTCCAGCCAAGCCGCCGCGGCGGCGAACATATCCCGTACTCCGGGGCCGTCCAGGGACAGCAAATCACCCCGATCTGGCATCTAGGGGCGAGTCCTGCCGGCCTTTGCGTAGATATCCTTCGTGTTGCCCGTCTGTGCGGCGTTTGTTACCATGACTCGCGGCGCAATTCTATCAGGCGCGCCCCATTCAATTCAAAGCTTTGCGAAGGTACGACTATGGCTAAGTGTGACGTCTGCAACAAACGAACCGGCTTCGGCCACAATATCCGCCACAAACACTCCGGGCGCTGGGAGCGTCAAGCCCCGCGTACCAACCGCACGTTCAAGCCCAACATCCAGGCCAAAACCTTCGTCATCGAAGGCGTCCCCCTGCGCATCAAGATCTGCACCCGCTGCCTGCGTACCACCACGAAGAACGTCCGCGCCACCGCCAAGTAAGCGCTAAGCCCGCAGCACGCTCACCGCATCCCGCAGCCCGCGGATGTTCTCCCCAATCGACGCCCTCTCGTTGAAGATCGCGCTCGCCGCTACCAGAACGTCCGCTCCAGCCGCCGCGCACCTTGAGACGTTTCCTGCCGTCACACCGCCGTCCAGCTCGATCTCCGCGCGATAGCCGTTCTCGTCGATCACCGCTCGCAGCAGCTCCAACTTCGGCAGCGCTGATTCGATGAACTTCTGCCCGGAAGCTCCCGGGTTCACCGACATCACCATCACCTGCTCGATCTCCGGCAGGATCACGTCCAGCGTCGAGACCGGCGTGCCGGGGTTCAGGCAAACGCCCGCCTTCTTATCTCGCCCGTGCACCTCTTGCACGATGCGGTGCAGGTGCGTCGCCGCTTCCACGTGCACATTGATGATGTCGCCGCCCGCGTCCATGAATCGGCCGATCTGTTTCTCTGGCTCGACCACCATCAGGTGAATGTCGAGCACCAGCCCCGTGCACTTGCGGATCGCCTCCACAATCGGCCAGCCGATCGTTATCGCAGGCACGAACCGCCCGTCCATCACGTCGATGTGCAGGTACTCGGCGCCAGCCTCTTCGCAAGCGCGCACCTCATCCGCCAGCCGCGACAAGTCCGCCGACACGATCGACGGCGCAATCTTCACGAGCGTCACGAGGCCGACTCCAGCCGCGCCTTCGCATCTGCGAGCGCTGCTTTCACGCGCCCCGGCGCCGTCCCGCCGACCACATTCCGCGCTTCAATCGACGAGTGCACGTCCAGCTTGAGGATATCTTCCTGGAACTCCGGCGAGAAACGCCTGTACTCGTCCACCGTCAGCGCCGACAACGCCTTCTTCTGCGACTCCGCATGGCGCACTAGTTCCGCGACTACGGCGTGCGCGTCGCGGAACGGCACGCCCTTCCGCACGAGGTAGTCCGCCACGTCCGTCGCCAGCAAGTAGCCCGCGCCAGCCGCAGCCTTCTCCGCGCGCTCGCGGTTGACCTGCAGGCGAGGGAGCATCGCCGCAAACACCTCCAGCGTTGAGAGCATCACGTCGGTCGTCTCAAAGAGCGGTTGCTTGTCTTCTTGCAGGTCGCGGTTGTATGCGAGCGGCAGGCCCTTCAGCGTCGTCAGTATCGACATCAGGTTGCCGTACGCCCGACCGGTTCGCCCGCGGGCCAGCTCGGCGATGTCCGGGTTGCGCTTCTGCGGCATGATGCTCGACCCCGTCGAGAAGTCGAGAGGGAGCTTCACGAACCCAAACTCCTCGCTCGACCAGAGGACGATCTCCTCCGCCAGGCGCGAAATGTGCATCATCGTCGTCGCCGCCGCCGCGTGGTAGTCGACGGCGAAGTCCCTGTCGCTCACCGCATCGATACTGTTTCGAGACACCCGGCTAAAACCAAGCTCTCTCGCCACAAACTCACGGTCGATGTCATACGGCACACCGGCCAAAGCCCCCGAGCCAAGCGGCAGCTCATCTGCACAGTGCCTCGCGTTAGCAAAACGCCCGGTGTCCCGGTCCAGCATCCCGAAGTAAGCGAGCAAGTGGTGTGCTAACAACACCGGCTGGGCGCGCTGCATGTGCGTGTAGCCCGGCATGACAACGTCTTCGTTGATTTGGGCCAGCTCCAGCAGCGCCCGCTGGACGTCGTGCAGGCCATCGACGACGCCATCGCAAGCCTCCATCACGAACAGGCGCACGTCCGTGGCCACCTGGTCGTTGCGTGAGCGAGCGGTGTGCAAACGCGCGCCAGCATCGCCGATCCTCTCCCGCAGGCGCGACTCGATGTTTAGGTGTATGTCCTCGAGGTCGTCGCGCCAGTCAAAGCGTCCGGCGTCAATCTCCTCGCGGATCTCCTCGAGTCCGCCGACGATGAGATCGGCGTCCTCGGCCGGGATGATCCCCTGCTTGCCCAGCATTCGCGCGTGCGCAATCGACCCGGCGATATCGTGGCGGTACAGTCGCTGGTCATACGAGATCGACGCGCTGTACTTGAGCGCGCGGCGATCCAGCCCCTTGGCCGTCGGACTTTGCGTGCGCTTGCCTTCGCTCATAGTGGATACGATTATAACGATGGAGCCGCATCGCCCCTGGTTACGGCCGTTATGTCAGACCCAAACGTGGCCGGGCTTTCCAGCCCCGCTAACACCATGAATCGCCAAACACCCCCCACGAACCACGAAGGGAGCCCCCATGCAGTATGTTCGTCTCGGCAACACCGGCCTGCGCGTCTCCCGCATCTGCCTCGGCACCATGACCTACGGCAGCAGCTACTGGCGCGACTGGGTCCTCAACGAGGCCGACGCCAAGCCCTTCTACAAGCGCGCCCTCGACGCCGGGATCAACTTCTTCGACACCGCGGACGTCTATTCGCTCGGTGTCAGCGAAGAGGTCACGAGCAGCGCGCTCAAGGAGTACGCCAGGCGCGACGACGTCGTCATCGCCACGAAGGTCTTCTCGCCGATGGGCGGCGGGCCCAACCAGCGCGGCCTCTCCCGCAAGCACATCTTCGAGTCGATCGACAACTCGCTGCGCCGCCTCCAGACCGACTACGTCGACCTCTACCAGATCCACCGCTGGGACAGCCACACGCCAATCGAAGAGACGCTGGACGCCCTGAACGACGTCGTGCGCGCCGGCAAGGCCCGCTACATCGGCGCCTCCAGCATGTACGCCTGGCAGTTCGCCTCCGCCCTCGCCGCCTCTGAGCGCCACGGCTGGGCGCGCTTCGGCTCGATGCAGAACCACTACAACCTCGTCTACCGCGAGGAGGAGCGCGAGATGATCCCGCTCTGCCTTGACGAGGGCATCGGCTGCATCCCGTGGAGCCCGCTAGCCCGAGGCTTCCTCGCTGGCAACCGCACCCAGGACAAGTCCGGCGAAACAGCCCGCGCCAAGAGCGACGAATTCGCGCACATGATGTACTACTCCGAAGCCGACTTCGCCGTCCTCAACGCCACCGAGCGCTTGGCGGATGAGCGAGGGGTGAAGCCCGCGCAAATCGCGCTCGCCTGGATGCTGCACAAGCCCGGCATCACCGCCCCCATCGTCGGCGCCAGCAAGATGTACCAGCTAGACGAAGCCATCGCAGCAGCGGACATTACCCTCACCCCGGACGAGATCAAGCGCCTGGAGGAGCCGTACACCCCGCATCCGGTGCTGGGCCACGCTTGACTTTGGCTTAGAGCGCTCCCTCGGATAAAGTGGTCACCTGTGAGTGACATCAAGGCCGTCTTCTTCGATCTGGGCGATACGCTGTGGCATCTGCCTAAATTGCCGCCGCCGGACGTCATTCGCGGCGAGACGATGCGCCGCGTTGGCGGCCTGATCCGCAGCTGGGGCCACGACATGGCCGTCGGCGACCGGCGAATGATTGGGCGCGACATCCGCTATGCCATCGAGAAGGCGACTCGCGAGGCATTTCACGGCGACTGCATCGAGCCGGACTACGGCGTTATCTGCCAGAGCATCGCCGCCAACCACAGCATTGAGCTAACGCCGGAGCAGGGCGCTGAGCTGTGGGGCACGTGGAACCTCGGCGGGCTGTTCCTCGGGCGAGAGTTGTTCCCCGATGTGACAAGCACTCTGGCGGAGCTCTCACGGCGGGGCTTCCGTCTTGGCGCGATCACGAACCGCGGCTACGGCGGCCCCCACTTCCGGGAAGAAGTGGAAGCGTTCGGCCTGGACAAGGCGTTCGAGACGATGGCAGTCTCCTGCGACATCGGTTTCCTCAAGCCGGACCGCCGCATCTACGAACACGCCTTCCGCGAGATGGGCGTCACCGGCGAGGAAAGCGTGATGGTCGGCGATAACCTGCGCGCCGACGTCGAAGGCGCGAAGGCCCTCGGCATGACCGCAGTCTGGCGCCGCCCAACCCTGGACGAGCCGGTGGAGTCAACCGAAGACGAGCCCGAAATGACCGGCCCCGTCCAACCGGACTACACGATCCGCAACATCAGCGAACTGTTGGAACTGCCAATCCTGCGGGGCTGATAGCCCGCCGAAGTGACACCCGTAACAGACAACCAGCCCACTCCGGAGCTACCCTGAAAACGTGCCAACCTGTATACCAACGCGCCAACCGTTTGAACGTCCCGGCCTACCCCACGTTCACGAACCAAAATCAATCAACCAAACCCGTCAACCGGCTACCTGACGCAGGCTCGAAAAGAAAATAAATTTCGCAGATCAATCACCCGCAAGCACGATGTTCCGATTTCAATCAATCGGGCCTGAGCGCAATCCGGACGAACTCTACGGCGCGAGGACTGAGCCTAGGTCGCCGGGCTCATACCCTTGCGCTCGCAGGCCATCGATGATGTCCTGCAGGGCAGGACCGTCCTGCGATGCGCTCCCCACGTGGAAGATGAAGATGGCGCCCGGCTCGGCGTTGTCCAGGCAGCGCTGCGTAATCGCCGGCGCCGGCAAGCCCATCCACCCCCGCGAATCCAGCGTCCACATCACGCTATAGGCGTAGCCGCGCGCGCCGACGTCGTCGAGGACGGACTGGTCGTAGTCGCCGTAGGGCGGGCGGAAGTAGGGGAACGTCGTGGCGCCGGTGAGGTCGTGGATGATCTGCTCGGTTCGGTCCAGCTCGTCGAAGCGCTGCTGGCGGGTTAGAGGCGCGGCGCCAGTGGAGTTGCCCGTCCACGAGGCGTGATCGTAGGTGTGGTTAATCAGCGTGTGGCCTTCGTTGACCATGCGCTTCACCAGGTCCGGGTACAGCTCGGCAAAGCGACCCGTCATGCCGAACGTAGCGTGGACGTGGTTCGCTGCAAGCGTATCGAGGATGCCTGTGGTGTAGCCGGCGTCCGCGCCCGCATCGAAGGTGAAAGCGATCGCGTTGCGGCTGGTGTTGCCCTTGGAGATAACCTGGGCTGCGCCGCCAATCGGCGGGTCGGTGACGGACGGCTCGGTTGGGATGGTGGTCGGCGCTGGGGTGTTCCCGCCCGGAATGACCAGCACCTGACCGACGCTGATGTTGGTCGCGTCGGCGATGTTGTTGGCAGAGGTGATTGTGTCCACGGTCACGCCAAAGCGCTGGGCGATCGAGTACATCGTGTCGCCTTGCTGGACGGTGTAGGTGGTCGTTCCGGCGGGGATTGTTGGCTCAATGCTGGGCGTTGGTGTCACGGAGCCGGACGACGCTGGCGTTGCGCTGCCCGAACCAGGTGCGGCGGTTGCCGTGCCGGTGCGGGAGGACGTAGCCGAAGCGCTGCCGGACGGCGTGGTAGTCGCGCTGTCGTCGCCGCCACAGGCGAAGGCGACCGTCAGTGCGATCAGAGCGGTGGCGGCCAATACATGTCTCATCACCAGAGACAACGCTGGCCCTGCAGTAGAAGTTCCTACGGGGTTACGATTTCGTCGCCGACGTGTATCGTTCCGCCGCGGATGATGTCGCAGCGGAGGCCGCCGCGG
The DNA here is from genome assembly GCA_039933275.1 of Chloroflexota bacterium. Taxonomy (GTDB): domain Bacteria; phylum Chloroflexota; class Dehalococcoidia; order SM23-28-2; family RBG-16-64-32; genus DATKKM01. The sequence continues at coordinate 22,496 of JBDTOK010000007.1, read as the reverse complement.
TGGACCAGAGCCTTTGTCGTGCCCGCCTGACCAACGATCCGCTCCAGGTAGTCGCAGGGCTCGCAGAGGCGCATGCCCAGGAGCGCAATCTGGCCCACGCGGAACTCCACGTCTACGAGCGCGTTCAGATCGACGCCAGCAGTCAGGATGTTGCGGCGGGTCTCGCCGGGGCCAAGGTTGACGCCGTTGTCGCGTGCAATCTGCTCGATCGCCTCAGTTGCCACGAGGGTTACGTCGCGGCCGGTGCCGGGCGTCTCGGAATACGTGCCGGTGTGTTCGTAGTAGCGGTCGCCCTCGAGGCCACGGCCGGGCACTGCACGTACTTCGCTCACGGCTAGCATGGGCTGCTCAGCGGCGGGACTTATGTGGATGGAGATGACGCGGCCTTTAGCCACTCCGGCGTCTTCGCGGGTCTCCGTGGTTTGCGTGGTCATCGGCAGTCTCCTTTGGCGGGCATTATACGCTCGGTCTAGCGCTTTTCCTCTTCGAGGAGCTGCGCCTGGGCCTGCACTTTGACCGGGAGGCCCCAGATGCTGATGAAGCCGACGGCGGCGGTGCGGTCGAACTGGTCCGCCTTGTCGTACGTCGCGAGCGAGAAATCGTACAAACTGCGGGGGGACTTGCGGCCGACGACGATCGCGGAGCCTTTATGCAGCTTCATGCGGACGGTGCCAGTGACGTGGCGCTGGGTGCTCTCGACGTAGGCCTGGAGGTCGCGGTGGTGGGCGGAGAACCAGAGGCCGTTGTAGACGAGCTCTGCGTACTCCTGCGCCACACGCGCCTTGAACCGGCGCTGCTCTTTGCCAAGGGTGAGGCCTTCGAGGGCATCGTGGGCGGCGAGGAGGGTGACCCCTGCTGGGGCTTCGTAGACCTCTCGCGATTTGATGCCGACGAGGCGGTCTTCGATCGTGTCGATGCGGCCGACTCCGTGCTCACCGGCCAGCGTGTTCAGCTGGTTCAGCAGCTGTACCGGCTCGACTGGCTTGCCGTCGAGGGTGACGGGGCGGCCCGCTTCAAAGCCGATCTCGGTGTAGGCGGGTTCGTCCGGCGTCACCGACTTCGTCCACAGCCAGACGTCTTCGGGCGGCTCCGTCCACGGGTCTTCGAGCGGGCCTGTTTCGATGCTGCGGCCGTAGAGGTTCTCGTCGATGCTGTATGGCACCTTCTTCGTGACGGTGATCGGGATGTTGTGCTCCTGCGCGTACTCGATCTCCGACTCGCGGTCCATCTCCCACTCGCGGAGGGGGGCGACGATCTTCAGGTCCGGGGCCAGCGCCTGAACTGAGACGTCGATACGAACCTGATCGTTGCCCTTGCCGGTGCAGCCATGCGCGATTGCGATGGCGCCTTCGGAGCGGGCGAGCTCGACCATCTCGCGGGCGATGAGGGGGCGGGAGAGGGCGGTGGCCAGCGGGTAGACGCCCTGGTACTTGGCTCCGGTCATCAGCGCCGGGAAAACGAAGTGGCGCACAAACTCGTCCTGGGCTTCGCGCCAGACGTAGCTGGCAGCGCCGGCAGCCATTGCCCGCGATTGCAGCTCTTCTCGCGAGCGGTCCATACCAACGTCCACGGTGCAGGCGACGACGTCGTAGCCGCGATCTTCCTTTAGCCAGCGAATCGCGACGGACGTGTCCAGCCCGCCGGAGTAGGCGAGCACAATCTTCTCAGCCATTGTTCCTCACTTCTCTTCAGCCACTTTTGCGAGAACCGCCTCAATGATGTCGACGGCTTTGTCGAGCTCTGCTTCGGTTACGACATACGGGGGGACGAGGCGCAGCGCGTTTGGCTTCACGGCGTTCACTAGCAAGCCTTCCGGCAATGCCTGCGAGACGATCTTGTCCGCTACGGGGCGGTCGAGCTCGATTGCCCAGATTAGGCCTTTGCCACGGATCTCGGTGATCATGGGCTGGCGGTCGGCCAGGGATTGCAGGCGGCGCTCCAGGTGCTCGCCTCTTGAGGTGACCTGCGCCGGGATGTTGTTTTCTGTGATGTACCTGAGGACTTCGTAGCCGACTTCGCAGGCGAGCGCGTTGCCGCCGAACGTAGTGCCATGCTCGCCCGCCGCGAGGAGAGCAACGCTATCCTTCGCGAGGAAGGCGCCGATCGGGAAGCCGCTGCCCAGCGACTTCGCCAGGGCCATGGCGTCTGGCTGGATGCCGTAGTGCTCGAAAGCGTAGAGCTTGCCGGTGCGGCCGACGCCCGTCTGCACTTCATCGAGGAGGAGAAGGATGCCCGCCTCGTCGCACCACTGGCGTAGGCGCGGGAGATAGTCGTCAGCGGGGACGTTAACGCCGCCCTCGCCCTGGATCGGCTCCACCAGGACGGCGACGGTGTTCGGGCCGGTCGCGGCTTTCACCGCTTCAAGGTTGTTGAACGGGACGCGGACGAAGCCTTCCAGCAGCGGCGTAAACGGGGCGCGGTAGCGCTCGTTTGCGGACGCGGTAACTGTGGCCATAGTGCGGCCGTGGAAGGCGCCATCCATGACGATGATCTCGTATGCGCCCTCGCGCTTCTCCTTGCCCCACTTGCGGGCGAGCTTGATCAGCCCTTCGACCGCCTCTGCGCCGCTATTGCAGAAGAATACCTTGTCCAGCCCGCTCGTCTGGCAGAGCAGCTCGGCCAGCTTGAGCTGCGGGATCGTGTAGTAGTAGTTCGACGTGGACATGAGCGTCTTCGACTGACGCTCGATCGCCGAGACGACGACCGGGTGGCAGTGGCCGAGGCTGAGGATGGCGATACCGCCCACGAAGTCGAGATACGGCTTGCCGTCGATGTCCCAGACGGTGGTACCCTCGCCACGCTCGAGGATGACGGGCAGTCGCTTCCCGGTCTGGAAGTAGTACTTGTGCTCTTGTTCGACCCAGTCGATCTTTGGCGTTTGCTTGGTGTTGGTCATCTGTTACCCCACAACTGTTCCCGCTGCTGCGCCTTCCATCAGCGCCAGCAGCGCGTGTTCTTGCCGCCCATCGATGATGATCGCGCGGGAGCCGGCTTCGGCCGCTCTGAGGCAGGCACCGACCTTCGGAATCATACCGCCTTCGATGACGCCCGCCTCCATGAGCTTGCGGGCGTCCGGGCCAGCGAGCGCGTCCAGCACCCGCCCGTCCGACTTCACGCCCGGCACGTCGGTCATGAATACGAGCCATTCGGCCTCGAGGGCGGCGGCGATCGCGCCGGCGGCAGTGTCTGCGTTGATGTTCAGGAGCTGGCCGTTCGTCTGGTCGCCTTCGTAGAGGAGGCCGATGGGCGCGATGACGGGCACTGCTCCGCCTTCGATTACGTTGGCGATTATCGATGCATCCACCTTCTCGACCTCCCCGACAAAGCCCAAGGCCGGGTCGGCGACCCGGCAGCGCAGCATCCCACCCTCAGCGCCGGTCAGGCCCATCGCGCGGCAACCAAGCGCCTCCAGCGAGGCGACAAGCTGCTTGTTGACCAGCCCGCCCAACACGGCCACCACTACGTCCAGCGAGGGGGCGTCGGTCACGCGGAGGCCCTTCTCGAAGCGTGTGGGGACACCGGTGAGCTTGAGCCAGTCGCTGATCAGCTTGCCGCCGCCGTGCACCACGACAGGCGACATCCCGCGACGCCGCATCTCTGCGACGTCCTGGAGGGTCGTGTCGTGGCTGCCCAGCGTTGAGCCGCCGATCTTGATGACGATGGGTTTGGTCATGGGAAGTTCGTTTCGCAAAAAGGGCGAATGTCTGTAGTTATGTTAAGTCGTGTATTGGCTGTTTAGTCGGACGAACTCCTCGGTCAGGTCCGAGCCCCAGGCTGTCGCGGTCGCTGAGCCGAGGCCGAGGTCGACGCGAATCCCGACTTCCTTCGGCGCGAGGCAGGCCTTCGCTGACGCGAGGTCGTAGTTCTGGGGAGCGCCGTCCGTGAAGAGGAGGACTTCGCCGCCGTCCGGCTTGGTCAGCCAGAGGGAGGTCTTCTCCATGTCGAAGGTGGCGCCGCTGTTGCCGATGGCGGCGAGGATGCGGCCCCAGTTGGCGTCTTCGCCGTAGATGGCGGTCTTCACGCCGACTGAGCTGACGATCTCGCGGGCGGCCTTGCGGGCGTCGTCGGTGGTCGGCGCGCCTTCCACTTTCGTCTCGATGAGCTTGGTGCCCCCCTCGGCGTCCTGCACCATCTTGCGGGCCATCGTCGTGCAAACGAGGGTGAGGGCCTTCTGGAAGATCTCCGCCTGCGGGTGGCTGTCGGTGATCGTGGGGCCGCCGGCGAGACCGTTGGCCATGACGACGGCGGTGTCGTTGGTGCTGGTGTCGGAGTCGATGTCCACCATGTTGAACGAGGCGTCGACGGCCTGCGACAGCGACTTCTGGAGGAACGCGTGCTCGACCGGGGCGTCGGTGGTCATGAAGCAGAGCATCGTCGCCATGTTGGGGTGGATCATGCCCACGCCCTTGCAAGATGCGCCGATCGTCCAACCGCCCGCGCTGACTGAGATGTGCTTCTTCACGGTATCAGTGGTCATCATCGCGACGGCGAAGTCGATGCCGCCGTTCGGGAACAGATCGACGTTCTCGATGCCGGGGCCGATGCGGTCCATCGGAAGTTGCGTGCCGATCACTCCGGTCGACGCAACGATGACGTCGTGTGGGTCGATGCCAAGCTTCTGGCCGGCGAGCTGGGCCATCGTCACGGCGTTGTCCAGACCTTGCTGGCCGGTCGCGCAGTTCGCGCAGCCGGCGTTGACGACAATCGCCTGCGCCTTGCCATCCGCTAGGTGCTTCTGAGTGATCAGCAACGGGGCGGCCTTCAGCTTGTTCTTGGTGTACGTCGCGGCCACGGTGCATGGAGCTTCGGAGAACAGCAGACCAACGTCGAGCTTGGTCCAGTCCTTGCGGACGCCGGCGTGGATGCCGCCGGCGGTGAAGCCTTTTGGCGTGGTCACGCTGCCGTCCGTCTGTACTTCGATTGAGTGCTTGGTGGTCATTACTTCGTCCTTGATCATCTCGATTACCTTCCTTTACGGGTAGACTGCGAGGGCGTCGAGAGCCATCGTCTCGGGGAACCCCTGCATCAGATTCATGTTCTGGATAGCCTGGCCCGCGGCGCCCTTCACGAGGTTGTCGAGCACGCTCACGACAACGACCCGGTCAGCGCGGATGTCCAGGGTTGGGTAGATGAGGCACATGTTGCTGCCCCGTGCGTGCTTGGTTACCGGCGGCGCGTCCACGATGCGCACGAACGGCTCGTCTTTGTAGAACTCGCGATAGATGTCGCGGAGGGTGGCCTTGCCCGCATCGCCAGTTGGGAGATCGCCGGATTGGGCAGCGTAGCAGGTGGAGAGGATGCCGCGCGTCATCGGGATCAGGTGCGGTGTGAAGGTGACCTTCGGCTTCGCCGGTTTGGGTGCTTCTGCGGCGGGCCACATCGCGGTCAGCTCCTGCACGATCTCCGGCAGGTGGCGGTGGCCGTTCAGCCCATAGGCTGAGACGCTTTCGCCGGCTTCGCCGAGATGCAGGTTGAGGGCGAGACCGCGGCCTGCACCGGAAACGCCGGATTTCGAATCGATGATGACGTCCGGCGCGACAACGCCCGCTTTCACTGCAGGCGCGAGGCCAAGCAGCGCGCTCTCCGGATAACAACCCGGGTTGGCGACGAGCTTTGTCTTCTGGATCTGCTCGCGGTACAGCTCCGGCAGTCCGTAGACGGCGTGCGCCAGGAGGTCGGGCGCGGAGTGCTCGGCACCGTACCACTCGCGGTACTCGGCCTTGTCGTGGAGGCGGAAGTCGGCGCTGATGTCAACGACGGGAACGCCGGCCCGGATCAGCGGTGCGCAGGCTTCGGCGCTGGCAGCGTGCGGGAGCGCAGAGAAAACGAAGTCGACGCTGCTGCCGATCTCGGGCTCGACGGTCAGGTCATACGACGCGAGGTGCGGGAAGACTTCGGCGAGCTTCTTGCCCGCTTCGCTGCGCCCGGTGACGGACGTGATGGTCGCCTCCGCGTGGTTGTAGAGGAGGCGTGCGAGCTCAGCGCCCGCATATCCCGTCACGTTTATGATCCCGACCTTGATCGCCATTTCTTTCTCCCGCTTGTCGCTTTTCTAGAAATCAAATCGCCCCACCACTTGTTAGCGGTGGGGCGTACAGTTCCCGTACTGGCCTTGGGCGCGCTATCGGAATGCGCGCGCGGCCGCCCCACGAATGGGTCGCGGTCGTCGCGCGCGGGTCACCTCAGCGTACGTCACAATGCGGATAGGTTACGGAAGGCGAGCGGGGGTGTCAAGCGGACGGCTTATGGGCGCGCTACACTCTCCTAATGACAGTCCGGATCGGCGTTGTTGGGTCGCGGTTTATTGCTAATGCGCACGCGCAGGGGATTGCACGGACGCCCGGCGCTACGCTTGTTGCCGCCGCTTCGCCGAATCCGGACCACGTCGGCGCGTTTTGCAAGCAATGGGGCGCGGTGCATGCGTTTTCGGACTATCGGGAGATGCTGGCCAGCGATGAGATCGATGCGGTTACTGTGGCTTGTCCGAACGATTTGCATGCTGAGGTGACGATTGCGGCGGCGAAGGCGGGGAAGCATGTGCTGGTCGACAAGCCGCTGGCTGTGACGCTCGAGGAGTGCGATCGGATGATCGAGGCATGCAAGGCGGCGGGGGTGGTGCTACTTTACGGCGAGAACCTTTGCTTCGCGCCGAAGTATGTGCGCGCGAAACAACTCGCGGACGAGGGGGCGTTGGGAGACGTTTACTACGTGCGGCAGCTCGAGTGTCACTACGGGCCGCATGCGGACTGGTTCTGGGACGTCGAGCGGTCCGGCGGCGGCGTACTGATGGACATGGGGTGCCACTCGATCGCGTTCTGCCGGTGGGTGTTTGGCAACGCGGCGATCGAGAGCGTGTCCGCGGAAGCGGCGACGTTTGTGCACGGCGAGAAGACTCGCGGCGATGATCACTCGACTGTTGTCATGCGATTTGTGGCCAGCGACAAGCATCCGAAGGGCGGGATTGGCATCGCGGAGAATTCGTGGGCGCGGGCCGGCGGGTTCGACGATCGGGCGGAGATTTACGGCACGCAGGGGCTGACGATCGCCGACATTACGCGCGGCGGCTCGCTGCAGACGTTCAGTGCGAAGGGTTACGGCTACGCCGCCGAGAAGTCGCCGTGGACGCGCGGCTGGACGTGGACGACGTTCGAGGAGTCGTGGAACTACGGCTTCCCGCAGGAGATCGCGCATTTCGTGGACTGCATCGAAAACGGCACGCAACCGATGCTCACTGGCGAGGACGGGCGGGAGACGCTGCTGGTTATCTGCGCGGCGTATCTTTCGGCGCGGACGGGGCGAAAAGAGCGGCTTTCGGCGGTGACGGACCTGGCGCGCAAGCCGGTCGATTTCTGGCTTCGCGCCTAAGTAACTACGAAAGCGCAAGGTTCATTAACCAACGCCCGACCGCGCCCGCCGTACAATTACGTTGTGACAACTGAGACTACCGCCGATCTCGATTTCCGCCCTGCGACTGAGGCGGACATGCCGTTCATACAGCAGCAGATCGAGCGGCACAACCTGGACGGGGAGACTGTCGCCGCGGAGCAGTTCATCACCCTCCGCCGCGACGGCGAGATCCTCGCGTTCGGCCGGGTAAAGCCGTACGAGCACACGTTTGAGCTCGGTTCGGTGGTGACGGTCGAGTCGGAGCGCGGGCGTGGGCTGGGCGAAGCGATCACGCGCGAGTTGATCCGGCGCTTCCCCCAGGACGAGGTCTTTATCACGACCGACATCCCGACGTACTACGAGCGCATGGGTTTCCTGCGCACGAAGATTCTGCCAGACGAATTAGCGGCCAAGGTTGAACGCGTAGAGAGGGCCGGGTTCAAGAAGAACGTGACCGGCATGGTGTACGACCGTAACTACGAGAAGCTGCCGACGATCGCGGACGTCTTTCGGGCGAAGCATTTGCTCGAGGGGCAGCTTGAGCCAACACCGCTTGTCTACAACCCGACGATGTCGCGGGAGCTCGGGTTCGAGGCGTACCTCAAACTCGAGAATCTGCAGCCGATCGGGGCGTTCAAGGTGCGGGGCGGGATCAACCTCTGCGCGAGCCTCAGCGACGATGAGCGAGCGCGCGGGATAGTTGGCGCTTCGACCGGCAATCACGGTCAGTCACTCGCATACGGCGCGAAGCAGTGTCACACACGCTGCGTCATCGCGATGCCCAAAGAGGCGAACCCACTGAAGGTGGAGTCGATGCGGGCGCTGGGCGCGGACGTGCAGTTTCACGGCGCGAACTTCGAGGAGGCGCGGGATTGGGCGGAAGTGTTCGCGCGGGAGAACGGAATGCGCTATGTGCACCACGTGAACTCACCGGAGCTGATCGCCGGGGTGTCGACGATGAGCCTCGAGATCATGGACTCGCTGCCGGAGGTTGACGTGATCATCACGCCGATCGGCGGCGGCAGCGCATCTGTTGGGCACTGTCTCGTCGCGAAAGCGCTGAAGCCGAGCGTGCAGGTGATCGGCGTGCAGACGGCCGGCGCGCCCGCGGTCTACAACTCCTGGAGGGAACGCACGCTACAGACGGCAGCGATCCACACGGCGGCGGAGGGGCTGGCGACCGGGCATCCGTACTACACGCCGGTGCGCGTGTTCATCGAGAAGATGGACGACATACTGCTGGTCTCGGAGCAGGAGCTGCGGGACGGGATCCTGCGGCTCGCGCGGACGGCGCACGTCGTCGCCGAGGAGTCGGGCGCGGCTGCGACGGCAGCTGCGGTGCAGATTGCGGAGAGGTTGCGGGGCAAGAAGGTGGCGATCATCGTCTCTGGCGGAAACATTCCGCTCGACCACCTGCGGCGGGTACTGCTGGACGCTAACCTCTAGCGGAACCGGTCGCATCGGCTAACATACGTCGCATCATGACAGCGGTGCGCGTTGGCCTCGCTTCTGCGGACATCACGCCCGAGGCGGGCGGGTTGATGGACGGCTACGGCAACCGGCTGTCGCCCTCGACCGGCGTGCATGATCCGCTTTCGGCGCGGGCGCTGGTGCTCGACTACGGGGACTCGGCGTGCGCGATTGTGGTCTGCGATTTGCTGGGGGTGCACCCTTCGCTGACTGCGGAAGTGCGGCGGCACGCGAAAGATGCGCTGGGGATTCCGGAAGACAACGTGATCGTGGCGGCGACGCACAATCATGCTGGTCCGGCCGGCCTGCGTTCAGGCATATTCTCGCGGCTGGACGATGGGCTGAAGGAGGCGACTGTCGGCAAGATTACGGACGCGCTCGAACGGGCGTGGTCGGCGCGACGGCCAGCGACCATCAAGACTGGTGAGACGACGGTTGCGGGCGTGGCGCTGAACCGCCGCGATCCCGACACGTCGGTCGATGAGACGCTGCGCGTTGTGCTGTTTGAGGGTGAGGGTGGCGTTGTCGCTACGCTGATGAACTTCGCTTGCCACGCGACTGTGCTAACGGGCGCGAATCTCGAGCTTTCGGGCGAATTTCCCGCCGTCGCGTGCCGGATTGTGGAGGCGGCGACCGGCGCCTGCGCGATCTACGTGCAAGGCGCGTGCGGCGACGTGAACCCGATGTGGGTGCAACAAGACTTCGCCAGCGTGGAGCGCGCGGGCCAGGCGGTCGGTGGCGCTGCGGTGCGATTGATCGCGGATCTGCGGGCGGCGGGTGAGGGGCTTCGCTCGCACAATATACGGTGGGATGAGTTTCCGGAGCGCTCGGTGCCCGGGCGCGTGGTGGAGCCACGGCTGCGGGTGGCTCGTCGCGAAATCGAGTTGCCGCTGCGAGAATTTGAGACGGACGAGTACTACGTTGGCAAGATCGAAGAGGCCCGTGTGCAGGTTGAGGCGTCGCTCGCTCATCGCGAGGCGGCGGCGCAGCTTTCGCGGTACGAGGGCGAGCGATGGTCGGCGGCGTGGGCGCGGCGGACGGGCCTAGTGGGCACGCATCGCACCGAGATCCAAGCGATCTCGCTTGGGGATGGGTTCGGCGTGATTGCGCTGCCGGGGGAGTTCTTTGGGGAAACGGGAGCGCTGATCCGCGAGAGCGCTGGGCTCGAACAACTGCTGATAGCGGGCTACGCGAACGAGTACGTCGGCTACGTGGTGCCTGAGCGGGCGTTTGCGGAGGGCGGTTATGAGAGCGGCATCACATTCTTCACGGGGGAGGCCGAAGCTATAATTAGAGAACGCTCTATTGAGCTACTGCAGGAGGTTTTTGGCATTGGCGGCTGAGGGCACATTTGTACTGGCGGACATCGGTGGGTATACGAAGTTTCTCACCGGCGTTGGCATTGAGCACGCCAAAGAGACGACGGAGCACCTTCTCAACCGTCTGATCAAGACTACGGACCGCAAGTGGAAAGTGGCGAACGTGATGGGCGACTGCGTTTTCTTCTACTCCGAGACGCCAGAGTCGCCGGCTGAGACGTACCGCCTGCTGCGTGGCCTGCACGAGGAGTTCCAGGAGGCACAGCTGGATATCGCGTCCGGATCTACCTGCCGCTGCGGCGCCTGTGACCGAACGGAAGACCTCTCGCTGAAGTTCGTCGTTCACGCAGGCGAGTTCGGTGTGCAGAATATTGGCGGGCGCAAAGAGCTGATCGGCCAGGACATCATCGTGGCGACAAGGCTACTCAAGAACTCGGTGCCCGCTCGGGAGTACGTCATATCCACGCCGGCCGCGGCGGGGCTCGCCGAGGCGGCAGGAGAGCCGGCGCACCCCGGCCGAGACGAATTGGAGTCGATCGGGCCGATGGAGTACACGTACATCGACCTGGGTCCTGTGCGTGATGCATACCAGAAGTCGAGAGCGTTTTACGTTTCGCCAGAGGAAGCGGACATGACTGTCGTCGGCTTGATTGATGCGCCCGCGAGCGTCGTCTGGTCTGCGATGACGACGCTGGAGAAACGGAAGCTCTGGCAGGTAACGATTTCGAAGATGGAGCACATCCAGGGCGAGTTGGACAAGGTGGGTGAAGTCCACAGTTGCGTGCACGGCGCCAAGAAGATCGTGCACTCCACCCTCGCCGTGGACGAGGAAACGATGCAGCGGACGGAGCGGACCTGGATCTCACCGCCAGTCATGAAGGACATCTACTTCACTCTGCAGGCGATACCGCTATCGGAGAACAAGACGCGAGCAGAGCTGCGCGCGATCTACAAGCCGGCGATACCGGTTGTCTCCACGCTGCTCAGGCCGGTGTTTTACCGGATGATGAAGAGCGATATCACGAAGGACATCGCCGGGCTGAAAGAGCTATGCGAGACGGGCTCTGTCGCTTCCCGCAAAGCCGAAGCCGCAAGCACTGCCGCATGAGCGGCGCCGCGGCCAGTTGCATGGCGTGCGATCTGACGTCGGGCAAGCAGCCACTGCCGGGCGGCGTCATCCACCGCTCGAGGTTCTGGACTGTCGAGCACTGCATCGGGCCGCTGGGGGTTGGAACGCTGATTCTGAAGCCGCTGCGGCATGTTACGCGCTTCGCGGAGCTGACGGCGGACGAGGCGGCTGAGTTCGGGCCGCTGCTGCACTACGTCGCGCAGGCGCTGATGGCGGAGCTTTCGCCGGACCAGACGTACGTGACGGAGTGGTCGCACGCTGGATGGGAGCCGGGGCACATCCACTTCGTTGTGCAGCCAGCGTGGGACTCTCAGCGAAAGCAGTACGCGCGACCGGGGCCAGCGATGCAGATGGATATGTTCACCGCCAACGTTACGCCTGACCAGGACGAAGTCGCAGCGTTTTGCGACAAGATACGCACGCGGTTCGAGGCTAATCCACCGGATAGCACACAGCGAAAGCGGGCGGTACAGCAATGACGAAGCGCGTCCTGGTGATCGTGGCGCACGCAGACGACATGGAGTTCTTCGCCGGCGGGACGATCGCGAAGATGGCGGCGCTGGGCTACGAGATACGCGAGGTCATCGCGACCAACAACGAACGCGGGACACTGGATCCCGGGTGGAGCGCGCGGTTTACTGCGGACACCCGGCGCGAGGAAGCTCGTCGCGGTGCAGCGGTGCTGGGTGCCAACACGAACGTGGAGTTTCTCGGGTACGAGGACGGGCGGCTGAGCGAGACGCCGCTCAACGAGCTGCGGGAACGGTGCATTCGCGCGATTCGCCGCCACACGCCGGATGTGCTCTTTACGTGGGATGCGTTTGCGCCTTACGAGGAACACGGCGATCACCGCTCGATCGGGCTGGCGGCGACGGAGGCGTCGGCGTTCTCGCACTTCCCGCTGTATCACCCGGAGCATCGAGACGACGGCCTGGAGCCTCACTACGTTGGCGAACGCTACTTCTTCGCGAAGTCACCGCGCGACGTCAACAAGGTGGTCGACATCAGCGAGACGATCGAGCGCAAGATTGACGCGCTGTGCGAGCACGTTTGCCAGATGGAGATGACGGTGGCCGAGTTGCAGACGCATCTCGCGGCGTCGGGGCTGGACGTGCCCGCGCTGGCGGACGCTGACCCGAAGAACTACCGCCCGATCATCGAGCAGATGATCAAACGCTGGACGGGCGCCGTCGGCAAGCGCGCGGGGTTCGCGTACGGTGAGGAGTTTCGGTGCACGCGGTTTGGTGGGATTGAGCGCTGGGCAGCGCAGGGGCTGGTGGACGAAGTTTAGGGATGACTTTTCGATGCTCGCCGCGGGCGACGGGCCAGGCTAAAGCCTGACCCCGGCTAATAGGTGGGCTAAGCCCAACCCCAGGTCTGTACTGCTACGCGGCGGATGCGGCTGTGCGCGGCTGCATGACCACGGTGTCGAGCACGGCTTCTCGCTCACCCTGCGAAGGCACCACTGTTTCGCCCTCGCGGTCAACGATCAGGCCGCGCTCCTCGCATCGCTGGAATGCTCGCACGACCTCTGGGTCGAACTGCGTCAGCGAGTTGCGAAGGATCTCCTTCAGCGCTATTTCATGCGACATCTTCTTGCGGTGCGGCCGGTCGCTGGTCATGGCGGTGTATGCGTCCACGACGGCGAAGATGCGCGCGCCGAGCGGGATGTCTTCGCCCTTCAGGCCGCGGGGGTAGCCCTGGCCGTCGAAGCGCTCGTGATGCGACAGAACGATGTCGCCGCAGTCACGCAGGTGTCGCATGCCGTTCAAGAACTCATAGCCGAATTCGGGGTGGCGCTTCATCTCGTCCCACTCCTGCTCCGTGAGTGCGCCGGGCTTGGTGAGAATGCTCTGCGCGATCTCGACCTTGCCGCAGTCGGCCAGGAGCGTTGCCTTTTGCAGCAAGGAGATGTCGGCTTTCTTCATCCCGAGCTCGGCAGCCAGCACGGTCGCCAGCTGACGCATCCGAGAGACGTGGTCTCCGCGAATGTCATCGTCCAACTCCAACGCTGAGGTCAGCGATCCGATCACGGCGTCGTACTTGTCGCGGGCGGCTTGCACCGTTGCGTCGGCCCGCCTGTTCGCCGTCTTCAGGTCTCTGAGCGCGATGTATAGCGCCGCCCAGAGAACTGCGCACGCCACCAGGATGGCGGCTGTGCCGCTGACCAACAGGGTGAGCGCGGCCAGCACGCAGCCAACCACGACCAGCGCCAGGGCCTGAACGACTGCCCGGCTGAGGCGCCGCTTTCGCGGGGTCTTTCGTTGTTTTGTCTTGCGTGTCATCAGGTCCTCCCTAAAGGCCGCCGAGCACATCGTCGGCAATGGAATCAAAGTCTGTGGGCGCCTCCGCGATCGGCACCTTGTTGGTGATGTGCCGCGAAATCTTGTTCGCGTACATGTCCGCGTCGGCCCACTGGATCATCTCTTCGACTGTTTCCCCACCCCACGGATACCCCGCCAGCCCGATCGAGACTGTCACCGCCATCGCCTGGCCATGCGCCTCGTACATCGGGATCTGCTCCAGGTCCTGCCAGAGCCGGCGGGCAAGAGCAAAGGCGCCGCGCTTGTCGGTGCCCGGCATGACGATGCCAAACTCGTCGCCGCCCAGCCGCGCCGGAACGTCGTCCGAGCGAGTGTGAGCGGCGATCACGCGGCCAAGGTTGGCGATGACGACGTCGCCAACGTTGTGGCCGTGCTCATCGTTGATCTTCTTCAGTCCGTCCAGGTCCATCAGCACGATCGCCAGCGGGCGCTTCGAAATCTTCGCCTTTTCGATTTCGACGCGACCGACTTCGTAGAAATGACGGCGATTGTAAAGGCCGGTCAGCTCATCGCGATACACCATCTCCGAGAGGTCTTCGATCTGGCTGAGGAGTTGCTTGCGGTATCGCGCGAATACTGAGTTCTCCATCCGCCGCATGATGACGTTGGAAAAGATCGCGTAGGAGAAGGGGATGCCGGCAAGAATCGTGTAGAGTGCGACGTGCCACCAGATGGCGCCGCCTGCCGTCGCCACTGCGATTCCCAACACCGCGGACGTCACGACAGTTACAGCGATACCACCCGTCCACGCGATACGCGTGATGTTCGTCTCCTCCGCCTCCAGGTCGCTGTCGTGGCGGCTCAGTTTGCTGTTGAAAGTCGTGCTCATAGCGCCTTCCATTGGTCGTCTAGCGATATTTAGTTGCACCGCCAAAGCGTTCAACGTGAAGGCCTCCCAACCTGTCGGATGTCCACGCCTCGGCGGCCTGGCTGCCGTATCCACCTGAGGCGGACGTAGGCCCATGGCTTTGCGCCCCGCCCTTTCGAGCGGTTTGCCGTGTATTCCAGCCTGGATTGGCTACGCAGCGTACCCACGTATCCAAACAGTAAGACGCTACCTGACCAGACCAGTTACATACGGGAAGCGTTGGGGTTTGGTTGCGATCAGACGTACGGGCGCTTAACGGCTTATTCGGCCTCGGTTAAGACGTGCGGCTCGTCTGGTTCCACGTGGACGACGACGACTGAGCCGGGCAGCCGCTGGTGGATGTCCTCGCTGATGGCGTCGGCCACCAGGTGGGCTTCGTGAACGGTGCTGGAAGCGTCGAACATGATGTGCATGTCGATGTGGCGTGAAGAGCCGGCCCGGCGCGTGCGGAGGCGGTGGAACCCGCGGATATCGTGCTTGTGGGCATCAATCACGGCCATGATCTGGTCGAGGTCGCTCGCCGGAAGGGCGGCGTCCATTACCTCGTCCACGGCGGTGCGGACGAGGCCCTGGGCGATCCAGGCCATGTACGCGGCCAGCCCAAGTGCGGTCAGCGGGTCGAAGAAGGTCTTGCCGGTGACCTCAACCAGCAGCAAGCCACAGATGATAGCGCCCGCCTGGACAATGTTCGTCTGCAGGTGCGTGGCCTCCGCCTGGAGCGCCATCGAGCGGGCGATCCTGGCCTCACGTCGCATGAACATCGCCATGATCGTGTTGGCAGCAGCGGCGATGACCATCGCGATCAAGCCAACGCCCACGTCGATGCCGGGCGAGCCGTCGATGAGGCGAATGATCGCTTGCGCGGCGACGAGGCTGCCACCCAGGGCGATGATCGTCGCCGCGACCGAGGCGGAGATGCCTTCGACCTTGCCGTGGCCGTACGGGTGCGCATCGTCGGCGGGGGCGCGAGAGATGTAGACGCTGATCAGCGCAGCGGCGCCGCCGACGAGGTCTGTGCCGCTGTCGACGGCGTCACCGAGGACGGCGATGCTACCGCTGATGAGACCGAGCGTGAGCTTCAGTACGAGGAGCGCGCAGGTGACGACGAGCGAAATCGCGGCGATTCGGGCCGGCGCTCCGGCCACCGCCGAGTGAGCCTCGGCGTGAGAGATGTCCGGTTTGTTAGCTGGACTTGCGGGCGATGACATTCCTGGCGGCCTGTGCGATAGCATCCGGCGTCAGGTGAAAGTAATCGAGTAGCTGCTGCCACGTCCCGCTCGTGCCGTAGCGGTCCCGCATGCCGACGAATTCGACGGGCGTTGGGCGCTTCTCTGTCAGCAGCTGCGAGACGATCGTGCCAAGGCCGCCGAAGACGAAGTGGTCCTCCGCCGTGACGATGGCATTCGTCTCGATGGCCGCCTTCAGGACGGCGTCTTCGTCCATCGGGCGGAGGCTTGAGGCGTTGTGCACACGCGCCTGTATGCCTTCGCCAGCGAGGATTTCTGCTGCGTCTAAGGCTGACTTCACGAGCTCGCCGCAGGCAAAGAGTGTGACGTCACCGCCGTCGCGGAGGTGCGCCCACTTGCCGGGCTGGAAGCGATACTTGTCGTCGTTGATGATGGCGGTTTTTGGGCGCAGTGCGCGGATGTAGACAGGCCCGTCGTAGCGGGCGGCCCACTCGATCGCCTGCTCGCACTCGACGGAGTCCGCCGGGAAGAGCACGGTGAAGGTGGGCAGCGAGAGCATCAGCGCCAGGTCTTCGAGCGCTTCGGCGGAGGCGCCGTCTTCGCCCGTGACGATGCCCGCGTGGCTGGCGAAGAGCTTTACGTTGGTGCGCGGCTGCGCGACGGCCATTCTCAACTGGTCGAAGCAGTGGCCGGGCGCGAACACGGCGAAGCTGCTACAGAACGCCACTTTCCCCGCCGCGGCCAAGCCAGCCGCAACGCCGATCATGTTCTGCTCAGCGACGCCGACCGGGAAGAAGCGTTCCGGGAACTTCTGACCGAACTTCACGGCTGAGGTTGAGAAGCCAAGGTCAGCGTCCACACAGACGATGTCCAGTCCTTGCTCTTGCAGCTTTACCAGCGTCGGGCCGAAGACTTCTCGCGTCGCTTTTTCGCCGTAGGTTTGCACCGCCATGCTACTTCTCGAATCCAAGCTCGCGGAGGCCCTGGTGGAGCTGCTCCTCGTCGGGTGCTTTGCCGTGGAAGTCGGGGTTGTTTTCCATGTAGCTGATGCCCTTGCCCTTGACGGTCTCGCAGATGACCATCGCCGGGCCTTCGTCGTAGTCGCGCGCTTCTTCGATCGCCTTGATGACCTGAGAGAAGTCGTTGCCGTCAGCGACGTGCCAGGTCTTCCACCCGAAGGCTCGCCACTTATCTTGCAGCGGCTCCAGGTCCATGATGTTGGCGGTATGGCCGTCCGGCAGCACGAAGCCGCCGGTCTTCCTGGGTGGTTCGTGGACGTCCGGCGGAGTGTGCACAAAGTCGGAGTAGCCGTCGTTCTGTATGTGGTTGCGGTCCGTAATGGCGACGAGGTTGCCGACCCTGTGGTGGGCAGCGCTCATCGCAGCTTCCCAGGTCTGGCCCTCCTGGCTGTCGCCGTCTGAGATCAAGCAGTAAACGTGGTAGTCCCGCTTGTCGAGACGACCGGCGAGCGCCTGCCCGAGCGAGAACGAGAGGCCCATGCCCAGCGCACCGGCCGACATCTCGACGCCAGGGGGCTTGTTCATGATGACGTGACCCTGCAGTGGGCTGCCGAGCTTGCGGAACGTCATCAACTCCTCGACCGGGAAGTAGCCTGCCTCCGCAAGCACCGAGTAGATGACAGGGGTGACGTGGCCCTTCGAGAGGATGAAGCGATCGCGGTCCGGCCAATCTGTCCGCGAGGGGTCGTGCTTCATGATCGCGAAGTAGAGCGCCGTCACGATTTCGACGGCCGAGAGCGATCCGCCGGGGTGCCCGGAGTTGGCGGAGTACGTCATCTCCAGGATGTGCTTGCGGACACGCCGGGCGATCTCTTGGAGCTGGTCAACCGAAACGGTGGAGGCCTGGGCCAATGCGGTTCTCCTTCTGGGGATTGGACGAATACCCGCCCACGCCTCGATTATAGTGCCGCCCTCCCCTGCCGCAACGTGGATAACCGTTGCGAACCGGTGTCAGGTGCAGTGCCAGCGGGAGGCAGGCCAGGCCGCGGGTCCCACTGGGAGGTTTGTTTGGCAAAAACGGTTGGCGTCGTGGCCTTGACGAGTGACGTTTTGGGCTTGACTCTAGGGCTGTGATTATCGACTTTCACGCGCACATCTTTCCGCCGGACGTGCGGGAGCGCCGTGACGACTATGTGGCGCGCGATATCACCTTCGCCGAGATGTACGCGGACCCGAAGGCGGAGATCGCGACGGCGGAGGACCTGCTGGCCAGCATGGACGAGGCTGGGGTGGACGTGAGCGTGGCCGTCGGGTTTGCCTGGGCGGACCATGACGACATCGTGCGGCACAACGATTACCTGCTCGAGAGCGCGGCGCAGTCGAGCGGGCGGATCATCGCTTTTACGACGATCAACATGGGCGACGCGCGCGCGGAAGCGGAGATCGAGCGCTGCGCGGCGGCGGGAGCGCGCGGGTTGGGCGAACTGCGGCCGGACAACCAGCTGTGGGACTTGAACAAGAAGCCGGGAGAGGTGCTGGCAAGCGTAGCTGCGAAGTGGGGGCTCATCGTCTTGTTTCACGTTACGGAGCCGGGTGACAACACGTATCCCGGACGGAATGGGCTGCAACTTGGCATCTTCCGGACGTTCGCGAACAAGTTCTCGACGCTACCGGTAGTTGGCGCGCATTTTGGCGGCGGGTTCTTCGCCGCCGACCCTGGCAACCGCGCGAACCCGTTCGTCGACACCGCAGCGCAACCTTTCCTGCACCCGGGCGAACACGCGATACCGGCGATCCAGGCGATCCCGCCGAACCGCCTGCTCTTCGGCTCAGACTTTCCGCTGATCACGCAGAAGCGGCAGCTTGCGGAGCTGAGCGCCGCGATCGCTGACGGTGACCGGCTGGAAGCAGCGCTTGGGGAGAACGCGCGCAAACTGCTGAACCTCTGATGGCCAACCTGCGCCTGTTCGTGGCGATTGAGTTGCCGGCGGGCGTGCTGGCGTCGCTCAACAAGGTGCAGCACGAATTGCAGCGCGATCCGGCGCTGGCGCGACTGCGGTGGACGCGGCCCGAAGGGATACACCTGACGCTGTCGTTCCTGGGCACTGTACCGGAGGAACGTGGCGGCGAGGTCGAGGCGGCGGTTGCGCGGGCGGTTGTGGGCGTTGCGCCGTTCGACCTGGGGCTGGGCAAGCTGGGGACGTTTGGCGGGAAACGGGCGCCGCGGGTGTTGTGGGTGGACGTTGGCTGTGACCGGGAGTCGCTCACACGGCTGCATGGCCAGCTTGGGCGAGAGCTGGCGCCGCTGGGGTTTCCACCCGAGGAGCGGGCTTACTCACCGCACCTGACGCTGGCTCGGGTGCCACCTGAGGTGTCGCGCGATGTGGCGGAACCGCTCGCGAATGCAGTGAGCACGTTGGCGGCGCCGGCGGGCAGCTTTCGGGCGGAGGAGCTGGCGCTTATGAAGAGCGACTTGCGGCCGGGCGGCGCGGTTTACACGCAGCTTTTTGCGGCGGCGCTGGAGTGAGGGCTGGGGGCGTCGTCAGCGTGTGCGATGTGTTGTTCTGTTTTTCGGAGTAGGGTGCGTGGGCGAGTCATGATGGCCTGCGGGCCGGTCCTTCGAGAACCTCCCTCCTGAGGCGGGCACGCAGGATGAACGGATCTCTTGGCCGGGATGACTTAACTGGTGGGCATGTGATTGGCGTTGTTCCGGTCACGGCGGGGGTTAGAAAACCTTGCGGAAGTAGGCTGCCGATTCTTCGTAGCCGATGGCGTTGTAGAAGGCGGCGGCTCGGCGGGTGGCGAGGCCGACGAGGACGCAGCCACGCTCGCGGGACCAGTCTTCGAAGGCGCGCATGAGGGCTCGGCCGGCGCCTGTTCGCTGGGAAGCTGGGTCGACGGCGAGCTCATCAACCCAGGCTGTGGGGCCATTGGCGTGGAGTGTCGGGTGGTCGAAGCCGAGAAGGTAGCCAATGATTACGCCGCCTTCCTCTGCGACGAGGAGAACGGCTTCGGGCTTCTGGAGGATTTGGTCGAAGGAGGTGCACCACGTGGGCTCGTCGGTCTCGAAGCTGGTAGCGAAGTCCCTGGTGAGGCGGAGGATCGACGCAGAATCATGCTCAGTAGCGCGGCGGATTGTGGTCATGGGCACGGATTATACTGAATGGAGACGATGACTGAATTCGCCACCGAGCCCCCGACCTCCGTCCAGGACGAGGGCTTCTTCTCTACTTTTCGCGCGCTGGGCGGGTTCTTCAAGCGCAACCTCACACCGAAGACAGGGGTGGCCGTTGCGGCGTGGCGGATCGAGGCGCTGATACTGACGCCGCTCTCGATCTTCCTGATCGAGACGCTTGGGCGCTGGCGCGGGGCGTTCGCGATGAGCTGCATCATGTCCGGCTTCGCGCTGCTGTTCCTTCTGCTCCTGGCGGGCGAGCCGATCATGGCCGACTTCCGGCGCTGGCTGGGCGAACGAAAGCTGGGCCAGTGGTCGATGCGAATCGCGGAGCGGCGGGACGCGAAGGGCGCCGCGCAGCGAGCGCTGTCTGTGCCGGCGATCATCATGACGTTCGGGCCGTTCTTCCGGGTGGTGACGGTGGAGACGTTCCTGGTGCGCAAGCCACTGGCGTTCTTGATCGCGGTGGGCGGGTCGTTTCCGCACACGATGTTCTGGACGGGGCTGGTTGTGGGGAGCGTGTGGGAGCTGATCACGCGGCCGTCGCTGCTGTGGCTGTTCGAGAACGGGGCCTCGCCCGTCGCCTGGGCCGTCTGGCACATCTTCGCCTGATTCGGGCCGTTTTGATTGATCTGGTGGATCGTGTGGGGTGTTTGATTGCTTTTTGTTTTTCTTGCGAATTTGGTGCGTGGGCTAGATATGACTTCGCGCGAATCGGTTGATTGATTTCGGATCGCGTATTGGTCGCGGTTGGTTCGACCTAAGACGAGCGCGATGGGGTCCGCGGCGATTCTCAACGCATGTTTAGCGTAGCGCAGGCAGATGCGATTACGCAGTGTCGGGTGTCACAGAGGCGCTGATTACTCGCGGTAGCCTTCGGGGTGGGACTGCTTCCAGCGCCAGGCGGACTGGAGGATGGAGTCGAGCTCTGTGTGCTGGATCTTCCAGCCAAGCTCTTCGACGGCGAGGTCGTGTGAAGCTACCAAGATCGCTGGATCGCCGGGGCGACGGGGTTCTTCGCGGACGGCGATCTCGTCGCCGGTAACGCGTCGGGCCGCCTCGATTACGTCGCGGTTGGAGAAGCCCTTGCCGTTGCCGAGGTTATAGATGCCGCTGGCCTTCTCCGTACGGTCGATCGCGAGCAGGTGGGCGGCCGCGAGGTCGGAGACGTGGACGTAGTCGCGGACACAAGTGCCGTCCGGTGTGTCGTAATCGTTGCCGTAGAGCGAGAGGTAATCTCGCTTGCCCTCGGCGGCTTCGAAGAGGATCGGGATGAGGTGCGTTTCCGGGCGATGGTCTTCGCCGCGCTCTTCGGTAGCGCCGGATGCGTTGAAGTAGCGCAGGGCGACGTATCGCAGATCGTGGGCGTTCTCGTACCACTTGAGCATGCGCTCGACGATCGCTTTGGACTCGCCGTAGGGGTTCACGGGTTGAATGGGTGAGTCTTCTCGGATGGGGACTTCTTCTGGCTCGCCGTAGACGGCGGCGCTGGAGCTGAAGACGAAGCGCTGGACGCCGTAGGTGACCATCGTGTTGAGGAGGGTGATGGTGCCGGCGATGTTGTTGGCGAAGTAACGGCCGGGCTGCTGAACGGATTCGCCGGCCTGGATGTAGCCGCCGTAGTTGACGACGGCGTGGAAGTTGTGGGAGGCGAAGAGGCGGGTGAGGGCGGTCTCGTCGCGGATGTCTGCGTTGACGAATTCGGCGTCGGGGTTGAGGGCCTCGAGGTGGCCGGAGACGAGGCTGTCGATGACGGTGACGTCGTGGCCGGCTTCGACGATCTGGTCGACGGTGACGGAGCCGATGTAGCCGGCGCCGCCTACTACTAGAATTCGCACGGTGCTCCCTAACCCCTACGCCCCGCCACGCATTTGGCATTGGGCATGGTTAGCGGCGGGAGCAAAGTACAAGGAGCAAAAGAGCAAAGAGCAAGTGAGGGACGCGCTTGGTGCATGAAGGAGAGGAGTTGGTTCACTACGAATACTCCTCAGGACAACGTTGAGCTGCGTGATGGGGAATCCATTGAGCGCGGATCATTTGCTTCGCCGCCCTTCGAGAACCTCAGGATGAACGGGGACGTGGGGGTTGCGTCGTGCAGAAGACGAAGGTTCGAACTGATCTCTCCATTGCTCCCGCTCGATGCCGCCCCGACGAATACCACCATTTGCGGGTGGGTCAGTCTTCGTAGCGCTTGTAGACGAGGCAGGCGTTTTGGCCGCCGAAGCCGAAGCTGTTCTTTAGCGCGACTTTGACGTCGACCTGGCGCTTTTCGTTGGGGACGTAGTCGAGGTCGCAGTCCGGGTCCGGGTGCCGGTAGTTGATGGTGGGGTGGACCCAGCCGGTGCGGAGACTCTGGATGGTGGCGATGGACTCGACGGCGCCGGCGGCACCGAAAGAGTGGCCGACCATCGACTTGGTGGAGCTGATGGGCAGGCGATAGGCGTCTTCGCCGAAGACTCGCTTGATGGCGATGGTCTCGGACTTGTCGTTGAGCTCGGTGGAGGTGCCGTGGGCGTTGATGTAATCGACGTCAGTGGGCTCGACGCCGGCGTCGCGGAGGGCTTCGGCCATCGCGCGGCGGGCGCCGTCGCCATCATCGCGCGGGGCGACGACATGGTAGGCGTCGTTGCAGGCGCCGTAGCCTGCGATTTCGGCGAGGATGGGCGCGTTGCGGGCTTT
>JBDTOK010000006.1:0-30717 GCA_039933275.1 Chloroflexota bacterium | reverse complement strand
ATGCACGCCGCTCGTCTTCATCACGCCACCTTCGGGTGAGAGGTTGCCCTTCAAGATCACCAGCGTGCCGGTCTTTTCGATCGGCGCGTCCATCGGCAGGACGACTTCGTTATTCGCGGGGAACTGGAGGTCGCGCAGGTTCTCCGCCATCGTGCGGCCGGTGACGGTCATGCACTCGCCGTGGAGGAGACCCGCGTCGAACAGCTCTTTGAGCACGCGAGGCGCGCCGCCAACTGCGTGGAGATCGCTCTGCACGAAGCGTCCGCCCGGGCGCATGTCCGCGATGTGCGGGACGACGCGCGCGATGTGGTCGATGTCGTCGAGGGTGATGTCGATGCCGCACTCGTGGGCCATGGCGGGCAGGTGCAGCGCGAGGTTAGTCGAGCCGCCGACGGCGACGACGAGCGCGATGGCGTTCTCGAAGGCGTGGCGGGTGAGGATATCGCGAGGGCGAATGTCGTCAGCGATGAGGCGCATCAGGCGGCTGCCCGCCCAGCGCAGGAGCTCTGCGCGCTCAGGCGCCTCCGCCGGCATCGAGGCCGAGAACGGGAGGGCGATGCCGAGCGCCTCGCTGGCGACGGCCATCGTGTTAGCGGTGTACATGCCGCCGCAGGCGCCGTGGCCGGGGCAGGCGACACACTCGAGCTCGTACTGTTCGGCTTCGGTCATGCGGCCGGCTTCGACGGCGCCGACAGACTCGAAGACGTCCTGGATAGTGACGTCTTTGCCACGCCACTTGCCGGGCATGATGCTGCCGCCGTAGACGAACACGCTGGGCACGTTAACGCGCGCCATCGCCATGATGATGCCGGGGAGCGTCTTGTCGCAGCCGGCGACACCGACAAGCCCGTCGTAGCCGTGCGCCATCATCACGAGCTCGATGGAGTCGGCGATGACTTCGCGGGAGACGAGGGATGCTTTCATCCCTTCGTAGCCCATGGAGATGCCGTCAGTGACGGAGATGGTGGTGAACTCGCGGGGGGTGCCGCCGCCGGCCTTCACGCCCTGCTTGGCCCAGCCGGCCATGACGTCGAGCTTTGAGTTGCAGGGGGTGGCCTCGTTCCAGGCGGAGACGACGCCGACGATTGGCTTGGCGAGATCTTCGTCAGTCAGGCCCATCGCGCGCATGTAGGCGCGAGCGGGCGAGCGGGCGATGCCGTTGCGGTATACGGCGTCGCTGGGGAGCGGCCGCTTCGTTGTTGTCTGCGATGTAGTTGGTGCAACCATGTTCTGTTCCTCCGCCAGTACCTTTCGCCGATTTTTCCGCCGGTCTCCGGACAATTTCGGACAATAAAAAAGCCCGTCCGCTAAAAGGGACGGGGCTTGTTGGCCTCGCGGTACCACCCTTCTTCCCCGGTCCTTCCGCTGGGCGGTTGGTCCGAGGCTCTCGGCACGCTGTAACGGGCGCTCCCGACGTGGGCCTAGTGGTTTCCGTTCGACCCCGTGGCTCCTGGGCGACTTCGCGGCGCCTTCGCTACCGGGCTCACAGCTGTATCCCGGCTCTCTGAAGCTGGCGTTCCGCTACTGGCTCCCAATCGCAGCCAATGCAATCCACCCGTGGGCGGACAACGTTGCGCTTAGTCTATGTGGATAACCGGAGGGCGTCAAGCGGTGGTCAGCGCCCTCTTGGTCACTGCGACAACGTCACCGCTGTATCGATGTCCGGGCAGCCCGTCGCACGCAGGTACGTTAGACCGTTCAGGGCGCGGAGGAGCGACAGCGTATCCTGGACAGTCACGGCCTCGCTGCAATCTATGTCGCCCCAGCGGCGTGGCGTGTCGTTTTCGGCGCCGCGTATTTCGTTGATGGCAGGGCAGGACGCTGATTGGCGGAAGTCGACGCCAAGCACAAACGACAGTGGGCCGAGCGCATCCCGGGAGGTGCGCGTACCATCGCAGGTCAGGTCGCCCCACGTAACTTGCCCGCCCGGCGTAGAGGTTGGGCTGGGCGTTTGCGAAGGTGTCGCCGTCTCCGTTGGCACGGGCGTGTCGGTTGGTACCGGTGTATCCGTTGGTACGGGTGTCGGCGTTATCGATGGGCAGTTGTCCGGGGCGACGAACGGCTCGTAGTGGACGAGGCCGAGGCTAAAGTCGTCCGGGTTGTGCTTGATCTTCGCTTCGATTTCCTCCGCGGTGCAGAGTCCCCACTCGTTGTTCTCCGCCGTGACGTCGTTGCCAACGCCCTGCAGCTCCAACAGCAGCCCCGGATGCGGCCCGAAGATGTTCGCCTGGTCGGGAATGTCGCCGTTGATGTCGGCGTTCACGGTAATCGCGTCGGCGGTTTCGTCGTCCAGGAGGATGCCGGCACCGTTGCCATTGAACCTGTTCCGCTGGAGAAAAGCCATGGTGCTGCCGGAAGTGCGCACGCCGTCCTGCTCTATGCGGAGGCCGTAGCCAGTGGCGTTCTGGATGTCGTTGTCGAGAATGTCGACATCAGAGCCAGCGACGACGAGGGCAACCTGCGCGATACCGTCGCCATCGAAGGTGTTGTTGTTGATTTCGGCGGAGTCGCTGGAGACGTGGGTGGTCTGGCCGGTCACGGTGTTCCCGGTGACGACGGCGTTCGTTCCGAAGACGCTCACAAATCCAAGCGCGAGGTTGTCCTGCACGTACGAGTAGTCACAGAAACACGTGATGGCCTGGGTGCTTGCCAGCTGATTCCGTTGCGCGACCATTTCGCTGATCTGCTGGTTGAAGTCGCCCGCGCGGATATCGGTGCTGACTGAGCCGTGGATGAAGTTGTCAGCGATCGTGGTGCTGCCATCCAACGTCCAGATGCCGATTGTGCCGCCGATTGTGCTTGGGCCCGGCGTGGCGTCAATCTGCAGGCCCTTCACTGTCACCGACCCGGCGGTGACGGTAATCGAGGCGGCTGATGTATCAGCGTTTCCGTGCTGGACTACCGCCGCGCCATCGTTCTCTGGCGTGGCGTCCGGGCCAATAATCGAGACGATGCCGGTGTCGATCGTCACCGATTCGTTGTAGGTGCCGTCGCAGACGAAGATCTTGTCGCCGGGGGAGGCGATGTCAACTGCTGACTGTATCGTGGTCTTCTGCGCTTTGGTGTGGGTCGCGCACTCCGGCTGAGTCGCGTCGACCACCCAGTCGTAGGTTACGGCGTCCGCGCGCGGAGCCGGGTTGAAAGCGATTAGCGCCGCGAACAACGCGACGCCAATGACGGCTAGCTTGAGCATTGGAGCAACCTTCCTAGCTTTGAACGATTTCGTGTTCTTGCGATACCCACAGCGGGGAACGGGCGTGATCGATGAACTTCGCTTCGTCTTCGAGGAGCTCGCGGCTGGCGGCGCGGCCTTCGGGGGTGGCAGAGCTTGCGCTCAGGTCTTCGAGCGAGTCCCACCAGAGTTCGGCGACGCCGTCGTACGGTTCGCCGGCGCCACGGGAGGCGGCGAGCGCTTGCTGGAGGTTCGGCTGATCGAGGGTGAGGGACTGGACGTAGCGCTTGATGCGCAGCGTCTCGGCGTGGCTGGCGACTAGCGGCGCGTGCTTCTGCAGCCAGTACTCCTGGAACTCGGCGAGCGTGAGGCTGTCCTTTCGCCGCAGCGCGAAGATGAGCTTAATCAGGAGAGACCTCTTCTTCGACGAAGTAACCGAAGCGGCGGTTGTAGTGAACCATCGGCTCGTGCTCGCTCACTTCGGCGCGCTCCACGAGGCCGACGAGGATGGTGTGGTCGCCACCGTCGACTCGCTCCGTGACCCAGCATTCGCAGTGGGCGGAGGCGCCGGTAATCAGCGGGAGGCCCGAGATCTCGCCGTCGGTGACGGGCGTGCCATGCCACTTGTCGATGTTCTTGGTGGCGAAGCGGCGCGCGATGTCGGACTGGCCGTGCGCAAGGATGCTGACGGCGAAAGCGTCGTTGTCCATGAAGGCGGTGTAGCACTCGGCGTCTTTTTGCAGGCAGACGAGGAGCATGGGCGGGTTGAGGGAGAGCGAGGAGAAAGCGCTGGCGGTGAAGCCAACGAATACGCCGTCAGAGTTGCGGGTGGTACAGACGGTTACGCCGCTGGCAAAGCGGGCCATGGCGTTGCGGAAGGATGACTGGTCGGCGGTGGCGGTCATCGCGGCCCAGTCTGAACGCGGTGCGCTGCGGCGTCAACAGCCGTGAGAGAGCCAAGATGGACGCAGATGATGCACGGATGCGATCTGGCTGGGGTGCGTTTGTGCTGGATGACTGTTGCCGAGGAAGTGGCCGCGGAAGTGCGCGGAATGGTCCCGGATCATTTGGCCGCAGGTTGGCGCAGATTTTATGCAGATTGGTTTGCTGCGCGCGTCGCGCTCCGGGGCCAGGGCTTACTCGTCCGCGGCTCGTCCTTAGCGCGCGGTTGGTTCACCGATTGATGTGTTTGGGCCAGGCGACTGACGATGGCTTCGCGTGTCCTTCGAGAACCTCAGGATGAACGGGGTGGTGCAGCTGCGCGGGTGCCGGCTGTTGGATGCAAGCGGAACCGGGGCTGGAAAGCCCCGGCTACATCGAAATCTAATCCGCGAAAATCCGCGTTATTCCGCGGCTCGCTTTCCGGCCGTGGTGGCTAAGGCAGAGTTAGTACTGGATACAACCGCCGCGGTCAGGGCTGGGGCCCTGACCCACTTCTCTTTGGGTTGTTGCTAGCCTTGCGTGAGCGGCGGGTAGTATTCGGCGGCGAAGAGTTTGTCTTCGGCGAAGGTCAGGGACCAGATGCTGCCCTTTTTGGCGACGATTGGGTCTGGCAGGGGGTAGCCGTCGGCGGCGGCCAGGCGGTGGAGGATGTCGGGGATGACGCCGCCCTGGCTGCAGAGGACCGTGCCGGTGCCGGCGGTGCCAGCGTTGCGGATGAAGTCCAGCGTCTTTCGTTCGTGGCCGTAGTAATCGTGCTCACCGATGAGCGGCTCTTCGCGGACGGCGAGGCCGACCGCGACGGCGAGCGGGGCGATGGTTGAGGTGCAGCGGAGCGGCGGCGCGGAGATGACTTCTCGCACGTCGAAGCGGCAGAGGAGCCAGACCATCGCTTCGGCTTGCTCTTCGCCCACCTCGTCCAGCGGGCGGTCATCGTCGTCGCCCTTCCAGTCGGAGCGGTAGCCGGCGGAGCCGTGTCGCACGATCAGCACAGCCTTCGTAGCGGCGGGCTTGCGGGCGAAGCGCTTGAGCAGATCGACGTCGCGCGGTTGGGTGAGGAGGGCAAATGCGTCGTCTACGTGCAGCCAGCGGAGCTCGTCGACTTCACGGCTGGGCACGAACATGCCGCCTTCCGCGCGCATCGCCCAGTAGCGAACGACCTTCGGGCGGCCGAGCTTCTCGTACTCGACGATGCCGAGCGGCGGGCCGACGGTTACACGATAGCCGGTCTCCTCGGCGATTTCGCGGACGGCGCCTTCCAGCTCGATCTCACCGGGGTTGAGCTTGCCTTTGGGCATGCTCCAGTCGTCGTAGCGGGGTCGGTGGATGATCGCGACTTCGACTTCGTTGTCGCCGTTGGTGCCGGCTGCCTGCCGCCAGAGGACTCCCCCAGCCGCACGGATGGGGTTACTGCTCACTTACCCCACTTGGTGTTTTTCTTGCGGTCCACCTTTTCCCACACATCGAAGAATTCCTTGCGCTTGTCTGATTCGATCTCGTTTTGCTTTTGCACCAGCGTTCGGACGCTGGCAGCGAGAGCACCATCATCCGGCCGTCCCGCCGCCAACTCCAGGAGGAGATTGCGGGCATAGGCGGCGTCCTGGTGCTCCCCGAGAACATCTTGTACAGACTCGGCGCCTTTAGCAAAGTCTTCGAGGCGGTTCTTTTGTTTAGAAGGCATGTAAGGTGCGATTGTTTCGGCGGAATAGCGGGCGCGCTTAGCGAGGATGCGGCCGCGGTGGAAATCGGCCTCCGCGGATTCGGGCGTGAGGGCACGGCCGGCCTTACGCAGCTTTTTCCAGATGCGCCAGACCAGCTCCGGCAACACTTCGCGGACCTGGCCGGGCGAATGGGGCACAAGCGCGTCGTCCTGCGTGAGGACTTTCACGCGCTGGAGGAAGCTGACGTAGCGGTCGGAGTTGAGGGCGGCGTGGAGGGCGGTGCGGGCCTTTTCGCGTCGCTCGCGGAGTGCTTCGATGACGGGCGTGGCGGCGTCACCGGCCTCTTCGCGGAGGTTTCGCTCGAGGACGTCGAGGTCACGCACGGCGCCCAGCACCTGGCCAAGCCAGCGGAGGTCTTCGACGACGGGCTCGATCTTCGCCTCATCCATGATCGGCGCGAAGGTGCGGACAACGCTGCGCAGGCGGCGAGCGGCGATACGCAGTTGGTGCACGCCTTCGACTTCACCGAGGCGGGCGTACGGATCGAAGGTGAGGATGCGCTGGAGTGCCCCGATCAGAGCGGGGCGCACGGCGTCGCCGGCGGGGGCCTTCGGGCTGACGATGGTTGGCTCTTCGGGCGAGAGCTTGTGCAGTGCTTCCAGGGCGCGGCTGGCTTTCGAGCGCTGCTCTGGCCTGCCGCCGGCCTTGCGCAGACGCGCGGCGATTTTCTCGAGCTGCTTGCGGTCGATCGTGTCGGCTTCGATTTCGATTTCGCGGAAGCGGGCTTTCACGCGCGCGCCGTCGAGGATGGAGACGCGGTCGTCGACCAGCTCGGCGAGCCGTGATCCGTCTTCGCCGGCGAGTGACCAGCGGCGGCGCTTGGTGCGGATCTCGGCGGCGGATGAGAGCGGGCCGTCGGTGAGGAAGGCAAAGAGGAGGTCGCGCGCTTCGGCGGGTGGTTGATTGGGCTCGCCGGCGAACTCGAGCTCGCTGCGGGTGGCGAGATCGCCGTTGGCGGGGAGCTTTAGCGTCCAGAGAGGGCCGTTGTCTTCGCCGGTGCGGTAGCGCAGGGTGATGCCGTGGCGCATAAGCCGCAAGTCCTGCGTGTCGTAATAGGTGGCGGAGAGCTGCTGCTGTGGCTCTTCGTTTGCCGCGGCGACGCCGGAGGCGGCGTCTTTCAGCGCCGGCAGCTCGAAGTCAGCCGGGACGATCAGCTTAAGTTCGGTCTCATTGCGCTTGGCTTGCATGGCGCATCAGTTCTTTCTGCAGAGATACGGGCGCGTCGGCGAGTCCATCCAGTGGCGCGTGTCCGTTGTGTGAGAGCAGGCGTCCGTTCGGCGACTCCTTACTAGACGTAATCCTACTCCACTTCCCTGCTTTGCCAAGACGCCAGGAGCCAGCGGTATCGCTGAGAGCCAGATCGAGGATGCCTGTGAGGCGGTGCTTCAACTCTTCGGCGTCGACGCGGACGAGTACTTCGACGCGGCGGTCAAGGTTGCGATGCATCATGTCAGCGCTGCCGATGTATAGCTCTTCGACGCCGGAGTTGCCGAAGTAGTAGATGCGCGAGTGCTCAAGGAAGCGCCCGACGATGCTGCGGACGCGAATGTTATCGCTGAGGCCGGGGACGCCGGGTCGGAGGGCGCAGATGCCTCGCGCGATGATGTCGATGGCGACGCCGGCCTGTGACGCGTCGTAGAGGGCGTCGATGATCGCTTCGTCGACGAGTGCGTTGATCTTGAAGACGATGCGGCCCGTCTCGCCTTTACGCGCTAGCGATGCCTCCCGCCCGATCAGCGCGATCATGCGCTCACGCAGCTCGTGAGGAGCGACCATGAGCGAGTCGTAGCTTTCGTGGCGGGAGTAGCCGGTGAGGTAGTTAAATAAGTTGCCGATGTCGGCACCCAGGCTTTCGTCGGCGGTGAGAAGACCGAGGTCTTCGTAGGCGCGCGCGGTGGTGTTGTTGTAGTTGCCGGTGCCGATATGCACGTAGCGGCGCAAGCGGTCGCCTTCCTGGCGCACGACCATGCAGAGCTTGCAGTGCGTCTTCAGCCCGACGAGCCCGTACACGACGTGGCAACCGGCGCGCTCCAGCGTTCGCGCCCAGTTGATGTTCGCGATCTCGTCGAAGCGAGCCTTGATCTCGACGAGTACCACAACCTGCTTGCCGGCTTCTGCCGCTTCGATCAGCGCGTCGACGATCGGCGACTCGCCGGAGGTGCGGTAAAGCGTCTGCTTGATGGCGAGAACGTTGGGGTCGGCTGCGGCTTGCTCGATGAAGAGCTGAACGCTGTTCGCGAAGGATTCGTACGGGTGGTGCACTAGGATGTCGCCTTCGCGCAGGGCGGCGAAGACATCGGCGGGCATTTCGTCCATAGAGAGCAGCTTCGGGTGGTTAACCGGCTGGAACGGCGGGTCTTTCAAGTCGGGGCGGCTGATGGCTAGCAACTCTGCAAGGCATGAGAGGTCCAGTGGGCCGGGCAGCTCGAAGATGTCCGGCTCATCCACCTGGAGTTCGCGCATGAGCATGACGAGCAGGTGCTTCGGCGTGCCCTTCTCGATCTCGAGGCGGACGGCCTTGCTGAAGCGACGGCGGGTGATCTCTTGCTCGAGAGCGGAGAGGAGGTCTTCGGCGCCGTCGTCGTCGACTTCGAGTTCAGCGTCGCGGGTGACGCGGAAGGCGTGGCTGGTCATCACTTCCATGCCGGGAAAGAGATCGCCGAGGTTGGCGGCCATGACGTCTTCGACGGGCACGTAGCAGTGGCCTTCTTCGATCGCCATCAGGCGCGGGAGGAGGGGCGGCACCTTCACTCGGGCGAAACGCACACGTTTCTCCGGGTCCTGGATGAAGACGGCGAGGTTTAGCGAGCGATTCGAGATGTAGGGGAACGGATGCCCCGGGTCGACGGCGAGCGGCGTAAGGATCGGGAAGATGCGCTCGCGGAAGACGGCAGACATCTCGCGGCGCTGGGACTTTGAGAGCTCGTCCCAGCGGAGGATACGGATGTCGCGCTCTTTGAGCGCAGGCAGCACTTCATCGAGGAAGGCGGCGTGCTCGCGGTGCATGAGCTTGTCGACTTGCCGGGAGATGGCGGCCAGTTGCTCGGTCGGCGTGAGACCATCGGCGGAAAGAGCGGTGAGACCGGCGGCCTGCTGGCGCTTGAGGCCGGCGACGCGAACCATGTAGAACTCGTCCAGGTTGGTGGCGACGATGGCGAGGAACTTGGCGCGCTCAAGGAGCGGCACGGCCGGATCTTCGGCGATGGCGAGGACGCGCGCCTTGAACTGGAGGTCAGAGATTTCGCGGTTGAGGTAACGACCCGCGGGCTGTTCGACGTCTTGAGCGGAATCTCCTCTTGCGGTGGTTACCATTTCCTGCTTCTGCCCGCCGGCGACTGCGGGCAGGGGCGCTAAGCCTGTGCTTGCCCCTGTAGCCTCGCGAGCAAACGCTCGCGCGTGAAGCGCTCAACGAGGAGTGGCAGGAACTCCACAACTGGCGCGGTCTTGTAGGGCGCCAGCCATTCGTTGGCTACTTGTTCGACAACTTGCGGTTCGATTTGCGGGGCGAATTCCGTGGAAAGTCTCTCTGTTGCTTGACGAATCCGGTCAGACACCGCCTGTGCGGAGGCGGGGGTGACTAGAGCGGGCATGCGATCCTCCCTAACTGAAGCCGCAAGAAAACGGGGTGCCGTGGGCGTGCGGCGGCGATAAAATACCGCGATGTCAGTTGGGAGGCAAGGGGTCACAAAGCGCATGACGTATCGTTTACAAATCTGTTACAGAGAGCACTTGATAGTTATCCGCGTATGCTGATACTGCCAACATTCTGTCCACAAATTATGACAGGTTATCCACAGTTTGCGAACTGAAGAAACCGTCGCTGGGCCCTAGGCAAATCCAACGACATCGAGCGCTTCGACGCCGGGGATGAACTTCTTCCAGCCCTCGTTCGCTTCGAGGTAGTGGTAGAAGGTGCGAAAGTAGCTGTAGGTCGGGCGGAAGGGATCGCGCTTGAGGTCCATACGCGCTTCTTCCGGCGTGCGGCCGGCCTTGCGGTGGTTGCAGTGCTTGCAAGCGGCGACGACATTCTCCCAGCTGTGCCCACCGCCGCGGTGGCGCGGCATGACGTGGTCCAGCGTCATGTCTTTCGTCGACTTGCCGCAGTACTGGCAGGCGAAACCGTCTCGCAGGAAGATGTCGCGGCGGGTGAGGCGTCCCTGGGGACGAGGACGCCGGATCAGGTAGACGAGCCGGATGACAGACGGCATCTCGAATTTGGCGCGCTGCGAGTGGAGATAGCCGCGGCCGTTTTCGATGATCTCAGCTTTGCCGCGATCGATGAGCACGAAGGCACGCCGAACCGTACACACGTTCAAGGGCTCGTAATTTTGATTGAGCACCAATACCGGTAGACGTGCGCCCATTTGAACTCACCCACTCGAAATCATACTAGGACTGGGTTAAACCCGCCAATACTACGGAGATTCGAGCGTGGCGTGCGCGAAGTGCAGCGCCTCGGGCGTCGGCGTGGGCGATGCGGTGTCGCCGGCGTTGTCGGGTTTGAGCTCCGGCGGCAAGAGGAAATTCTCGATGCGGTGGTCGATGTCGGAGGGAAGGATGTGCTTGAGGAAGTCGAGGTCGTCGACGAGATGACGGGCGATGGAGGAGTCGTCGACGGCGGTGTCGAGATCGAGGCTGGGGTAAGCGGCGAGGATGATGAGCAGCATCTCGACGACGAAGATCCCCTTGATGAAACCGAAGACGGCGCCGCCAATGTGATCGAGCGGGCCGAGCATGAGGAGCGATGCGCCCGTCTTGAGCACGTAGGCGCCGATCTGGCCCATGAGGTAGACGCCGCCAAAGAGCGCGAGGAAGGAGACGGCCTCGGCGGCGTCCTCATCGTCGATGAAGACGAGCACGTCTGAAGCGAGGCGCTGGTAGAGGAGGCCGGCGATGATGATGCCGGCGATAACGGCGATGAGGGTGATGACCTCGCGGATGAGGCCGGCGGAGTACGCGGCGATGGTAAATCCCGCGATGAGGAGTATGACGACGACGTCCAGCCAGTTCATTCGGTGTTCCTAACGGTCAGCGAAGGCAGGCGGTTCGGTCTCGCGAATGTTACGGGGTGAAGTGAAGTGGGGCAAGCGGCAGAAAGGCGTGGTCAGAACGCTTCTTGCGTGCTGCGTTTGCCCGCGCGGCCGCGGCCCTTTGCGGGCGAGTCCGCCCAGCGGTGCAGCGCGATGCCCCCGGCTATGAACAGGCCGGCGAGCAAGAAGCCGCCGGCAACGTCGCTGGGCCAGTGGGCGCCGATGTAGATGCGCTGGAGGCCGGTGCCGATGATCAGCCAGGCGCACGCCGCCTGCAGGAACAGTCGCGGGAGGCGGCGCTGCATGTAGACGCTGGCGACGTAGAAGGTGAAGCCGTAGAGCACCATCGCGCTGAACGAGTGGCCGCTGGGGAACGAGTAGTCGGTGACGTTGTAGGTCAAGGCCAGCGGCGGGCGCTGTCGCTCGAAGAGGGCTTTGGCGACGGGGACGACGACCCAGGCGCAGGGCATGAGCGCAGTGATTATGCCGATCTGCAGGCCGCCGAGGTACGCCGCCGTTATCGCGCAGAGGATCGCCATCGGCGTGATCAACGGCTGAGTGGCGAAGTCGGAGGTTTTGTTCAGAACGCGCGCGAAGGTAGCGTCGTGGATGGACTGCACGCGGTCTGTGATCCAAGTGTCGCCGGGAGTGGTGGCGGACGTGTAGGCGAAGACGGCGAGCACGGCGAAGGCCAGCGCCATCAGGACAACGGTGGAGGGCAGGCGGATTCTCTTCATCAGTAATTCAGACGCTCGGAGCTTCAATTAGATACGTATGCTGCGGTTATGGAAAGCGGTAACAATCAACGTTGTCGCGTGCGCGCCATGGTGCGTTGAGTACAATCTCGGCGATGGAGCCGTATGTGCTGGCCGCGGGCGAGGGGCGCAAGTATTCGTGGCATGACGTTGTCCTTGTGATGAAGGCGGCGGGGGCTGAGACGGGCGGCGCGCTGTCGCTGTGGGAGGTGACGACTCGCCCGGGTGAGGAGCCGCACTTGCACGCGCACGACGATGTGCACGAGATGTTTTACGTGCTGGACGGCGAGATCACGTTCACCTGCGGCGATGAGACGATTGCGGCGACGAGCGGCGCGTTTGTGTTTGTGCCGATTGGAACGCCGCACACCTATCGGATTGATACGCCGGAGGTGCGGATGCTGGGGATGAGTACGCCTTCGCATTTTGGGGACAACGTTGAGCGCACGGGGGTGCGGTTGGAGTAGCGGTGCTGTGCGGTTTGGCGTTGGCGGGTGTTGTGTTGTGGCCGGTTGGCGGTGATTGCGCTGAGGGGAGGACGAGGGCGATGCGGCGCGGGTCCTTCGAGAACCTCAGGATAAACGGGACGTTTAGTTCGCGGCTAGTTCCTGGCGCCAGAGCCAGTATTCCAGGCTGTCGGCGAGGGCCAGCCAGGACGCTTCGATGACGTCGCTGGAGGAGCCGACGGTGGTCCACGTTTCGTCGCCGTCTGTGGACTCGATTAGCACGCGGACTTTCGCTTTGGTACCGGCGGCGGAGTCGATGATGCGCACTTTGTAATCGACGAGGTGGATGGCGTTAATGTTTGGATAGAACTGCACCAGTGCTTTGCGGATCGCGCCGTCCAGCGCGTTGACGGGGCCGTTACCGTCGTCCGCGGTGATGAAGATTTGCTCGCCGACGCTGACTTTCACCATCGCCTCCGCGATCATCTCGCGGATGTCCTCTTCGCCGCGTTCGTGCTGGCCGGAGGCGAGGTGGTGGCGGCGCTCGACGACCATGAAGTCGACCAGCTCGAACGGCGCGCGGTAGCCGGGGCGCGTGCGGCGGACGAGCAGCGCGAACGACGCTTCGGCGCCCTCGTACTGGTAGCCCTTCGACTCTTGCAGCTTCACTCGCTCTAGTAGCTCGCGGATGTCGGCGTCGGTGAGGCCGAAATCGATGCCCTGTTCAGCGAGCTTGGCGGTGATCGAGTGCCGGCCAGCGAGTTCCGACACGATGATGTGGGTGTCGTTGCCGACGCGCGCGGGCTCGATGTGCTGGTATGACCAGTCCTGCTTCTTGACGGCGGCGACGTGCAGGCCAGCCTTGTGCGTGAACGACGCGTAGCCAACGTATGGCTGGTGCGAGTCGGGCGGTATGTTCGCAATCTCGCTGATGTAGTGCGAGGCCTCAGTCAGGTGCTGGAGCTGGTCGTCCGTCACGCAATCGATGTTCATCTTGAGCTTGAGGTTGGCGATGATGCTGAACATGTTGGCGTTGCCGCTCATGTCACCGTAACCGTTGGCGGCACCCTGCACGTGGGTGGCGCCCGCTTCGACGGCGGCGAGGGAGTTGGCGACGGCGACGTCCGCGCCGTTGTGGGCGTGGATGCCGACGCGGCACGAGACGAGTGATACGACCTCGCGGACGACGTCCGCGACCATCGACGGGACGTTGCCGCCGTTGGTGTCGCAGAGAGCGATGCAGTCCGCTCCGGCGCCGGCTGCGACTTTCAGACAATCGATCGTGTAGTCCTTGTTCCACGCCCAGCCATCGAAGACGTGTTCAGCGTCCCAGATGACAGTGAGGCCCTGGCTCTTCAGGTAAGAGATGGAGTCATGGAGCATCTGCAGGTTCTCTTCGAGGGTTGTCTCCAGCACGTGGAGGACCTGGCGCTCGCTCGCCTTACCGACGATGGTGACGACTGGCGTCCTGGCGTCGATGAGGGCGCGAATGTTGGGATCGTCCTTGGCGGTGCCCCCAGCGCGGCGGGTGGAGCCGAAGGCTGCGAGTTTGGCGTTGCGCAGCTTCAGCTCGCCAGCACGGGCGAAGAACTCGGCGTCCTTGGGGTTGGAGCCGGGCCAGCCGCCTTCGATGTAATCGACCCCAATCTCATCGAGCTTGCGGGCGATCTTTAACTTGTCCTCAACGGACAGGCTGATCCCCTCCATCTGGGTGCCGTCGCGGAGGGTGGTGTCGTATAGCTCGATGCGCTTCGTATCTGGGGACATGGTGGATTTAGTGTAGCGGACGCCCCGAATGTGGAAAACTCCTGCGAACCCACGCGGGGCCCGCGAGCGTTACTCTTATGGTAACGACAGGAGGCAGGCCATGCAGCGAAGGTTCTTCCTGGTAGCGGGGGCGCTACCACTGATAGCGGCGTTCGGGGCGATTATTGTCGGGTTGGGGCTGGTTGTCTTTGGCGACAATGGCAGTTCCCGCTCGGACGCCGCGACGGCCTCACCGACCGAAGCGTCGGCCAATTCCGCAACGGGCCTCGCCTGGCTGGGCGTCAGCGGCGGCTCCAACGCCACGAATACCGGCGTCGCGATCACGCAGGTAGCCGACGGCTCGCCGGCGAAGGGCGCTGGAATCGCGGTAGGCGACCTGATCACAAAGATCGACGGCGCCAGCGTCACGACAATCGATGCGCTGTCGTCCGAAGTTCAGAAGCACTCTCCGGGCGATGAAGTCACGTTATCCGTGGTGAAGAACGGCGTCGTCAATCCGAGCGATGACGTGACCGACGTGAAGGTGACGCTTGGTACGCGGCCGCCTGCGCCCGACGGCGCGCCGTCTGCGCCGGGCGACACGACCGGCGGCGGGTTTCTCGGCGTTTCCGGCGAAGACACCCCGGACGGCAACGGCGTAAAGGTGACGGACGTCGGGGCCGGCACTCCAGCGGAGGACGCGGGCATCGTACCCGGCGACATCATTCTCTCCGTTGACGGCGAGACGATGGACAGCTTCCACGCGCTGGCGAGCCTGATCAAGACGCACAGCCCTGGCGACAACGTCACGCTTTCGATCGATCACAACGGCGGCACGAAGGACGTTGACGTCACGCTCGGCTCGCGGCCGGCGACGAGCACGCTGCCGGACATCGGCGGGCTGCTGCCGGGGTTGGGCGGTCTCGGCGGAATCCTGAAGGACTTCAGCCTCGACAAGCTGATCGGCGGTCAACTGCAGTACATCGACGCGAGCGGTGACGTCGTCACACTGAGCGCAGACGCCGGTAAGGTCACCTCGATCTCCAGCGACAAGATCACGATCCAGCCGCCGTCCGGCGATGCGAAGACGTTCGACATTCCGTCGGACGCGCACTTTTCCGACGGACTTGCCGTCGACGACCAGGCGATTGTTTTGCAGAAGGACGGGACGGTGGTCGTGGTGATGAACACCGACATTTCGAAGCTGCTGCCTAGCGTTCCGGATTTTCACATCGATCCGAACGGCTTGTTTCCGGACACTATCGTCCCGCACTGCTTGATCGATGACAACGGCGTGAACTGCGACTTCCAGGTGACGCCGCCGACGGACGTGAACCCGCCGATCGGCAGCAACAGCAATGAATCTTAGCGGCACCCCGGGGGAATAAGACGGGGTTAGCGGGGCGCTCGTTCCTAGTGCGAGCGCCCCGCCTTTTGTTGCCGCGGAATTGCGGAATGGGCGCGGAAGTTGGTGGCCGCGTCCTCCCGAGGCGGACAGGGACTGGCGCGGATTTTGCGCAGTTTTTGGAGCCAGAGATGCGCATAGATGGTTCACAGATGCGATCTGGTTGAGTCGCGCGTTGCGGCAGGTGGCATGTGGGGGCTGTTAGCGCAGCGCGTGCTTAGCCAAGGACGTACCGCGAACCGGCGTATCGGTTAAGACGAGAGCCTGCCGGGATGCGAAGGCGTTGCGCCCATACTTGGGTCGGCGCGAATCACTGCAAACCTTTGCGCTCATTGCCGAAGCTAATGGGCGTCGCTATAATCAACTCTCGTCCCCCTCAGGACTTATCCACAAACTCACCCAGGAGGTCCACGCATGGCCACGCCGTACGCGTATTTCAAGAAGCAGATCGTGCCCCTGGAAGAGGCCAAGATCGGCGTTATGACGCACGCCTTCAATTACGGGACGGGCGTATTCGAGGGGGTACGCGGCAACTGGAACGAGAACCATGAGCAGCTCTACGTCTTCCGCCTGAAGGAGCACTTCGACCGCCTGCGCAAGAGTTGCAAGATCATGCGCATCGAGTTTCCGTACGACAACGAGACGCTGATCTCCACGCTCACAAAGATCGTCGAGATGTCGGACTACCACGAGGATGTCTACATCCGCCCGCTGGCGTACAAGTCCAGCGAGGTGCTGGGCGTCCGATTGCACGACCTCGAGGACGACCTGCTGATGTTTGTGACGCCCTTTGGGAACTACCTGGACCTGGACGCGGGCATCCGCTGCCAGACGTCGAGCTGGCGGCGCGTCGCTGACACAGGCATCCCGGCGAGGGCGAAGGTGACTGGCCTCTACGCCAACTCCGCGCTCGCGAAGACGGAGGCGCAGCTCAACGGGTTCGACGAGGCGATCATGCTGGACGAGCGCGGGCACGTGTCGGAAGGCTCCGGCGAGAATATCTTCATGGTGCTGGACGGGAAGATTTATACGCCGCCGCCGTCCTCGGACATTCTGGTCGGGATCACGCGGGATACAGTGATCACGCTGTGCCGCAACGAGCTCGGTATCGAAGTGATCGAGCGCGACATCGACAGGACGGAACTCTACACCGCCGACGAATGCTTCATGACCGGCACGGCAGCGCACGTGACGCCGGTCATCGAGCTGGACCGCCGGCCAATCGGCACCGGCGAGAACGGAACGATCACGAAAGAGATCGTCCGCATGTATTTCGAGATCATCAAAGGCAACAACCCCAAGTATTCACACTGGTGCACACCGTGCTACTCAAAGGTCAAGGCCTAACAATCGAGAGGCCGGCCCGGAGCGCGGGTACGGCCATCGGGATCATCGCCTGCGGGCTGGCGTTGGCGCTCGCCATCGCGCTGCTCGTGCGCGGTCTCGGCTGGCCGACGTCATGGCCAGCGTTTGCCGCGTACGTTGGCGCGGGCGTGATGGTTGTCGTAGCGTCGGCGTTTGCGTTCTGGACCTGGGCCTGCATCACGATGCGATACACCGTCGGGCCAGGCGGCGTGACGATTCGCTGGGGCCCGATCCGCCACCAGATTCCGATCACCCGCATCGAAGCGATCACAGCCGGGCGCATGGAACAGAACCCGCGCGTGCAGGGGATTGGTTGGATGGGGTACCACGTTGGACGTGGTCGCGCCGGCAACTTCACCGACGTGCTGTTCTTCTCGACGCACCGCTCTGCAAAAGACATCGTCTACGTGAGCACGGCGGACACGGCGTACGCGATCAGTCCGCGCGATCCAGCCCGCTTCGCCGCCGAGATCCAGCGTTTCTACCAGGCGGCCGTTGGCAGCGGCGACGTCGCGGACGGCGAGCCGACGGTGGAGCGCGACATCGTCGCCGGCCACCCGATCTGGTCGGACCGGACGGCGCAGGCGATCGCGTTCCTGGCGGTGCTGGTGAACGTCGTGCTATGGGGCTACATCTTCGCGAACTACCCGCACCTGAGTAACCAGATCACTATCGAGTTCCCGCCGATCGGCAGCATCACGACGCTGCATGCACGCGCGGATATTTTCAAGATTCCCTTCGCGGCCACGGCGATCCTGGCCACGAACATGCTGGCCTCGCTGCTCTTCCAACCCAGGGAGCGGGCGGCGACGTATCTTCTGCTGACGGGAAGCGTTTTCTTCCAGGCAGCGTTCCTGGTAGCGGCGGTGGTCGCGATCGTCAACGCGTAACCCGCACAGGGTTCGATAGTGAGAACTACATCCGTGTTCCGGCTCTTTCGAGCGCCTGCGCTTGTCCTCTGTTTGCCGCTGATCTTGGCGCTTATCGCTGCATGCGGCGGCGGTGACAGCAGCGACCCGACAGTGTCCGTATCGGGCGTTACCAGCGCGACCGCGAGCCCGACACGCAAGGCGTCGGGCAGCGCGACGGAGACGCCAACGCCAACGGCTGTGCCCACGATGGCGCCGACGCCGGTACGCACACCAAACGACTTGCCGACGCTGGGCAACACGCCGACGCCGGGCCCGACAGCCGTGAACGCGCTCGGCGACGAGAAGCTTTTTCTTGTGCTTGGGGACTCGCTTGGGTACGGGAACGGGTCCTCTGACCGCGGCCGGACGAGCTTCGCGGCGCTAACGTACGCGGGGCTCGGTGCCGGGTACGAGGTGCTCAACCTGGCGGTGCCGGGCTACACGAGCCAGGATCTCATCGACAGGGAGCTGGACAGCGCGACTACCGAGATGGAGTCGCGCTTGAACGACGGTATCCCCGGCAACGAGACAGCGGGGATCTCGCTGGAGATTGGCGGGAACGACCTGCTCAACCTATACGACTCGCTGGTGGTGAGCGGGCTGTGCCCCAGCGTGCCGGAGGCGCTACAGAAGCAGGAGTGCGTGGACGGACTGAAGGGCGCGCTCGACAACTATAAGCCGCACCTGGAGACGATCCTCGATCGCCTGCGGGCAGCGGACCCGAACGTGCCGATCTTCGTCTCGACGTTGTACAACCCGTTCTCCGGCGGAAGCGTGAACCTCGACGGGATCGGGGTGCTGGCGCTGGAGGGGCAGGACGGGACGCCGTTCCCAGAAGGTCTGAACGACATCATCCGCGAAGTGACGGCGGCGAAGGGCGACATCCTCGTCGAGTGGTACCCGCTGTTCATCGGCGGGGTAAACACGCTGATCTCACGCGACTTGATCCACCCAAACGACATCGGTCACTCGCTGATGGCGCAGGCGTTACTTGACGCGATGCACGCGCATGGCGTGGGGAACTAGGCGCGGGCGGGCGGTTCGGGAACGGCGTCAACGTTGTTCTTGTTTCGTGTTCCTTCACTCGCCTAGACTGATTTCGTGAGCACTATCTACGACGTCATCGTTGCCGGGGCCGGGCCTTCGGGTAGCATGGCGGCTCGGCGACTGGCCGAGCACGGGGCGCGGGTCCTGATGCTGGATAAGCAGAAGTTCCCTCGCGACAAGCCATGCGGCGGCGGTGTCACCTTGCGGGCGGCGTCGGTGCAGGACGTTGACCTGACGCCGGTCATCGAGCGAACGATTTACGGTGCGCGCTTTTCGCTGCGGCTGGGCGAGCCATTCGACCGGCGCTTTGAACGGCCGCTAACGTACATGACGCAGCGCTGCAACCTCGACCAGCATCTCGCTGAATGCGCAGCCGACGCAGGCGCGGCGCTGCACGACGGCGAAGCGCTACGCGAGATCGAGCTGCCGATTGGCGTTACCGGAACGACAGCGATCCGCACGGACCG
This sequence comes from Chloroflexota bacterium, assembly GCA_039933275.1. GTDB lineage: Bacteria > Chloroflexota > Dehalococcoidia > SM23-28-2 > RBG-16-64-32 > DATKKM01. The sequence continues at coordinate 11,713 of JBDTOK010000006.1, read as the reverse complement.
CGATGTGTACAGCGCTCGTGTGGTCATCGGCGCGGATGGTGCGAACGGGTTGGTTGGTCGCTCGCTCGGACTGCGGCGCGAGTACGACGAAGCGGTCGCACTCGAGGGCAACGTCCCGTTCCCGAAGGGTATACCGGAGGAGTGGACGGACGTCGTCGCGCTGGACCTCGGCGGGCTGGCGGGCGGTTACGGCTGGGTGTTCCCGAAAGGCGACCACCTGAACGTCGGCGTGGGCGCGTGGAAGTACGCGAGCTTCACGCTGAAGCCGAAGCTGGCGGAGCTGAGCGCTCGCTACGGCTTCGATCCGGCGAAGCTGGAGAACCTGCGCGGGCACCACCTGCCGGTTCGCGTGGCCGGCACGAAAATCGCGCGCGGCTCCGTGGCTCTGGTAGGCGATGCGGCCGGTCTCGTCGATCCGCTTTCCGGCGAGGGGATACACATGGCGTTCGCCAGCGGCCGTCTTGCCGGCGACGAAGCGCTGCGCGTCCTCGGCGGCGAAACGGACGACATGCTTGACTACCAAGCGTTGGTGGAGTCGGAGCTGCAGCCGGAGCTGACGGTGTCGCGACGGCTACAAGAGGTGTTCAACTTCGCTCCGCCGCCGTACCTTGCGATGATGCGGCGCAGCGGAAAGTTCTGGCACTTCTTCTGCGCGCTGATCCGCGGTGAGATGACGTACCTCGACTTTGTGCGAATGATCGGCCCGGTACGCTACGCCTTCGAGTTCTTCGCCGGCGTCGCGGAACAGCGGCGGCTCTCGCACGTGGAGTCCGGGCGGCGGCTGATCAACGCAGCGCGCGGCTAGCGTCCGTGCTGCGACTCGCTTTTCTTCTTGCGATTGGCGTCTTCGTCCTCGCGGCGTGCGGCAGTGGTAACGACTCGACTGCGACTCCAGGCTCTTCACCGACGCCAAGCGTTCACGCGCCATGCGGAAGCGAGACACCGGCGCCGGCGTTCGACAATGCGCCGACGTTGACGTTCGGCGCGAGCAGCCAAGCGCTGCGCGTAGAAACTGCGTCGACGGCGGAGGAGCAGCACCTGGGGCTGATGAACCGCACCTGCCTCGGCGACGACTGGGGGATGATTTTCGTCTACACGACGGACGTGAGCGACACGTTCTGGATGAAGAACACGTTCGTGCCGCTGACGGTCGCGTTCGTCGCGTCGGACGGGACGATCCTTGCGCTGATCAACATGCAGCCGCAGACGGAGGAGTTGCACGCGAGCCCATCGCCGTACCGCTGGGCGATTGAGGCGAACGAGGGGTGGTACACGGCGCACGGGATACGGGTGGGGGACAGGGTGTCGATTCCGCCGCTGCTTTTGAGCTGAGGGCCGCGGCTTCGGGGTAGCAGGTGTTTGTCCGATCGCAGTTCGGTTGCCCCGCCCTAGGTCCTTCGCATGGAGGTGTTTTTCGGCCGTTGAGGGCGTTCTGCTGCTCAGGATGACAGTGGGTGGGGTTGGTGGCTGTTGGGTGGCGTTGGTGCTGGGCTTAGGTGAGGTCCGTCGGCTTCGCTGCGGCTTCGCTCGGGATGACAGAGGGTAGAGTTGGTGGCTGGGTGGCGGAGGTCAGGTCCCTCGGCCGCGCTGCGGCTTCGCTCGGGATGACAAAGGGGTGGGTTGGTGGCTGGTTGGGGTTGCGGTCGTGCTGGGCTTCGTTTCGCTCGGGATGACAGAGGGTGGGGTTGGTGGGCTGGTTGCGCTGTGTTGGTGCTGGGCAGATCTGAGGTCCCTCGGCTGCGCTGCGGCTTCGCTCGGGACGACAAGCCTCCCTGCTGGCAGGTTAGGCAACTCTAATGATTCGTCAACGGAGTCCTAATGTTTTGGGGCTAGTCTGATTATTGGCGCGACCAGAAGGGCGCCCGCGCTCGTACCGGTTAGTGGATGGGAGTTTCGATATGAGTCAACTGAAGATAGTCGGGGTGTTCATCGGCGGCGTTTTGCTGGCCGCGGGCGCTTTCGGCGTTTATGCGGCGATCGATAGCGGCGGCGGCAGCAACTCGAATAGCGTGCAGAACGTCTCGGATACGGCGACGACGTCCGCAACGACGTCCGGGTCGGACAGCAGCAATGCATCACTCACGTCCGCCGATTGCATGTCAGCGGCGGACATCTACGAGCAGGTGCGGCCGTCCGTCGTTGAGATTGACGTGCAGGGGACGACAAGCAATGGGTTCGGATCGCAGGGCTTCTCCGGCACTGGCTCCGGCATCGTGCTCGACGACTCCGGAAACATCCTCACGAACAACCACGTCGTCGAGAACGCCGACAAGATCGCGGTCAAGTTTGATGACGGATCGACGGTCGAAGCGACGGTTGCCGGCACTGACTCGGCGAACGACCTGGCCGTTGTGAAGGTCAACCCTTCGACGCACGACTTGAAACCAGCCAAGCTCGGCGACTCCGCTGCCCTGCGCGTCGGCGACCCGGTGCTGGCGATTGGCAACCCGTTCAACCTCGAAGGCACGATGACGGAGGGTATCGTCAGCGCGCTTAACCGCTCGTACGCGGAGAGCAACGGCACGCGGCCGATCCGCGGCATGGTGCAGACGGACGCGGCGATTAACCCCGGCAACTCCGGCGGCCCGCTGCTCAACTGCCAGGGCGAGGTAATCGGCATCAACACGCTGCTCGACAACCCGACCGGACAGTCTGTGAACGTCGGCGTGGCGTTCTCGGTATCGATCAACACCGCGAAGTCAGAGCTTGACCGGCTGCAGGGATCGCAGACAGTGGAGCACGCGTGGCTCGGCATCGCCGGCGCGGACCTGACACAGACGCTGGCCAGCAGCCTCAACCTCTCAGTGTCGAAGGGCGTATACGTGACGACGGTCGATCCAAGCGGCCCATCGAAGACGGCCGGCGTGACCGGCGCCTACGCAAGCCAGAACGACATCCCGACGGACGACACACCGCTCAAGTCAGGTGGTGACGTGATCACGAAGATCGACGGCAAGGACGTGACGGGCATCGAGCAGCTAGCGACGTACATCGACCAGAACCACAAGCCCGGCGACAAAGTTGACCTGACGATCGTGCGCAACGGCAGCGAGCAGACGATAACGGTGACGCTGGCCAACTGGCCGACAACGTAACCCACACAACAGACGGTCCTGGCCCGGCCTCCGGATGACGGAGGCCGGGCTCTTTCCTTGACCGCTACAATTGACAAAGCGAAGCGCTAAGGCTACGTTGCCCGCGCAGGGGAGGGACACTATGAGCGAGCCCGTTAAAGACTGGACGACCGACTACGATATCTTTGATCCGGCGTACGTGCAGGACCCGTTCCTGGTGTGGGACACCATGCGCGGCGAGTGCCCGGTGGCACACTCGGAGCGGCACGGCGGGTCATGGATGCCGACTCGATACGAAGATTTGTTTGCGTTGGCGCGCGACGTTGAGCACTTCTCTTCCCGCGAGATTCTCGTCGCGCCACGGCCGATCCGCCCCGATGCCAACGACCCGAACTACGGAGTGCGGGCTCCGCCCATCAGCTCCGACCCGCCGGAGCACACGTGGTCTCGCAAGCTGCTGCTGCCGTGGTTTACGCAGAAAACCACCGCGCAGTACGAAGACGAGACGCGCGCCCTCTGCAACTCACTGATCGACAAATTCATCGCTGAGGGACGGGCAGACGCCGCCGAGGATTACGCGCAGCAGATCCCGCCGCGCGTGATCGCGTTCATGCTCGGCGTTTCGCCGGACCTGGCGGACACGTTCGTCGGCTGGGTGCGGGCGACGCTGGAGCAGGGGTTCCTCAACCCGGAAGCGGCGGTCATCCCGCGCGGGCAGCTGATCAACTTCTTCCGCGAGCAGGTGGCCGACCGCCAGGCGAACCCTCGCGAGAACGACCTCATCACGTATCTCCTGACGGAAAAGGTGGACGGCGAGCCGATCCCGCTGCTGCACGTGCTGGGCACTTGCTTGCTGCTGCTCGTCGCCGGCATCGACACAACTTGGTCGTCGATCGGATCGGCGTTGTGGCACCTTGCGCAAAACCCGCAGGACCGCGCGCGCCTGATCGCCGAGCCGGAGATGATGACCAATGCCGTCGAAGAACTGTTGCGCGCGTACTCACCGGTGACGATGGCGCGGATCGTCGCCTCGGACGTTGAGTACAAGGGCTGCCCGATGCACGAGGGCGATCGGCTGATCATGAACTTCCCGGCGGCCAATCGCGACCCGGAGAAATTCGAGAACCCGGACGAGGTGATCCTCGATCGCCAGAACAACCCGCACATCGCGTTCGGTGTGGGGATACATCGCTGCGCCGGCTCGAACCTGGCGCGGATGGAGATGCGGATCTCGCTGGAGACGTGGCTGAAGCGCATCCCCGACTTCCAGCTCGAAAACGCGGAGGCGGTTACATGGGCGGGCGGCCAGGTGCGCGGCCCGCGGCAGTTGCCGGTGCTCTTCCCGGCGGGAGGCTCTCGATGAAGATTTGCGTCGATCAAGAGAAGTGCGAAGGCCACAACCGCTGCTTCGTAGTAGCAGGCGAGCTCTTCGAGCTGGATGATTACGGCTACGCGCACGAGGTGAACGACGGCGAGGTGCCGCCGGAGCTCGAAGAAAAGGCGCGGCTGGCGATTGTGAATTGCCCGGAGCAGGCGATTAGCGTGGTGGCGGAGTAGCGCGCCATTTAGCCCTGACATTTGTCGTCCCGATCGGCCCGAAAGTTTGGCTTGCCTGCGCTGCTTTAGCGCCTCACTCACGTAAACATTCGTGCTCTGTACTGCGCGAGCGGAGGGACTTCACTTCGCTCCGTAATGGCTCATATCGGTACGTTGAACTGGGTGTGATCTGAGGCCTCTCCGCCCTCGTTTTCGCCATACAGTGGCGGCTGGAATTTGGGTATGGTTCGGGCCGGACGGTGGTCTCTACTTGAGGTCCGGTCGAGGCGACAATCTGAAGATGCAATGTGACCTTGCGCACAGTCAAAGCGGCTGTTTTTCGCTGATTCTGTCTGCGTAAGCAAGTTAAGGCTCTGTAAAGAACGCCTCGGCTTATCTGAATGGATGCTAGAATAACCATTGACAGGCTCGCGCCGGTCAGTTAATTTCCCCTCGGGAGGAAGCAACCATGACCACAGAACAACGGCCCGACACGACTCCGAAGGACTGGAAGACCGACTACGACATCTTCAGTCCGGCCTACATCAAGAATCCGTTCCCGATCTGGGACGAGATTCGGGCGAGCGAATGCCCGGTAGCGCACACGGAGCGCTGGGGCAGCTCCTGGATGCCGACGAAATACGTTGACCTTTTCAACATCGCGCGGGACGTAACGAACTACTCGTCTCGCGACGTCCTCGTCGCTCCGACAGGTCCCGAGCCCGGCACGGAGAACCAGCCAAACCCGTATGCAGAGATTCCGCCGGAGCTGCAGAACCAGGACATCGGCGCTCCTCCGATTACGTCCGATCCGCCGGTGCACACATGGGCGCGACACCTCCTTCTACCAGTGTTCTCCGCGACCGCCGTCGCCAAGTACGAACCGGAAACGCGCGCGCTCTGCCGTGAGCTGATCGATGGCTTCATCGCCAGCGGCACGGCGGACGCGGCTGCCGGTTATGCGCAGCAGATCCCGCCGCGCGTTATCGCAAGCATGCTTGGCATTCCGCAGGAAGAGTCGGAGACGTTCACGACATGGGTGCGCGGCTTCCTCGAGCAGGGCCTTACGAACCCGGAGATCCGCGGCGAGTCCGCAACTAAGATGTTTATGTACCTCTGGGAGCGCATCCAGGACCACAAGGCGAACCCAAGGGATGACCTGATCGGTTACCTGCTAAACGCGCAGGTCGACGGGCAGCCAGTGCCGGAGCCACACATCCTCGGAACGTGCTTCCTCATCCTCGTCGCCGGCATCGACACGACATGGAGCAGCATCGGCTCCGCCTTCTGGCACCTGGCCCAGCACCCCGAAGACCGCAAGCGCTTGATCGAGGAGCCGGAGCTGATTACGTCTGCTGTCGAAGAGCTGCTGCGCGCGTACTCCCCCGTCACGATGGCGCGCTACGTTGCCGCCGACGTTGAATACAACGGTTGCCCAATGAAGGAAGGCGATCGAGTGCTGATGAACTTCCCTGCCGCCAACCGAGACCCGGAGAAGTTCCCGAACCCGCACGAGGTGATCCTCGACCGGCCGGTGAACCCGCACGTCGCTTTCGGCGTCGGGATCCACCGCTGCGCCGGCTCGAACCTCGCCCGCATGGAGATGCGCGTGGCGATCGAAGAGTGGCTAAAGCGCATCCCGTACTTCGAGCTTGTCGATCCGGAAGCGGTCACGTGGGCAGGCGGCCAGGTGCGCGGTCCCCGCATATGCGAGGTCAAGTTCCCGGCCGGCGGCAAGTAAATGAAGATCACAGTCGATCAGGAAAAGTGCGAGGGGCACAACCGCTGCTTCGTCGTGGCCGGTGAGCTGTTCGAGCTAGATGATTACGGTTACGCGCACGAAGTGAACGGCGGCGAAGTGCCGGCGGGCATGGAAGAGAAGGCGCGCCTGGCGATCGTGAACTGCCCGGAGCAGGCGATCCTTATCGTTGAGGAGTAAGCTCCACATCACCTGGCCCGGTGCGCGCGTGCCGAAAATTTAGCCGCGGATTAACGCAGATTTTCGCGGATTGATGATTACGGGCTTCGCCGCCGGAGGCACGCGGAAGAAAATCTGCGTTTAATCTGCGGCAAGTGATTCCGCGGGATTCCGCGCCTACAAAACTCGGGGCGTTAGAAGTGGGCGCCCGGGTCGGGGCAGTTGCCCTTCACGTCGAAGGCGACGCCTGACAGGTACGCGAGGAGCTTGACCGCGTCTTGCACCTGCACGCCGAGGGAGCAGTCGGTGTCACCCCAGACCCGGTAGGCGCCGTCGATCTGAATCAGGTCCCAGACGCTTGGGCAGCCGGAGGCTTCGGCGGAGAAACCGATGCCGCCACGCAGGACGGCGACGGCGTCTTCGGCGTTGATCGCACCGCTGCAGTCGACGTCGTCCCACGTGAGGTTGGCGGGCGGCTCGGTTGGTACGGGCGTGGTGGTCACGACTTCAGTTGGCACCGGTGTGTCGGTTGCCGGCTCGGTTGGGACCGGCGACTGGGTTGGGCCAAACGTTGGAGTCGGCGTTGGCGCGAATGTTGGCGGCGGCGTTGGCTGCTGGGTCGGCTGTGGGCTCGGGGTCTGTGTGTCCGACGGGCCGGGCGGTGAGCCGGGGCCGGCGTAGAACCCGAAGTCCGTTACCCAGTAGCAGCGATATCGCGCGCTGGTGTTGATTGCCTCACCGATGCCGATGGCGCTGTAGTTGCCCAGCATGTTGGCGTTGTGTCCCGCCGAGCCCTTCCACGCATCGAAGACGGCCTGTGCTGTGCAGAAGCCGGCGGCGCTATTCTCGCCGACGCCCTGCGGGTAGCCCCAATCCTCGGCGCGCTGCGGCGGCATCCGGCCAAGCGAATCGCAATGGGCGCTCTGGATCCCGAAATTGCTGTAGCAATAGGTGTAATCGCCGTAGTAATTCTTGGTGGCCATGTCGGTGGCGTACCAGTCGGATGCCTCGTTCAGGTCATCCTGGGCGACGAGCGCCTTGAGGCCGCTCTGGGCACGGTAGTTGTTGATCAGCGTCAGGAACTGCTGTTCATCGGCGCTAAGCGACGCGTCAGCAGATGATGGGGATGCGTTGATGAGGACGGTTGCGGCCAGAACGACGGCGGCGAGCGCGATCGCCATGAGGGTGAGTTTGCGGGCGTTTCTGGCTATCAGTGTGTCCTCCGGGTATGTACCTGACGATTGTATGTGTCCCGTGGCGCGGCAGGTCAACAGTGCAAAGGTGTACATGAAGCGATTGCCGTGTTCAGGTTTAGCGACAGATTTGTGAATCTTCGCGGGTCTTTCACCAATCTTGCACAGTGGTTGAGGAGCAGTTAACGACCCGTTCGATAACGGTGTAACGAGGGCTATATGCCGTCGTCTTACTTGCAGACGAGCGGCAGAGTTTAATCTGCCGCCGCTGGCGCTACTCTTTGGCGTTCGGTCCGCACCAGCGGATCAGGGGGGTGCGTTCAGGCAAAACCGGGGTGACATGGCAAGTAAGGCGAAGGCGAAGGCGGGCAATCTGGTCACTGCTCCCGTTGATGTTCCCTACCCAGGGAAAGTCGAGCTTCCGAACCGGCGCCAGGCGATCCTCCGCAGAGAGCGGTTGATCACGGCGCTTGCGGACGGGGCGAGCCGCCGCATCGCCGTTGTCACGGCGCCTCCCGGCTACGGCAAGACCACTCTCCTCTACGACTTCGCAAAGTCTATAGAAGGGCCAGTGTGCTGGTACTCGCTCGACGAGCGCGACGTCGACCCCACGACGTTCTTGCGATACTTTCTCGCCGCGGGGCGCAAACAGTTCCCCAAGTTTGGCGTTGAGCTGGAGAAAGCGCTCTCCACGGGCGAACAACTGCCGGCTACGGTGATGACGGACCTGCTCGTCGCGGCGACTGCGTCTGCGGATAGCGGCTACGTCTTCATCCTCGATGACTTCCACTCACTGGATAATGCGCCGGAGGACTTTCGCAAGGCGCTGGACGGTTGGCTTTACAGGCTGCCACCGGACGTACACGTCGTACTGGCGGGGCGCTCGCGGCCGCAGGTGTCGGTGCTCCCAATGATGGAGGTGCGCCAGGAAGTCCGCACGATCACGGCCGCAGACTTCGCGTTCACGACGGATGAAGTCGAGCTTCTATACAAGGATGTGCTTCACAAGGAGATCAACCCGGAGATCTCCCAGCGACTCGCTGACCTGACCGAAGGCTGGGCCGGCGCGCTGGTGCTGATGGCGGACCGTCCACCCTCGGGGAGCGGCGACGCCGCCCTCGAAACGCTGCGCGGGTCGGACACGCTGTTCCAGTACATATCGCTGGAGCAGTTCGAGCCGTTGCCGCCGGAAATCCGCGACTTCTTGCTGGGCAGCGCGGTGCTGCGCACGCTCGACCCACCGATCGTCAACGAACTGCTGGGCACGACGGACGCTGAGGAGCACATCAACTTCCTTACGCGCCTCAATCTCGTGATCACGCCGACGGAGCCGGACAGGCCGCGCCGCTACCACCGCCTCTTCCGCGCCTTCCTCGTTTCGCATTTCAGAGCGAGCAACCAGGCGCGCTTCCGCGAGCTGAACGAAAAGGCCGCCCACATCAGCGAAGAGAACCACCACTGGGACGACGCCGTCTATCACTACATCCAGGAAGCGGCGTGGGACAGCATCATTCAGATCACGGACCGCGTGGGCACGCGCATGTTTGAAGAGGGGAACTGGGCCACGCTCAGCGACTGGCTGGACGCCGTGCCCGACGAAGAGCTCGCGAACCGACCAAGGCTGGCGATCTGGAAAGCGAAAGTGCTGCACAAGCTGGAGCGCACAGACGTCGCGCTGTCGTTGCTGGCGCGCGCGATCGACACGCTGACCAAGGACAAGGACTGGATCACGCTATCGGAGGCGATGATCGCGCGCGGCGTCTGCCTTCGCCTGAAGGGCGACTACGCGCTTTCGCGCGAGACGCTGGAAAGAGCACGCGAAATCCTGACCGAACACAACGGACCCGAATTGCTAATTCTGGACGCGCGCCGCGAGATCGGCATCACGATGTACCGGGGCGGCGCGGTCGTTGATTCGATCGACGAACTCACAGCCGTGGTCAATCTGTACGAAGCGAACGGCGACCGCTACAACCTGGCGGTGACCGTGTTCGAGCTGGCGACCGCGTTGACGCTGGGCGGCCGGCTGGCGGCCGGGACCGTATACCTGGAGCGGGCGAGGATCCTGTGGACCGAGCTCGGCAACAACTACTACCTTGTGCAGACGCTGAACAACCTCGGGGTCAACTACTACCTGCAAGGGGATCTGACGTCGGCGCAGGACACGCTCCAGCAGGGCCTGGTGATCGCCCGCGAGATGAAGAATACCTGGGAAACGGTATACCTCATCACCGCGCTCGCCGATGTTAAGAAGGAAGCCGGCGAATATGCGACCGCGCTCGAGATGTACCGGACGGCTCTCGAAGGCTCATACTCCGCAAGCGACGTGTACGTCCGCGTGTACGTGCTAAGTGCAATCGCCGATTCGCACCGCTTCGCCGGCGACCTGTCGAGCGCGGAGACGGCCGTGCACCAAGCGATGGCAGAGGCGGAGCGCGCCGGCGGCACGTGGGAGCTAGGCACCGCGCTGCTCGCCGCCGGTCTTGTGAAGCGCCAGCAGGACGACACGAAGGGCGCCATTGAAACACTCACCGATGCCGTCACGAACCTCGAACTGAAAGGTGCGCTGCGAGAGTTGGCAATCGCCAAGTTCTACTTGGGCGGCCTGTACTTCACCCTGAAGAAGAAGACACTCGCGTTGCAGATGCTGGAGAGTTGCGCGCAACTGGTGAAAGAGTTGGGGTACGACCATTTCCTCGTCGCGGAGGCGGCGCGCAACCCGCTGCTTGTACAGTACGCATCCGCGAACAAGATTGCTGACGGCTACTACGCGCGCATGCTGAAGCTAACGAAGACCGGCGGCGCCGCAGTTCCGCCTGTGATCGAACGAGAGGACGGCGGCGAGCTCACGGCGCCCGCCGTTGATGAGGGCACGCGCCTCATCTTCGCGTACGGGCTGGGCAACTTGCGCGTTGAGCTGGAAGGCCGGGAGATCTCTGACCTCGAGTGGCGCAGTGAGAAGTCGAAGGAGATGTTCTTCTTCTTCCTCGCTAACCGCACACCGCTGCGGAAGGAAGAGATCGTAACGGCGCTCTGGCCCGACATGGCGGAAGACAAGACGACGAGCGCCTTCCACTCGAACATGTACCGCCTGCGCAAGGCGCTATACCAGGACGTCATCGCGAAGGACTCCGGGCGCTACGTGCTGGATCCGCAAGCGCGCTTCGTATACGACGTGGAGGAGTACCAGAACGCGATCGCGGAGGCCAACCGCGCGGCGAAGGGCAGCCCGGAAGCGATCAAGCTGATGGAGAAGGCGATGGACCTGTACAAGGGCCCGTTCGCAAATGACCTCTACTCCGAGTGGGTGCAGACGCTGCGCCCTCAGCTTGAAGAGCAGCAGATGAGCTTGCTGGGCTCGCTGGCGGCGGCGTACAACGACGCCGGCGACTACAAGAAGAGCGGCGCGATCTCTCAGCGCATCATTGAGCTGGACGAGTTCAACGAACAGGCGTGGTACCGGCTGATGAGCAACTACATCCAGTCAGGGAATGCTGAGGCGGCGCGGTACTGCTACACGCGCTACGTGAAAATCATCTCCGAAGACGACCCGGACGAGACGGGGATCCCGGACTTCGAAGAGATCGTGCAAGAGCTGGCGCCGAAAAAGCGCTCCGCCTAGCTTTCACAGCGTCCAGCGAACGCCACTCAACACCCGCAGTTTTCGCCGAATGCGCTGTCGTTATCGCTTTCTCTACTCGCCTTAACCGAAAATCCACCGACGTTGCAGCCGATTATCTGACCGCTGGACCCGCCGTCGAGAAAATTTCTCGCCGCGCCGGAATATTGGTTGGCCAATGTCTCGCCATCGCCCCGGCCGAAAATAGGGCCGATCCCCGTGTGGCGAGAATTTCTCGCCTGGGTTCTGGCGAGTGGCGAGAATTCTCGCCGGAGGGGCGATTCTGGGTGTTTCGCAGGCATACGCAGGAAAATATCGCCGGGAGAATTGTCGGGGGGTATGCGCAAGCGTGCGGGACTTGCACGTGCGCTGG
>JBDTOK010000005.1:0-31266 GCA_039933275.1 Chloroflexota bacterium | reverse complement strand
GGCCGTCAGGCGAGATCTCCGGCCCCGTGTCACCGACTGGTGAGTTGGACAGGTTTTCGAATTCGGTGCCGTCCGGCTGGATGGCGCAGATCTCGAAGTTCGTGCCAGGGCCGCCGGCTGAGCACGTGTAGACGATCTTCTCTTGCGCCGACCTGCCAGCAGATGTGGACGATGCGGTTCCAGCCATGAACACCAGCCCGGCAACGAGCAGAGCTGCCCCAAGTGTTCTAATCATGCGCGCCCCCCTTAATCTTGCACTGACGCGCGTCAGCATAGCGCACGCGCGGCGATGTGCGCTGCGAGTAACGACATCACCGCGTGGAGCAATGGGCATTGGACACTAGAGCATCCCCGCTGTGCCCAATGCGAGACATGCCCAATGCCCCCGATTGCACTGCGGCCCGCCTCAGTTCACGCTCCGCGGCGAAAGTCTTCGCGCATGACTCCCATCTGCACCATGTCCAGCGGCTTGCCGTAGCGGAGGCGATGGCCGCGCAGCAGACCTTCTCGGACAAAGCCGCACTTTTCGTAGCAACGGATGCCCCGCGCGTTGTCGGCGTCCGTGATCAGGTCGACGCGGCGCAGGTTCTGGCGCTCGAAGGCGTCGCGCAGGACGAGGCGGATGGCGTCGGTGCCGTAGCCCTGGCCCCAGCGGTCCTTCTCGCTGATCGAAATGAAGAGCGTGGCGCGAAAGTGGACGGGGTCGATGTGGTTGAGCCCGAGATGTCCGATCGGCCAGCCGTCCAGCGTCTCGATCACCCAGACGATAACGCCGGGGTCCTCGCGCACCTCCTCGTAGTTCTTGAGCCAGGCGCCTTCGGTGATCTGCGGGCCTTCGGAGAGGTGCAGCCAGTGCAGCAGCTCTGGGTCAGAGAACCAGCGCACGAAGTTTGCGGAGTCCGCGCGTTCCGGCGTGCGCAGGCGGACGAGGTCGCCCTGAAAGGCGGGCGCCTGCACTATCGGCGCGCTTCCCATTCGGAGCGGAGCACCGACATCACGACCGTGTTCCCGAACTGCCCCTCGACGAAGCGGTGCTGGCGGAGCAAGCCCTCTGCTGTGAAGCCGCACTTCTCGTAGCAGCGGCGGCCGCGCCCGTTCGCCTCGTCTACCGTGAGCTCGACGCGGTTCAGCTCCAGCTCATCGAAGCCGTAGTCCAGCGCCTGCATGATGGCGTCGGTGCCGTAGCCTTTGCTCCACTGCGTCTTGTCCTGCACGGCGATGCCCAGCTCCGCCCGCTGCGCCACCGGGTTTAGCCGCAGCTCGATGGTGCCGATGAGCTGGCCGTCGAGCGTCTCCATCGACCAGAGGACGTTGTCCTCGTTCTCGCGCGTGCTTTCGTACCACTCGACTTCGTCCTGCAACGTCGGCGGGTCAGCCAGCGCGGCGAGCCAACGGCGCACGTCGGCGTCGGCCAGCCACTCGACGAACCTGGGCAGATCGCGCGGCTCCATCGGGCGCAGGCGCACCTTCTCGCCTTCGAGTATCGATTCGGAAATCACGGCGAGCGCTATGCTATCATCCCCACCGCATGGATAAGTACGAAGACGGCGGGCTCACCGTGCTGCGCTTCGGGCCGCTCGGGCCGTTCGCGAACAACGCCTACATCATCGGCCACGCAGAGTCGAAGGACGCGTTCATCGTCGACATGCCGAGCGGCAGCGCGGAGGTTGTGACCGCGGTGAAGCAGGACGGCTGGATTGTGAAGGCGATTCTCCTCACGCACTCCCACAACGACCACTGGATGGACTACGACCTGGTGAAGACGGACACGCAAGCGCCAGTCCTCGCGCACGAAGCGGAGCGCGGCGTTCTCGGCAGTCGCATCGACTCACCGATCGCAGACGGTCAGGAGTTGCAGGTGGGGCCGTACTACCTGCACGCAATTCACACGCCCGGCCACACGCCCGGCAGCACCTGCTTCAAGGTGCAGCGCTTTCTCTTCTCCGGCGACACGCTCTTCCCCGGCGGACCCGGCCGCACGCAGACGCCGGCGAACTTCAAACAGACGGTGGAGTCGATCAAGACGCGGCTCCTCACGCTGCCGGACGAGACGCAAGTCCTCACCGGCCACGGCGACGGCACGACGATCGGCGCGTCCCGCCGCGAGATCGCCGACTTCGACGCGCGGAAGCACGCGGACGACCTCTGCGGCGACGTAATTTGGGCGAGTTAGTCCCTAACAATTGACGTTGGCCGCTCAATATCCATAGACTTCGGGCCAGATGATCTCCACACTCCGCGCTTCACGCTTCGTGGTATTCGCCGTCGTCCTGGCGGTGCTGGCCCTCGGCCTCGCGGCCTCGAAGGGCGCTACGCATCTCGCCAGCGCGGACGATGCGCAGCCGCAGGGCGTGTTCCCGTACGAACGCTGGGACTGGAACAACGACCTCTGCTCCGACTTCTTTGACATCGGCCCAGGAGGCTACGTCAAAATTCACCTGGGCAGCTGTACGGCAAGCAGCGATCTCCTTGGCAACGCGCAGGATATGGGCGTCGGTGGCATCGACCAGTACATCCTGGTCGGTGACTGGAACAAGGACGGCTGCAAGGACATGATCTGGGTCATCCGCGGGAACTTCTACCTGGGTAAGGGCGACTGCGGCACCAGCTTCAAAGACATCGACACGGACCCGCCGTTCATGGACGTTGCTGCGCCTTACAACTACTTCATCGGCGTGGGCGACTGGAACGGCGACTTCAACCCGGACCTGTTGGCCCGCCGAACGGATGACAACACGCTCGTGTTCCTAGCCGGCAATGGCTCAATGGGTCTCGCTGCCCCCGTGCAAATCGGAACCGGCTGGAACGCGGCTGACATTATCGTTGGCGCGGGCGACTGGAACGGCGACAGCTACACAGACATCATCGCCCGCTGGTGGACAGACAATACGTTGCGCCTCTACGCCGGAAACGGTGACCTTTCAGACAACGGCGGCTTCTCCGACGTGTACCCGCCGCCGATCATCAACGCAAACATTGCGGACGCGGATATCATCGTCGGCGGTGGCGACTGGTACCCCGTCGCCGGCCAACACTGCCCGGACCTTATGACGTGGAATGCGGGCAACCCAAGTGGCCTCTCTTACGTGCCGGGTAACTGTTCCGAGCAGCCCTTTGTAGGCGGCGGCGCGCAGTCCAACGCCGACCCGTACCTGGGGCCGTTTGCGGCGGACAACTCTTCGCGGCACATATGGGGAGACGGCGATTGCAGCTACTCGGTGGTACCCCGCGACGGACAGGTGGGGCTGAAGTTCATCCTGGGCCTAACATTTAGCCTGAACGACCCGTGTCCCGTTGCAGGCGCGATCGTGACCGTGAACAGCGTCACACGGGTCTGGGGAGACTGGGACTGCAACGGATCGGTGACTCCGCGCGATACGCAAGCCGTCCAGAAGATTCTGCTGGAGGCTACACCGCTCTCGGAAAGCGAGGGCTGTCCGGCGATCGGCGCTCTCGTCGGAATGTTCCCGCATGTTACGGACCAACGTTGACGCTGACGGGCGATTCGCAAACAGAACAATTGACCTTTGTGCTTGCACAACTCTAGAATTCGCAGCCAAGTGATGATTTTCTCTCGCGCTTCACGCTTCGCAGTGTTCGCCGTTGTCCTGGCGGTGCTTGCGCTCGGCTTGGCCGCGACGAACGGTGGCTCACCCCGAATCGCCAGCGCTAACGGCGATGACGCTCACCCGCAGTTGTTTGCCCCAAACCCGGCCTGGGACTGGACTAACGACGGCTGTCCCGACGTGATCGATTCGTACCAGGGGCCGGAGTTGAGGGTCGGCGATTGCACCGGTGCCACGTGGAAGATCACCGGAAGCGAGCAACAGTTCCCATTGGACGACGTTTACAACGAGTTCCTCCTTCCGGGCGACTGGAACCTCGACGACTGCCCGGACATCATCGCCACACAGGGCGCGGCCCTATGGCTGATCCCCGGAGACTGCAACGGCATCGCGATCAAGCCGGCTGTGCAGATGCCGGGTGATTGGTCTGGCTACAACTATTTCATCGCGCCGGGCAAGTTCAACGATGACCTGCCAAACGATCTGATCGCGCGCAAGACGGCGGACGGCTCACTCTGGCTGCTCAAAGGCGACGGCGGGAACGGCTTCTCGGGCGATCCGGTGCAGATTGGCACTGGCTTCGATGCGTACGACATCATCATGGGCGTCGACGTCACCGACGACGGCTGCACGGACCTGCTGGGCCGCAGCATCTCTGCTCACACGATCCAGACGTACACATCCGACTGCGCGGGCAATCTTGTGTCCACACCAAGCGAGCTGACCGGCGGCGGCGATCTCGCCGGCTTCGATTGGCTGTTCGCCGGCGCCGACTGGGCCTACGCCGAGCACGAGCGCTGCAACGACATCATGGGCTGGAAGGCATCCGATCCGGGGAACCTCTCCCTGTTCATGAGCAACTGCAACAACGGTATCAACCTGCCGCAAAAGATCATCAGCGGTGGTTGGGGCTTCCCCTTTGCCGGTGACTCCGCAAAAATCTTCTTCTGGGGGGAAAGCGACTGCAATGGGCAGTTGGCCCCGCGCGACGGCCAGTCGGTCCTGAAGTTCATCCTCGAATCACCGGCGATTTCCCAACAGCAGCCTTGCCCCGGCGTGGGGGCGGTTGTCTACATCGACTCTCTTGCCCATCTTTGGGGTGACTGGGACTGTGACGGCCAGATCGGCCCGCGGGACGCCCAGGACATCCAGAAGGTCATCCTGGGCAATCCGCCGCTTTCGTCCGCTGAGGACTGCCCGGTCTTCGGCCTCCCCGTCGGCCCATTCAGCTAGCCCGCCGCTAGCACGCCCGTTCGGGTGGTTGCCTATCTAAAGTTGATTAGCTGGGCGGCCAGACGCCATACTGAGAAGTGCCCCGCCCCCTCTGATCTAGGGACTTTCGTATCTAAGAAGGACACTTTCTGAGATGACTGACACCGCCGTGCACCCATTCACCGGACTTCCCTTTTACGAACGGACGGTGCTGCCCAACGGGCTGCGCATCCTCTCCTCCACGATGCCGGCAACGCACTCTGTCGCCGTGACGCTTTACGTTGGCGCCGGGTCTCGCTATGAGCGCGCCGGTGAAGAAGGCGTCTCGCACTACCTGGAGCACATGCTCTTCAAGGGAACGAAGAAGCGCCCCACCGCCAAGGAGATCGCCGAGTCGATCGATGGCGTTGGCGGGCTGTTGAACGGGGCTACGGACCGCGAATACACCACGTATTACATCAAGGTCGCGCGGCCGCATATGGAGCTGGCGAGCGACATCCTCTCCGAGCTCATCCGCAGCCCGCTGATCGAGCCGTCGGAAATCGAGAAGGAGCGCCAGGTGGTGATCGAGGAGCTGGCGGCGGTGGCCGACTCCCCGGCGCAGATCGCCGACCTGCTGCTGGCCGGGCTGCTCTGGCCCGACAACCCGCTCGGCCGGGATGTTGCCGGAACGGCCGAGAGCGTGGGCGGGATCGACCGGGACATGATGATGAACTACCTGGCGGAACAGTACGCCCCGAACAACGTCGTCGTCGCGGTGGCCGGCAACGTCACCCACGAGGAGGTCGTCGAGCTGTTCGATCGGCTGCTCGGCGGCTGGGAGCGCGGGATGCCCGGCGCCTGGCTACCGGCGACCAGCGCCAACGGCACGCGATCGCTGGTGCAGTACAAGAAGACAGAGCAAGCCCACGTCACGATCGCAATGCGCGGCATCCCGATCAGCCACCCGGACCGCCACGCTGTCTCGTTCCTCTCGGTGATCCTCGGTGAAGGGATGTCCTCGCGGCTGTTCATCGAGCTTCGGGAGAAGCGCGGCCTCGTCTACGACGTTAGCAGTTATGCCTCGCACTTCCAGGACACGGGCGCGTTCAACGTCTACACGGGCGTCGACCCGAAGAAGGCGCCGGAAGCGATCAAGGTGATCATCAGCGAGCTGGAGCGCATCCGCGACCACGGCCCGACGACCGAGGAGCTGACAAAGGCCCGCGAGCTGTCCAAGGGCCGGATGATGCTGCGGATGGAAGACACGCGCGCGGTGAGCGGATGGATCGGCGTGCAGGAGCTGCTGCTGGGGCACGTCCGCACGGTCGAGGACGTCATCGCTGAGATGGACGCGGTGACGCTGGAAGACCTGCAGCGCGTGGCGGCGGAGATGATCGACCCTCGCAAGGCGTACATGGCGATCGTTGGGCCGTTCCGCTCAGACAAGCGGTTCGCGGCGCTGCTGCCTAAGTAGCGCCGCACATTCACACGACGCTCACCACGCGGCGGTGTAGAATCGCCTGCGAGGCGCGCGGCTCACGATACCGCCGGCGCTGGAGGGTAGACATGCCGCCTTACAGCACACTGCGCGACTTTATCGGCGCCCTGACGACGGGCGACACTAACATCACGCGCGTCCTTGAGCGCGTGACGAACAACGAGGCGAACCGGCAGAAGTACCTTCCGCAGGTCGAGAAGCCCGGCGCTTTCAATGGCCCGATCCCGGAGTGGATTTGCACGGAGTTCCGGCAGGCGGGGATGAGCCAGGCGGAGATCGAGCACATCCAGGAACGCTGGCCGGACTCGCAGAAAGAGACGGTGCGCGCGCAGCTGTACGAGGCGTGGACGCAGAAGCGCCCGATCCACTTCAGCTGGGAGCTGTTCGACGGCGACGACCCTCGTAGCGAGGTGCGCCGCGACTCCAACCAGGAGATGCGCGTCGTGTTTCGCAGCCCACGCAGGGGTGTGAAGATTACCAGCAAAGTGCGTATCGGCGAGTTGAAGGTGGACATCTAGCTCCGCGACCAACGCCTGTCATCCTGAGGGACGAAGGATCTGGTGGGGTGGTGGCCGGACGGCGCTCTTCGACCGAAGTTGTCGCCATCAGCCAACGTTGCCCCGTGCGGGTGTTGCCCGCCACGGGTCCTTCGCGAAGATGCGTGGTTGCTTCGATCAAGCGACGCGGGCGCTCAGGATGACACGTTCGATCCGTTTATCCACTTTCGATCCGTTGACAGCCAATCGCTGCGTGAGGTTCTCCGCTCCGCCCGCTCGCTCCGGTCGAGATGACACACGTGTAGGCAAAGCAGAAGGCCGGGCGTAAAGCCCGGCCTTCTCAATTTGTTGCGTGTCTGGTGTTGGCTAGTAGTCCGGCATTGGGGGCGGGCCGCCGGCCATCATCGGTGTGTCCGACGGGATCTCGACGACGAGGGACTCCGTGGTCAGGACGAGGGCGGCGATTGACGCTGCGTTCTCGATCGCTGTGCGGGTCACCTTGGCCGGGTCGATGATGCCCTTCTGGAGCATGTCGCCGAATTCGTTGCGGGCGGCGTCGTAGCCGTAGTTGACGTTCTTGTTGGCGCGGACCTGCTCGACGATGACGGCGCCTTCCTGGCCGGCGTTCTCGGCGATCATGAAGAGCGGCGCTTCCAAGGCCTTTCGGATGATCTGGATGCCGACGTCTTCGTCTTCCATGCCTTCATAGCCCTGCATCTTGTCCAGCGCCTTCTGCGCGCGGATCAGCGCGACGCCGCCGCCGGGGACGATCCCCTCTTCGACAGCTGCTCGCGTTGCGGACAGTGCATCCTCGACGCGGAGCTTGCGCTCCTTGAGCTCGACTTCCGTCGCCGCGCCGACCTTGATCACTGCGACGCCGCCGGCCAGCTTGGCCAGCCGCTCCTGCAGCTTCTCGCGGTCGAACTCGGAGGCAGCGTCTTCGGACTGGGCCTTGATCTGCTTGATGCGGTTCTGGATCGCCTGGTCGGAGCCGTGGCCCTCGATGATGACGGTCTCTTCCTTGGAGGCGACGACACGGCGGGCCTTGCCGAGGTCCTCGACGCCGGCGTTTTCCAGTTTGCGGCCGGTGTCCTCCGTGATGAAGTTGCCGCCGGTGAGGATCGCGATGTCCTCGAGGATCGCCTTGCGGCGGTCGCCGAAGCTCGGCGCCTTCACAGCGAGAGCGTTGATCGTGCCGCGCAGCTTGTTCACGACGAGCGTGGCAAGCGCCTCGCCGTCCACGTCGTCGGCGATGATGACGATGTTCTTCGTCACCTGCAGCGCCTTCTCGAGGATCGGCAGGAGGTCCTGCACGGCGGAGATCTTCTTGTCGGTGATGAGGATCAGAGGCTCGTCGAGAATCGCTTCCATGCGGTCAGAGTTGGTCACGAAGTAAGGGGAGGAGTAGCCGCGGTCCAGCTGCATGCCTTCGACGAACTCCGTCTCCGTGCGAATGCCCTTGGACTCTTCGACGGTGATGACGCCGTCCTTGCCGACTTTCTCCATGACGTCCGCGATGATGTTGCCGATCTCTTCGTCGTGGCCGGAGATGTTCGCCACCTGGGCGATCTGCTCCTTGCCCGCGACGGGGGTGGCGATGCGCCGGACTTCAGCCTTCACCTTCTCAACGGCGGCCTCAAGACCGCGCTTGATCGCCATCGGGTTGATGCCGGCGGCGACCATGCGCATGCCTTCGCGAACGATCGCCTGGGCCAGCACGGTGGCTGTCGTTGTGCCGTCGCCGGCGACGTCGTTGGTCTTCGAAGCGACCTCACGCGCGAGTTGCGCGCCAAGGTTCTCGAACGGGTCCTTGAGCTCGATCTCCTTCGCCACGGAGACACCGTCGTCGACGATGCTGGGCGGACCGAACTTCTTTTCGAGGATGACGTTGCGGCCCCGCGGCCCGAGCGTCACGCGGACGGCATCGGCGAGGGCGTCGACGCCGGCCTTCAGCTTGTGGCGGGCTGCTTCGTCAAAGAGCAGTTGTTTTGCGGCCATGGGGCGACTCCTTAGTGTTTAGCGTTTGCGAACGATGCCATTTGCTCCATTGCTCTTTTGATCCGGGCGTTCTTCTGCAAGGAGCAAGCGAGCAAAGAGCAACTGGTTCGGGACGGGTTAGACCAGCTTCGCGAGGACGTCGGTGTCCTTGAGGATCATGTAGTCGTCCTCGTCACCGAAGACGCCGCGCGGGACGTCCTGGCCGCTGTACTTGGCGTAGAGGACCTTGTCGCCGGCGACAAGGTCGATGGCGATGCGCTTGCCATCGTCGTCCATGCGGCCGGGGCCGACGGCAACGACGACGCCGAGCTGTGGCTTCTCACGCGCGGTGTCCGGGATCACGAGGCCGCTGGCGCGTACCTCATCCTGGCGGGTCTGCTTGACGACAACGCGGTCGCCGAGCGGCACAACCTGTGATGGCTTGCTGCTTGAGTGCTTCGCGGGGGTGCTGTTCTTGGACTTGGTAGCGGTAGGCACGTTCGTGCTCCTCCTTCGCGGTTTGGAATGCGGTTTTGGGCTGTTAGCACTCGGGGCAATTGAGTGCTAACAAAGGGATACTACGCGATGTGGAAAGCGTGTGCAAGAGTGCGGCGCTGCGGAAGCTGGAAGCTGGAAGGTTCGGGCCGAGTCAGGTCGCACTTGGGCACGGGCGGCGGAATGGCGCGGATTTTCGCGGATTGGGAAACTCGGACGATTGTGTCATCCCGACCGGAGCAGGCGCAGCGGAGAGACCGATCGCCCCGATGCCGTCAACGCACCGTAAGCTGATCAACAGGCCGAACAGCAAACCGCGCATCTTACAGCCGTACACGTTTCCGTGTAGAATCACCGCGTGACAGAGAAGAAACCGCGCCCGAAGCGCTGGGACCGCCAGAGCGTCCGCGCCCTTCGGAAACACCTCGGCGTCTCCCAGGACGCCCTCGCCGAAGAGCTCGGCACCCGCCAGCAGACCGTCAGCGAGTGGGAGACCGGCCAGTACCAGCCTCGCGGCGCCTCCGCCAAGCTGCTCGGCATCATCGCCGAACGCGCCGGGTTTGCCTACGAGGCGGTATCGAACGTCACCGGGGAAGCCGGCAAACCCCAGCTTTCCGGTGGATCGACCGGCCCAGCTCAACCGGCCGTCGGGAAAGTCTCCGCTGAATCTCCCGTCCGGATCGAGCCTGTTGGAGAAGATCGATCGGCTGACGCACCCACTGGCGCTCCGTCGATCGGCGAAGACGATGCCTTCGAATCCCCCACCGAAAACTCACCAAGTGGCGAAGATTCTTTCGCTGCCTCGCCCGCCCACGCATCGACTACCGGCGAAGCAACTTCCTTTGAATCATCCGCCGGCTCCACACCCACCGATGAGGCCGCCAACAAGCGCAGCGCGGACGGCCAACCATGACCCTCGCTTACGGCGACCGGCTAGCAGGGGTGATGGGGGCGCAGGCCCATACCGGGGGCGCGGGGGTGTCCCCCGTTTCTCCGCCCACCCCAGGGGTGGGGCGGGACCTCGTTTGCGAACCGCGCGCCAAATACGAACCGGCGAGAAAGCCAGCGCGCCTTCTCGAAGCCGACCTCTGGCAAATCTGGGAGGGGCAACGTTTCCCGAAGAAAGCGCTCGTCACCACAGCGGGAGAGGCGATCCGCGTGATCTTTCGCGGGCGGCCGGGCGCCGGAGCGGGGCCGGACTTTCGCGGGGCGATGATCTCCTCGCCGCACGGGCTGCTTTCCGGCGACGTGGAGCTGCACGTGCGCACAAGCGACTTCCGGCGGCACGGCCACGGCCTCGACCCGAACTACGCGAACATCGCCCTGCACGTCGTCTTCTTCCACGACGAGGACGGCGACACGCCGCTGCCCGGCGGCGGGCCGGCGCCGGTGTTGGCGCTGGGCGGGCCTCAGGCGGCGCGCTGGCTGGAGACGCCGGCGCGCTGGGGCGAGCCCTGCCGCGACGCCGCCCAGCGAATGGGCGCTGAAGGGCTGGCCGCGGCGCTGGACCGGCTGGGAGCGATGCGCTTTCGCCAGAAGACGGCCGCCTGGCGCAAACGGCTGGCCTCGGGCGAGCCGCTCGAAGAGGCGCTCTGGTCCGGCGTGTTGGAAGCGCTGGCCTATGGCGGCGAGAGGGTAGCGTTCCGGCGGCTGGCGGCGGAATTGCCCTGGACTGCTCTTAGGGCAGCGCTGGAAATCGAGCCGCGGGATGGCGCGGATTTTCGCGGACTAAAGAAAGCGCCTCCGATCTTGTCATCTCGACCGGAGTTCGCCGCAGCGAACGGAGCGGAGAGATCTCAGATGGCGGTGGCTGTCAACGGACCGGAAATGGATAAATGGAACGGGAGGGACGGTCGTCGGGAAGGAGCGGATTTTCGCGGATTGGGGAGCGCGGCTGCGCACGCACATTCGCTCCTAACTGATGCCTTTGCTTGTCTTGGCGTTGAACCGTTGCGAACGGTGCGGCCAGGCAACGGCGTGGAGAAGCGGCTGGCGGGGGCGGCGGCGCTGGCGGACCGCTTCGCCGGGCCGGGGCTGGCGGCGGCGTTGATCGGGCCGCTGGCTGAGCCGGAGTCGGCGGCGCAAGAGATTGTCGCGGCGCTGACTGTGCCGCGGCTGGTTGGGCGGGCGCGGGCGATTGAGATCGCGGGGAACGCGGTGTTGCCTCTGGCGGCGGCGCTGGTTGGGACGCTGGCGGACGTGCAGATTGAGGGCGTCTTCGCGCAGTTGCCGGCACCAGCGCGGTACGGGGCGGTGCGGCATTTGCATGGGGTGGCGGACGGTGCGGTGAAGGTGGGGATGCGGCGGCAGCAGGGGATGCTGTACTTGTTGCACCAGTACTGTACGCAGGGTGGGTGCGGGAAGTGTCCGTTGTCGTAACGGTTGGAAGATGGAAGACGAAAGGTGGAAGAGGGTGCTGAGCGATCCGGGCGTCCGCTTCGATGCGTCGAATGGCATCTGAGACCTCTCCGCTCCGTTCGCTGCGGCGAACTCCGGTCGAGATGACAAGACCGGAGGCGCTTTCTGTAGTCCGCGAAGATCCGCGCTATTCCGCGGCTATAAATCCGTGCCCATCTGTGCTGAATCTGTGCGCATCTGTGCCACCCACGCTCACCCGATTTGCAGGCCGGGGGCGATGTCCAGGTCCAGCGGCGCGATGTCGCCGGCGAGAAGGCGATAGTGCGCGCAGGCGGCGATCATGGCGCCGTTGTCTGTGCAGAGGGCGGGCGGCGGCACGAGGAGCGGCGCAGGGGAGCGCTCGGCGAGGGCGGCGCGCAGGGCGGTGTTGGCCGCGACGCCGCCGGAGAGGATGACCTGTTGAGCGCCGTTTTCTTCGGCCGCTTGCACTGCCTTTGTGACGAGCGAGTCGACGACGGAGGCCTGGAAGGCGGCGGCAAGCTCTCGGGCGTCGGGGACGTCGCCTTCTTCGCCGCGAACGATACGCTGTACCTTCGTCTTCAGGCCGGAGAACGAGAAGTCGTACGGGCGGTCGAGCTTCGCGCGCGGCAATCGCAGCGACGGGGGCGGTGCGTCGCGGGCGAGCTTGTCGATCGCCGGGCCGCCCGGGAAGCCGAGGCCGAGGAGGCGCGCGACTTTGTCGAACGCTTCGCCCGCGGCGTCGTCGACAGTCTGGCCGAGGCGGCGGTAACGGCCGTGGCCCTCCATCAGCACGACGTCAGAGTGGCCGCCGGAGACGATCAGGACAAGCGCCGGGAACTCCGGCACTTCTTCGCGGTCCAGCCAGGCGGCGTAGACGTGGCCCTCGAGGTGGTTGACCGGCACGAGCGGCAGGTCGTGGGCGTAGGCCAGCGTCTTCGCAAAGTTGTGGCCGACGAGCAGCGCGCCCGCCAGTCCCGGACCGTAGGTGACCGCAATCGCGCCGATGTCCGCCATCGAACACTCCGCGCGCTCGAGCGCTTCGTCCAGCACCGGGATCACCGCTTCCACGTGCTGGCGGGAGGCGAGCTCCGGGACGACGCCGCCGTACGTTGCGTGCAGCTCCACCTGCGAGGAGACGACGCTGCAGAGCATCCGGTTGCCATCTTCGACGATGCCGATCGCCGTTTCGTCGCAAGACGTCTCGATGCCGAGAATCTTCACGCCGTCGCCTTTGCTTTCTTCTCCCACGTCAGGTGGGCGATCTTGCGTCCGTGCGAGGAGTCGTCGATCAGCGTCGCCAGCCGCTTCTCGCGCGTCTCTTCGCGCTTGGCCGACTCCACCCAGTAGCTTGCCGTGCGCCTGTACGACGGCGCCTGCTTCTGCCAGAACGCCCAGGCCGTCTTGTTCGCGCGGAAGCGTTTCCCCCGCGCGGCTTCGAGCTCGCGGGGCGGCGGCTCGAAAGCGTAGATGCCGGACTTGCTGGCGCTGCGATTTTTGAAAGCGGCGAGTCCCGCGGGCTGCATCAGTCCGCCCTTCTTCAGGCGCTGGACGTGGCGGACGTTGACGTTGCTCCAGATGCTGCCTTTCTTGCGAGGCGTGAAGCGGATCGAGTAGCTGTCGTCGTCAAGCGAGCGGCGCACGCCGTCGATCCAGCCGTAGGCGAGCGCTTCGTCCAACGCTTGCGCGTACGTCATCGTGGTCTTGCCGGCCTTCGTCTTGTGGAAGCCAACGAGCAGCTCCTGCGACTGAGCGCCGTTCTTGTCGAGCCAGGCGCGAAATTCTTCGGGTGAGCGGAAAAAGCGCGGCCTCATCGCCGGGCCGGGGCGACTTCCGGCGTGGAGGCGACGAGCAAAGCGCCGCAGTTCTGCTCGCCGCGCGCGAGCTTGTACAGCTCCGGCAGCGCTTCCTCGCCGTCGAGGGCGAGGGCGTCGGCCAGCGGCGCACCCGCAAACTTCGCAGCGAGTCCGGGCGAAAGCAGCAACAGGCGATCACCCGGGTAGAGGTCGTACCGCCGGAACTCGGGCCAGAACTCGTCCTGCAGGCCGAGCGGGTCGACCGCCTCTGGTATCGCCGCGACGGCGTCCTCCACCTGGCCGTTGCGGAAGAAGAAAGCGAGCGACGGCCCGACCTGCGCGAGGTACGCCGCGTTCTCCGTGACGGCGAGGCAGCTGACGCCGGCGGCCACCTGGTGCTCCTTGAGCGAGCGGCGGTTCCAATCGCGAAGGTTTTCGTTGGCCGTACGGAGGGCGCGCAGGACGCCGCCGGTGAGCGACGACTTCGATTCGTGGAAGACGCGGCCAATGG
The DNA here is from genome assembly GCA_039933275.1 of Chloroflexota bacterium. Classification (GTDB taxonomy): domain Bacteria; phylum Chloroflexota; class Dehalococcoidia; order SM23-28-2; family RBG-16-64-32; genus DATKKM01. Next base: position 17,356 of record JBDTOK010000005.1, on the reverse strand, counting down.
CGTCCTTCATCTCGGCGAGGAACTCCTCGCTGCCGGGTAGCGCCGGATCGACGAGCACGTAGAGGTCCGCGCCCTCGTCGTCGTGATCAGAGGCCGGATAGACGCCGACCCACGGGGTCGCCTCACGCGCTTCCCCGTCCGCGATGCCGAATTGGCCGACCCAGATCATGCCGTTATTGTACGGGGCTGCGGTCAAGGGTCGAGGGCGGGGCGGAAACGAACGGCGGACCAGCGCGGATCTTTCGCGGATTAGAACGACACCCGAGCGTCATCGCCACTATCACCTGCCACCGGCGTAAGCCGTAAACCAGCGTGTGACATTCGGCTAATGCTGCTTAACGAACAAAACCGATACTTCTGTTGGTGAAACGAAACGCGTGGTCAGGCGTCTGTAAGGGCGATGCTTGCCCGGCTAGCGCACCGCAAACGCAAACGGCCTGATGTGGACGTCTGTGACCCGCATTTCTTGACCGTGGCCTGGGCCTACATCAAGGTGGCCTACTCGTTGTGACTATCGGCGCAAATAGGACCGCGCCGACTCAGGAGTTGATATGAAGCACGCACTCTGGCTACTGCTGGCACCCCTCGGGTACATCATGCTCAGCGGCTACTTGTTTTCAAAGGTCCGCCCGCTGCCGATCACGGACCTGCCCGAAGTCCGCTCGCCCGAGCGCACCCGCGCCCTCGCGGCTTAGTTAAGCGCCCATCCCCGGCTGCGGTGCTGGCTCGGCCGCCTTAGCTTTCGCATCTCGCGGCCCGAATCGAGTCGAGAACGTCAGGTAGCCGGCACCGACCATCGCCGCGAACGCGGCCACCAGGAGCGTCGCCCTCGCACCCACGACGTCCGCGATTACACCAACGCACAGCAGCGGCACAAGCGACAGAGCGTCGCCAATCGCCATCTGCACCGCGAAAACGCGGCCCTGCGCTTCCGGCGGCGCCTGCTGGTTCATGACGACTCGCGTGCCCACGGCGACCAGCGTGTAGGCGAAGCCGATCGGCACGGCGAGCAGCATGGCGACTCCGATGGCTGACGAGACGCCGAGACGGTTGTCGACGTAGGGGATGCCGAAGTTGAAATCGACGTTCTGGACGATATAGTCGCGCACGTAAACGACGAGCCCGAGGCCGGCCATCCCGAGCATGAGCACGGCGAAACCGAAGATGACGATGCGCCAGGCGCCGAACAGCTTCGCGCCGATGGGCACAAAGACGAGGCCCAGCGCCGCGCCAATCGCCGCCGGCGCGGCAACGAAGACCGTGTCCTCCGGCGCAACCTGCAGCGCTTCACGCGTGTACCGGGGCAGGAGGATGATCAGCACCCGCGAAAGGGCGATCGCCGTCACGAGGTAGACGATCGACAGGTACGCCTTGCGGTTCGTGCGGAGGATGTGGAACCCCTCGCGGGTGGCTGCGATAAAGCCCATTCCCGGCGTGCGCTCGATTGGCTCGAAGCTGGAGGCCATCAGGCCGATGATGTAAGCCGCGAGCAGGAACAGCGCCGCGCAGACAAGGAACACCGCCTGCGGCGCGGCCAGCCAGATCATGATCGGCGAGATCAGCACGATGCCGCAGATCTGCCCCAGCACGAGGACGAGCATCATCAGCGAGTTAGCGGCGCCTAGCTGCTCACGGCGGACGAGGCTAGGGACGGACGCTTGCTCGGCCGGGGCGAAGAGCTGGCCGATCGTCGCATAGACGAGGATGAGCGCGTAGAGGTAGACGAGGTCGCCGTGGAAGACGAACAGCGCGACTGCGATCAAGGCCCGGCCCAGGTAGCCGACGGTGAGTGAGAGGCGGCGCGGGATGTAGTCGGCGAGGGTGCCGGCGGGGATGCCAAAGAGGATCGCCGGGATGGTGAGCGCGACGACAAGCAGCGTGGAGTGGATGGAGGAGCCGCTGTGCTTGACCAGCAAGATGAGGAGTGAGTAGAGGAGGGCGTTCTGCGCGGTCTGCCCGACGAGGCGCGACTCAAGCAAACGCCGGAAGCGCGCGTTCTTGAGCAGGCGGATGTCTTCCTGGACTTCGATAGTCATCCTGAGAGAAATGCTAACACCGGGTGAGGCGCCGGTTCTTAACGCTGGGCCAGACGATGGTCTCTCCGCGCCGCAGGCGGGCTCCGGTCGAGACGACCTTTAAGGATGTCGTTCTAATCCGCGAAAAATCCGCGCTAATCCGCGGCTCGTCTTCTCCATCCAGCTCTCTGTCCGTCTTTGGCAAACCTGAAGGTGTGACTCCGTGGCCTTCCCGAACCGTCAGCGGCGCATTATCGTTAAACATTCGAAGGGACCTTGCGTAGCATCACTTTGCGCTCCCGCCCCGCGTTGCTCTTGCTGCTCGCCTTGCTGGCGGCGTTTGTCATCGCTTGCGGCGGCGGCTCCGGCGACACGGCGGCGGTGGTTACGGCTGTCCCCAAGAACCCGCGCGATGCGGCCGAGCGCTGGCTGGAACTCTGGAAGGACGGCAAGTACGACGAGATGTACAGCCTCGTCTCGGCGAAGGCGGCGGCCGGAATCACGAAGCAGGACTTCGTGGACCGCTACACCGCGATCTACGACGAGGCGCGGCTGACGGGGTTCGACTATGAGATACGCACGAGCGCAAAGTCGGCGACGCAGGTCGAGTTTAAGGTGACGTTCCATTCGTCGTTCTTTGACGACTGGCCGGAGGTGAACACGATCCCGCTCGTGCAGGACAGCGCTGTCGCCGCGTCCAGCACGGGAACGCCGGCGCCAAACCTGACAGACGACTGGAAGGTGGACTGGACGCCGTCGCTGTTCTTCAAAGGGATCGCCGGCGACGACCTCGTCCACTTCTTTACGAAAGTCCCCAAGCGCGGAACGATCTTCGACCGCCAGGGCAAGCCACTCGCCGTCGATGCGACGCTGCCTGTCGTCGGCGTGGTGCGTGACGCGATCACCGATCCGGAGGCCGTCGTCTCGGGGCTGGTCGCGCTCGGCATTCCGGAGGCCGACGTGCGGGCGCAGATCAACTCGACGCTGCCGTCGTACTACTTCTTGCCGGTGAAGACTCTGGACTACGGCACACCGGACGACCAGGTGCAGAAGTTCCGCGATCTCGTAAGCCTGGGCGTCGTCGTGCAAGACAAGACGACGCGCCTCTACCCAAACGGCGACTCGGCAGCGCACATCCTCGGCTACATGACAGAGGTCAGCGAGGACCAGCTCAAGACGCTGAGCGCAGACGGCTTCCAGCCCGGCGACAAGATCGGCGCTTCGGGACTCGAGGGGCAGTACAACGACCAGCTCGCCGGCAAGCGCGGCGGCTTGCTGGCAACGGTCACGCCGCAGGGCACGATCGACCAGACGGTGCAGCAGAAGTCGGCGCTGGCCGGTCAGGACCTTTGGTTGGCGATCAACGAAGACGTGCAGAAGCGCGCGGAGGCGGAGCTCGGCACGCGGACCGGAGCGCTCGTCGTCATGGACCCGCGCGACAACTCCGTGCTGGCGATGGCGTCGTACCCGCGCTTCGATCCCAACGCCTTCATTCGCGGCCTCACCTCCGACGAGGCGAACAAGCTGTTCAACGACCCGCAGCAGCCGTTCCTCAATCGCGCCGTGCTCGCGCAGTACCCGCCGGGCTCGACGTTCAAGCCGGTGACGCTGGCGGCCGGCCTGGAGAAGGGCGGATACACGCCGGACTCTTCGCTGCCGTGCCCGCCCGTGTGGGAGGGACTCGGCGAGAAGTATGCGCAGAAGAACTGGCAGACGGTGGACCGAGGTTACCTGACGCCCTCGGAAGGCTTGATGGCATCCTGCGACCCGGTCTTCTACGAAATGGGCAAGACGCTGGACGAGATCGACGAGAATCTTTTCCCGGAGTTCATCCGCCAGTTCGGCTACGGATCGCCGACGGGCATCGGGATTGAGGAAGCGGCCGGGAACGTGCCAGACCCGAAGTGGAAGGAAGACAACATCGGCGAGGCCTGGTTCACGGGTGACGCTGTGAACATGGCGATCGGCCAGGGCTTCGTGACGGCCACGCCGATGCAGATCGTGAACGTGTACTCAGCGCTGGCCAAGACGGCCGATCTGCGGACCCCGCTGCTCGTCTGGAAGCTGACGCAGGGCGCTGCGGCGCAGGAGTTCGCGGCGAAAGAGATCCACCCTCTGCCAATCCAGCAATCGACGCTGGACGCGATTCGCTACGGCCTCTACCTGGTGACGCAAAGCCCGAGCGGGACGTCGTACGCGGCGTGGGTGGGGACGTCGCTGGACGTGGCCGGCAAGTCAGGGACGGCGGAGGACCTCTCGCAGGGCAGTGACCACGTCTTCTTCGCCGCCTACGCCAACCGCAGCGACCCGAACATCGTGGCCCTGGGGGCGCTGGAAGAGGGCCAGTCCGGCTCCGCAGAAGTGGCGCCGATGCTCCGCCACATCATGGAGGCGTACGAGGCGGGGGAGCTGGGCAGCAACGCGGCGCTGCCGCCGGTGACCCAGCCGGCGTCCACGAGCACGCCAGCGCCGGTGACAACGGCGCCGTAGTTTTAACCGCTTTCGGGGCACTGCCTAAATCGATATCTGGGGTCTCTTCACTACGCCTGCGGGTTTTGGTCGAGATGACAAGAAGGTGGCGCCGTCTTGGTCCGCGAAGATCCGCGTTGTTCCGCGGCTCGTCCCTGTTCAGGCGCTGGGCGGGCGTTCCCGCTACAATATGAGCACGGTATGAGCCTTTCGCCGGGGCAGCTCACTATGAGAATGACGCGACGCGAGTTCCAGGACATTGTCGCGCGCGCCTTGGAGGAGTTGCCGCCCCAGTTCGCCGAGGCGTTGGAGAACATCGACATCCAGGTGAAGTGGGCGCCCACTCCGGAAGAACGCCGCCGCGCGCGGCTGCACCCAGGTTCGGACCTCTTCGGCGTGTACATGGGCATCCCGATCACCAAGCGCGGGAGCGGCTACGGGATGGTGGCGCCGGACGTCATCGTCATCTACCAGCGGAGCCACGAGCGCTTCTGCCGGACGCCTGAGGCGATGGTTGAGCAAGCGCGGCAGACGCTCTTGCACGAGATCGGCCACTACATGGGCATCGATGAGGACCGCCTGCGCGAGCTGGGCGTGGGCTAAAGGAGGCGCTATGTCGGAGCATCCAACGTCGGGGCAGGCGGCGGAAGTCACGCGTGCGGTCTACACCGGCGATGAGCCAAACCCGATCCTCCACTTCCTGCAGCGGCCGCGCATCGTGCTGATATTGCTCGCCGCCTGGTCGGTGATGACGGTGCTGGCCGAGATATACACGAAGACCGACGTCCTGATCAACCAGGGCGGGAACGAAATCAACGGCGTGTTTGGCGGGCTGGCGTTTGGGTGGCAGGGGATCCCGCTGGCCGCGGTCTATATCTACAGCCTGCGCGACCCCGTGAAGCACCGGCCGGTGTACTGGCTGGGGCTGATCCACATGGGCTCGCTCTCGGCGTCAATGCTGTTCCACGCGATCTCTGGCCCTGTCGGCTGGCCGAGCATCTTCGCGCCCCTGCCGATTTCCGTTGGGCTGGGCGTTCTCTGCTTCCTGCACCTCTTCGCGCCGAAGGAACACCCCGAGACGGTTGTCTCGACGCCGGACTAGCGCCGCCAGTCTCGCAACGCTCGTTCAGCCGCCGCCGCGAGACGCTCCACAGGAGATGATCCGTTGCCGGACGCTTCTTCTACGGCTGCGAACAGATCGCGGGCGGACTCCCAGCCTTCGCCGAGCGAACCCGGCAACGCTATGACCGGGACGCCTTCGCCGGCAGCAATGCGGGCCACGCCGGCGACTGTTTTGCCGTAAGCAGTCTGGTTGTCGAGACGCCCCTCGCCGGTGAGGACGACGTCCGCGCCGCGAATGCGGTCCGCCAGGTGCACAGCCTCCGCGATGACGTCGATGCCGAGACGGATGTCCGCGTCAAGGAAAGCGATGAGCCCGGCCCCGAGGCCGCCCGCTGCGCCAGCGCCGGGCACATCGGCGACGGCGATGCCCAGGTCGCGCTGGATGACCTCCGCATAGTGCGCGAGAGCAGCGTCTAGTTCGTGAGCGACGGCGGGCGTCGCGCCTTTCTGCGGGCCGTAGACGACGGACGCTCCTTCAGCGCCACAGAGCGGGTTGCGTACGTCTGTCGCCCCGAGCACCCGCGTCCGGGCGAGTCGCGAGTCGATGGCACTGATATCGATGCGGTCCAGTTGGGCTAGCGCTGCGCCGCCGGGCGGGAGGTCATCGCCGTGCGCGTCCAGCAACCGTACGCCAAGCGCCTGCGCCATGCCCGCGCCACCGTCATTCGTAGCACTGCCGCCGAGGCCGACGATAATCGACTGCGCGCCGGCGTCCAGCGCCGCGCGAATGAGCTCGCCGACGCCATAAGTTGTTGCGTGGCGCGGGTCACGGCTCGCTTCCTGAACAAGCGTGAGGCCAGCGGCAGCCGCCATCTCGATTACGGCGGTGCCGTCTGGCAGCAGCCCCCAGCGCGCATCCACCGGCTGGCCGAGCGGACCGCGGACGCTTGTGGTGCGGAACGAGCCGCCGGTGGCCGCAACGATCGCCTCGACGGTGCCCGGGCCGCCGTCCGCCAGTGGCAGGATGTTCAGCTCAGCGTGGGGCAGCGCACGACGGGCGCCCTCGGCGATGGCGGCGGCGGCCTCGGTCGCAGTGAGCGTGCCTTTGTACTCCTGCGGGGCGATGAGGATGCGCATCTGTTCGTGCATTGTGCCCGCGCGGACGGTGCTGCGCGAGGGGTGGACTATTAACGCTCGCAGGTTCGAAACGCAGGCGATAGGGAACCAGTGCCACTTTCTGTTGACAACTAGAACGCGCGTGCTAAATAATAACAGTACAGATGTTCTATTCCGTACCTGGAGGACAGAAATGGCAGCAATGATGTTGAAGACGCGACCGGCCACTCAGCTCCGGCTGAAGCTCTTCCAGCAGCCCCGATGCCCCGACTGCGGCGGACCGCTCGTCCACGGCGAAGGCTGCGCCACTTGCCCGGTGTGCGGCTACTCGCACTGCCGGGCTGCGTAACTCAAGCTCAAGACAGAGCCCAGGACCTGAGGCGCCGATTCGCCGCGCGCTGCCTGGGTCCTGGGTTCTGTCTTTGTGCGCCTTCCCGAACTAGCGCCGCTTCCGCGCGTGCGCCATGATTGGGCCGTGACAAAAATCGCCTCGGATGAGCGTCCCGTCGTCTCGATCCTTACGCTTGGGTGCAAGCTCAACCAATCGGACTCCGAGCGGATTGCCCGGCGCCTGGCCGGCGAGGGCGTGCGCGTCGTCGACCGCATGGTGCCCGGGGTGTGGGGCGTTATCGTCAACAGCTGTTCCGTCACCCACGTCGCCGACCGCAAGGCGCGGCGGCTGGTGCGGCAGGCTCGGAAGCTGTCGCCGGACGCGCAGATCGTGCTGACTGGCTGCTACGCGGAGACAGCGCCGGCGGACATTGCGGCGATGACGGGCGCGGACTTCGTGCTGCGCAACCTCGAGAAGCCGCAGATTGCAGATCGCTTGCTCGAAAAGCTCGCGAAAGACGGCGATCCGGCCGCCGGTTGTCCCACGCCCAGAGCGAACCCGCTGCGCACCCGCGCTTTCGTCAAGATCCAGGAAGGCTGCAACGAGCTTTGCGCCTTCTGCATCGTCCCCTACACCCGCGGCCGCGAAGAAAGCGTTCCGATCGAGGACGTGGTGCAGCAGGTGGAGGCGCGCGAAACTGAAGGCGTGCTCGAAGTGGTGCTCACGGGCACGCAGCTGGGCAACTACGGCCGCGATCTCGGCTGGACACGCGAGGAGCAAGGCCCGCGGTGGCTGCTGGCGGAGTTGCTGGCGCGAACATCGGTGCCGCGCATACGGCTGTCGTCGCTGCAGGCGCAGGACATTTCGCCGGAGCTGCTCGACCTCTGGCGCGACGAGCGATTGTGCCCGCACTTTCACCTGCCTCTTCAGAGCGGATCGGATGCGGTGCTGGGGCCGATGCGACGCCGCTACACGAGCGCTGAGTATCGAGACGCCGTCTCCCTCATCCGCGAGCGTGTACCGAACGTGGCTGTCACCACAGACGTGATCGCGGGCTTTCCGGGCGAGACCGCCGCTGACTTCGAAGCAACGCTCTCGCTGTGCCAGGAAATGGGCTTCGCGGCGATGCACTGCTTCCCTTACTCGCGGCGCCCGCACACCGGCGCCGAGCAGATGCGCGGCCACCTACCGCCCTCGATTCGGCGCGAGCGGCTGGAGCGATTGCTGGCGGTTGCGGAGCGCTCATCGATCGCGTTTCGACAATCCCTCCTCGGCCAGACGGCGATGGTCCTCTGGGAAGCGCCGGACTCGCGCCTTCCTTCTTCCAACTTCCTTCTTCCGGGAGCGGAGAGGCAGGAGGTGGCATCAGGATTGACCGGCAACTACGTGCGCGTTTACACTCGCGCCATCGCCGCGCGGCAAAATTCGCTCAGGCGTACGCGGCTTACTGGCCTCCACGCCGACGGCATGCTCGGCGAGCTCTCTGAGGACGCGAATGGAAAGCACTAACCGCACGTTTATCGTTCTTTGCGCATTCGCCTGGATCGCGGCGATGGGCGTGATTATCGCGCTCACCTGGGCCGCGCCGGACCGGACGATTGACCGCATCGGCGACTTCGCTGAGTTCCTGGGCAACAACAACACAGACGCTGGCAAGATTGTGATCACCCTGGCTGCGCTCGCCGCCGGCATCCTGGCGCTGCTGATCGTGGTGGTGGTGCTGGCGCCCGACGACGACCCGAAGGAGCTGCGCATCGAGCAGGCAGGCGCAACGATGATCGTTCCTTCCGATGCGCTACGCATGCGGCTGGAGGAAGCGCTACTGTCCCAGCCCGGCATCACCGCCGCCCGCTCACGCGTGCGCACCCGCGACCGGGGCGTGGCCGTGGACCTGGACTTGACGGTAACGCCAGGCGCAAACATCTCCGAGGTCACGCAAGAGAGCGTCCGCACTGTCGTCGACGCGATCCAGCTGGACCTCGGCCTGCCGCTGTCCGGCGTTCCGAAGGTGAAAATCGCTTTCGGTGGCTCGAAGGTCACGCGCCCGAGCATCGCGGCGGAGCAGCCGCACCCGCTATCGCGGCCATCGATGGGCGCCGTCCAGACAACGGACGAGCGCATTTCGACTGCACCGCCGGTGAACCCGTTCGCGCAAACGACGCCGCCTACGTCTGCGCCCGCCAGCGCCGATGCCTCGCCGGGCCCGCTCATCTACGACGAGAAGCCGCCCGAACCACCGAAGGCCTAGAACGCGCTATGGCTGACAACGCAGAGCTCAACCGCATCATCGAAAGCATCCTCTTCGTGGCCGAGGGGCCGGTTGAGCTGCGCACGCTTGGCAAGCTGACGGAACACCCACCTGGTGAGGTCGCAGCAGCGCTGACGTCGCTGGCGGATGACCTGAAGGAGCGCGGCGTTCGCGTCCAGCGCACAGGCAATTCGGTGATGATGGTGAGCGCGCCGGAGACGACTCCGTACGTGCAGCGCTACCTCGGAATCGACGAGCACGCGCGGCTTTCGCCCGTCGTGCTGGCGACGTTGACGGTGATCGCTTACAAGCAGCCGGTCACGAAGGGCCAGGTGGAGCGCATTCTCCGCAAGAACTGCGACTACGGCGTGATGGTGCTGAAGGCGCGCGACCTGATCACGGAGACAGGCCGCGCGAAGACGCCCGGCCTGCCGTACCTGTACGGGACGACGTTCAAGTTCCTCGAGCACTTTGGGCTTGAGAAGCCGGAGGACCTGCCGCCGCTGCCGGAGCTGGAGACGCCGGAAGTCGAGGAGAGCACAAACGGCAACGGCCCCTCGGACGAGCTCGACTCCTTCGAGGCGGGCGCGGAGGCTGGAGCGGGTGACGAAGACTTCGCAGAAGCCGAAGCGCCCGGGGCGTAGGCGTGGCGCTGGCCGTCGGCGTCTGCCGGGTGAAGCTGCGGCTGCCTGAGAACCACTCGCTCAAGGGCAAGCGCCAGGTGCTGAAGTCGCTGATCGCGCGCCTACACAACCGCTTTAACGTCAGCGCAGCTGAAATCGCCGACCAGGACTCGTGGCAGATCGCCTCGCTTGGGATCGCCTGCGTCTCCAACGACGACCGCCACGCGGATGAAGTGATGGCGTCCGTGATCGCGTTCATCCGGAATGAGCGGCTGGACGCGGAGATTTTGGATGTAGAGACGGAAGTGCTTCGCGTCTAGCGCTCACGTTTGGGCGGGGCCACAACATCATATGTCGTCCCGACCGGCCTCAAGTTGCCCTTTGCTAGCAACGGAGGCTACCCAAGCTCCGGCGTTTGAGAGGGGCTTGGCGCTACTTGGAGACGGTTAGCGTGACTAGATCGCCAGGCCCGACTTCGGTGCCGGCGCCTGGGTTCTGGTCTATCACCTGACCTGCCGGGGTATTCGTGGCGCTGATGCTGTTGATGATCAGGTCCGCGCCGGTGGCGTTGATGATCGCTACCGCCTGCTGCTGCGTCTGCCCTTTGAGGTCTGGCAGCGAGGCCGCGACTCCGCCGTTGTCGATCGGTGCGGACTGGCCGGCGGCGGTGGCTTGTGGCTGGTTATTGTTAACCGAGAAGGCGTTGCCGTCGTTGTGACCGATTGAGTAGAGGCCGATCACGAGCAAGATAAGCGCGCCGACGACGCCTATGGCGGCGATGCCGTTCAGGTTCCAGGTGCGCTGCTCGTTGACCTCTGGCAGAGGCGTCATCGTCGGCTCATCAACGTGGCCGACCGGGAAGAACGGCAGGAGATCGTTCGGCTCAAGGCCAAGGAAGCTGGCGTACGAACGGAGGAACCCGCGCGCGTAGACCGGCGCGGGCAATATGCCAAAATTCTCAAGCTCCAGCGCTTCGAGATACTTTCTCGGGATGCGGGTTACGCGTTCGGCGTCCTCGATCTTGATGCCGCGCGCGAGTCTGGCACGCTGGAGGGTTTCCCCGAGGGGCGACGGGGACATTCTAGCCTCCTGTGTCTGCACTGTTGGAGTATACGAAAGGCGGGTCACTGAGCGTCAACCCCGATCGCTGTCCGACATGATACGAGTTCGTTGCACGTAGAGCAGCGCGCGTCAGCTACAATTTTGTGCATAGGCGTGCGTGTTGTTTCGTTTTTTGAAGGATCTTGTTTGGAACACAGGTAAAAAATATTTTGCCGACAACTGCTCTCAGCTCGCCGCATCGATCACTTACTACACGATCTTCTCGCTCTTTCCGTTGCTCATCTTCATCGCCGGTGTTGTAGGTTTGTTTCTTGATACAAGCACACAGCAAAAAATCGTTAACGATGTGCTCAAAGAAATTCCCTTCAACCAGAGCGACGGCCGGCAATCGGTTGAAGATGCTGTGAGCGCGATCTCCGGAAAAAACGCGCCGCTCTTTTCGCTGCTCGGCCTTGGCGGCATGCTCTGGGCGGGCTCGAGCATGTTCGGCTCCGTCCGCCGGGCGATGAACGTTATCTACCGCGACATCAGCTACCAACGTCCGTGGTTCCAGCAGAAGCTCGTCGACCTGACGCTGGTCTTTGGCCTGTCTGCCTTCTTCCTGTCCTCTGTTGCGGCGACAACGGCGCTCCGGGTGGTGCAGCAGCGGAGCGACGATACGGCCTGGATCGGACGCTTATCTGCGGACCTGGGGTTCGCCTGGACTCTGGCGGAGATCATTATCCCGGCGATTCTGTCGTTTATAGCGTTTTTGGTGGCATATACGCTCGTTCCTAGCCGGAATCGCAACCTCGGGAACGCGTTGCCGGGGGCGCTGGTCGCAACGGTTCTGTTCGAGGTAGTGAAGTTCGGCTTCAGCTTCTACGTCACGAACTTCAGGAATTTCGACCTCGTGTTTGGGTCGCTGGGAGCGATCGCCACGTTCATGTTCTGGGTGTACATCAACGCCCAGATCCTGCTGCTCGGCGCCGAGGTCGCGTCCGTCGTCCCGACGCTGCGAAACCGCGTGCAGCAGCCGCGGATGAAGGGGATGGGCGTACCACTTCCGGTGAAACTGTTCCGCACGGTGAAGTCGCTGTTTGTGCGGCGGGAGAAGTCTGCGCTGGAGTAACTCGCTTGACGCGTTATGGCTTGATCGCGACGAACGTTGTGTAGTCGAGCCAGTTGTCGGTCATCTTGCGTTCGAGCTCGATGCGGCTTTCTACTTCGTCGGCGAAGAAGACGTCGGCGGGCGTGGCGGTCTTCGCTTCTTGCGCGACGGCGAGCTGCGGCGCGTGGTAGTCGTCCCAGTCGGAGCGCGGGTGGGTGTGCGCGCGCGTGACGCGGAGCCCGGCGCTTTCGATGACGGCTGCGTACTCTTCGGCGGTGACCTGAGGAGAATCAGCGAGCCAGTTCCACTCGGCACCGAGCGGGCCGGGCTTCGAGCGCCAGGTGACGTCGGAGACGATAACGTGTCCAGCTGGGCGAACGACGCGCGCCATCTCCGCCAGCGCGGGCTCAAGTCCGACGATGGACGGACCGCCGATGCAGTAGGCGGCGTCGAGGCTGGAGTCTCGCAGCGGCAGGCGGCGGCCGGTTGCTCGAAGGACGGTGACGAGATCGCGCAGATTGAAGAACCAGAACTTCGCGGTGGAGATGTGAATGAACGACTCGTACGGCTCGACGGCGACAATCTTGCACCCGAACTGCGAAGACAGCGTCGCTGCCGCCTCGCCTTTGCCGGACGCGACGTCCAGCAGTTGTGTGGCCTCGGTCGGCTGGACGGTCTCGGCGATGATGCGGACAGTCTCGGCCGCGCCGGGCGTCAGGTACTCCTGCTTGGCGTAGATGCGGGCGTAGTCGGGCATATCAGACTGACTCCGCAAACGATCCTGCAGCCCGCATTTCGTACGTTCCACGAAGGTGGTCCTCTGAACGCACGCCAGCAAAGCGCCGGAGGGCCGGTGCGGAACCGTGATAGGTCCCGTCCGGTCGATAGAAGTTGAGCTCGATCCAGAAGAAGTCTTCGCCAGAGTCATCTGAAATTACTAAATCGCCGTCCAGTACGTCGGCCAGAACCGATACGTCGCCAAGCAAAGCCGTCGCCGAGACTCGTAGGGCGAACTGAAGCTCAATATCAATGAACAGCACAGCATCTCTATCCCCAAAAAGTCGCGGCAACCGGGACAAATATTTGACTAAATCTTCTTCATCAGTCAGCGGCCAAGTACGCAGGACATTGGACTCTTTATAGGCAGCCAAAAGCACTGCCTTGAGCTCGGCTGACTCTTGAAAGGACAAGAGATTGGCGGTCGAGCCAACCAAGTCCCCGACCCGCCGCGCGACTTCAAGGAGCTGCTTCTCCTTTTGTCGCCTTCGAAACGAATCGGTGGACATGATTCTCCTAGGCCACAATCGCCACGGCGTGCAGGACGCGCATGCCCAGCGCTTCGTCGCCCGTGATCTTGGCGCGAGTCTTGGCGTTCGCCGGGGAGATGTTTTTCGTGAACACGCGCCAGGCCGTGTCGCCGTCCAGCTCGACCGTGGCGTCGGCGAGCGTGGGGAGCGGCTGGACGAGTTGCCAGCGCCCGCCCTCACGGACCAGCGACCAGGCGGTACGCACGGTTGGCACGACGATGCGGATGTGCGCCCCGTCCTTCGCATCGAGCGTGCGGAGGGTGTGCGGGAGGGCGCGGACCATCGTCGCGATGAGTGGCTGGAAGAGGCGCATCTCGTAGAGCATGGGCGCGCCGACAGCTTCGCGGATCTGAGCCTGGTGGATCCAGCGCTCGGAGTACTCACGGGCCAGGTCGAACCAGTTTGGGGACTCGCTCTCGCCCGCCCAGCTCACCGGCAAGCCCGGAGCGTCCGGCTCCAGCGACTCGAAGTGCTTCTGGGTGGAGGGCCCGGTCCACTCCAGCATGCCGAGGACGACCTGTGCGCTGAAGCGACGCATCGTGTCGACCCAGAGGTTGTTCTGCCGATTGATGAAGTCGCGGAGGTCAGTCTCGAACGACTCCGCGCTGGTGGGCTGGAACACCGAGCCCGGCGCGCCATCCCTCTGCCAGGACAGTCGCCCGAGGTCGTCGGCGACGAGGTGCGCGGCGATGTCCTGCACCGACCAGCCGGGACACGAAGTAGGCAGCGCCCACTGCTCCGGCGTAAGCGAGCGCAGGACCTCTAGCAAAGCGGCGCGCTCCTCCGGGAACAGCGGCACAACGTCGATCCGGGGCAGTTCGCCGGCCATTACGCAGCCCTCCGGCGTTGGCGGCTGCGCCCAGTCGTCGGGCGAGGCGGTGCGCCCTTTTGCATCGTGAACAGTCCGCCCTCCTTCACGGGCCAGACGGCGTAGCCCTTCTTGCGGAGACGCTCGGCGACGTACGGCTCCATCACCTCGGCGTCTTTGCGGGACATGCGCTTGTAGCCGGCGTAGAGGCGCGGCCGCAGGTAACGCCCGAAGATGCGCACCACCGGCGCTGAATGCAGCCCGCCCGCCTTGTGGATGGCGAAGCGCTCCTCCGCGGTCTTGGAGGTGGCGCCGACGTAGAGGTAGCCCTTGCCCGTGATCGGCATATAGCGGGGGTTGGCTTTGCGCATCGTCGCGCGCTTGTGCCAAACGTTAGGGTCGAGATCGACGACGTAGATGCGGTGGGTGCCACGGCGTATCTTCGCTTCTTTCGCTTCCTTCGGCTTTGTCGGCGACATCGTCACTCCGCCTCCGGATACGTCGGATACCCCGTCACCAGGATGTCCTCGCCCAGGCGCTCTACGGTCATGTCGCGCAAGCGGAGGGCTTGGGCCATGCGGTCTGCGCCGGTGCCCGCAACGGCGGAGGGCGCGTCCGCTGCACCGACGATGATTGGCGCGACAACGGCGTGCAACTTGTCGACGAGGCCGGCGTCGAAGAAGGAGCCGTGGATGACGCCGCCGCCTTCGACGAGCAGAGTAACGATGTCGCGCCTGCCCAACTCTTCCAGCAGCGCACGCAAGTCGACGTGGTCGGTGTGGTCGTCGACGGGGAGCGAGACGACTTCCGCGCCGCGAGCCTCGATGGCAGCGCGCCACTCGAGCGGAGCACCTGCCGACGTCGCGACCAGCGTTTTGGCCGGGCCGGTGAAGACCTGCGCCATCGGCGGGACGCGCCCGCGGGTGTCGACGACGATTCGGAGGGGTTGGCGCTCGGCGTCGACGCCGTCCGGGCGCGTCGTGAGCAGCGGATCGTCGATCACAATCGTAGACGAGCCGACGAGGATGGCGTCGATGCGGGTGCGCAGGCGGTGCGCCCAGGCTCGCGTCTCGGGGCCGGACACCCAGCGCGAGTCGCCCGAGGCGGCGGCGATGCGCCCGTCCAGCGACGCGGCGTACTTGGCGATGACGAACGGCAGGCCGGTGGTGCAGTGTTTGAAGAACGCCTCGTTGATGCGGCGCGCTTCATCCTCTCCCTCACCCACGACGACGCGGATGCCCGCTTCTTCAAGCGCCTCGCGGCCACCAGCGGCGACATCGTGCGGATCGTCGACGGCGTAGTGCACCTCCGCGATGCCGGCGGCGATGATCGCCCGCGAGCACGGCGGCGTGCGCCCGTGGTGGTTACACGGCTCGAGCGTGACGTATATCGTGCCGCCGCGGGCGCGTTCGCCGGCCGCGGCCAGCGCGACGGCCTCGCCGTGGGGGCCGGGCACGGGCTGCGTCCAACCTTCGCCAACGACAGTACCATCGGCGCCAACAATCACCGCGCCAACCGTTGGGTTAGGCGAGGTGTAATCGGGGGCCTCGCGGGCGAGGTCAAGGGCGCGCTGCATGTGCGGGGGGATTTGCATAGTGCGGACATTATCGCGCACGGTGGAGTTGAGGCGCTCTAGCGCGTGTCATCCAGACTAAGCATGTGTCTCCTTGACCCTCGGTCGCCAACCTTAGACCCTCGAACCGTGGACATACTCCTCCCCGGACGGCGCCCCAACCTCAACCGCTGGCGCGACCGGCCGTTCTCGCCCGGCTCGGAGCACGGCCCCTGCGTGTCTTCCGCCGTCGACGTGTACGAGCGTGTCATTGGCAGCGAGTCGCCGGGTGCTCCGGCCGAAGACGGGCCGTTTCGGCGGGTGGCGGCGGCGATTCTGCGCTACGACGTCTTCCCGCGCAGTATCGTCACGCCGGTGCTGGCCCGCGAGCCGGTTCAGCTCGGCGATCTGGTCGGTGCGGTCTCGCCGCTCGGGTTCGGGCTGCGAATGTTCTTCGTCTCTCGCGTGATCGATGCGTTTGACGGCGAGGTGGAGGGCCTGTGGCGGACGGGGTTCACGTATCGAACGCTGCGCGGGCACCCGGAGCTGGGCGAGGAGACGTTCTGCGTCGAGAAGGACCTGGCGACCGGCGATGTAAAGGTGCGGCTGAGCTCGTGGTCGGAGCCTGGCAACTGGCTGACCAAGACGATCCCGAAGCGCTCTCGGCGGCTGCAGGTGTGGGGCAACCAGCGCGCTCTCGACCGGCTGGAGCGAGTGGCGCACGGCGAGTAGTCGTATACTCCGTCCCCAGAAGGAGGGCGACCCATGCTCAGTGCCACCGTCAAATCTGCCCACGACACCATGCTCGCCAACCGCACGAAGTTCGATGCGTTTTGCCGCTCCCTCAGCGAGGAGGAGCTCGACCGGATGGTGCCCGACAGCACCTGGACCGTGAAGGACTTCATCATCCACCTCGCGCAGTTCGATGAGGAGACGCGGGAGTGGATGGAATCGCTGCGGGAGGGCAAGCTGGACCGCACGCGGCTGAACCCGGACGGCACGACCTTCGACGTTGACGCTTACAACAACGCGCGCATCGCGGAGCGGCACGACTGGCCGCTGGAGCGCATCCTCGCGGAGGGCGATGCCAATCGCGCGAAGCTGGTGAAGACGCTGGAAACGCTGGAAGACGCGCACATCGACCAGGTGGTGCACTTCCCCGGCGACAACAAGCGTGGTCCCGGCGACGTGCAGTTCAAGCTATTCCTTACCGGCCTCGCGCGGCACGACCCAGTGCATGTCGCCGACATGATCAAGGCGCTGCCGGAGCGCGCGGACGATCCGGCGATCATCGAGTGGCTCGACGACTTCGCGGTGAAGTGGTACCAGAAGGCGATGTCCGGCCCGCCGATTCGCTGACGCGGCCACCAACCGAATGTTCTCCCGCCATCTGCCGTGGTTCGTTCCGCTCAAGCGCGTCATTCCGTTCGTGCACGAGGCGGTGTTCAAGGTAAGCGGCGGCCGGCTCGGCACGATGCTGGCCGGGCACAAGATGCTGCTGCTCACGACGAACGGCCGCCGGTCGGGCAAGCGATGGACGGTGCCTCTCCTCTATATGGACGACGGCGACCGTTACCTTGTCATCGGCTCCAACTGGGGCGGCGAGAAGGACCCGCTGTGGGTGGCCAACGTCGCCGCGAACCCCAGCGTCCACATCCGTGTCGGCCGGCGGG
>JBDTOK010000004.1:0-31833 GCA_039933275.1 Chloroflexota bacterium | reverse complement strand
CATCTGGCGCTGCTCTTTGTCCTTGGGTGCGAAAGTGGTGTGTGACATTGTTTACAGTTGTGCGTGCGCGCGCACTTACCCGATGAGTATGCTACCCGTGCCAGAAAATGGGAAGTGACTTACGTCACAGTTCGGGCCAGGAACGTCGACAGTGAGCGGATGGTCGGTAGGGCACAGATGGCAGATTACGCACAGATGCGATTTCCAAAATCGGTAATTCGGCCGAAGGACGATCTGTGATCATCCGTGCGTTCATCTGTGCGGATCTGTGGCTCTCCCACGTGCGATCCTCTGGGCACACGCCGATTGTTTGACGGGTAGGCACTGCTCAGATACGCTAACTCGGTACGTCTGGAGGAGACTTTTCCAATGACTCAAGAAACTAAGACCCGGCTGAACCTTGTCCGGCGTGAGACGCTTGGCAAGAAGGTGCGCGCGTTGCGGCGCAACGGCATCATTCCGGCCAACATCTACGGTCACAACGTGGACTCGGTGGCGGTGCAGGTGGCCAGCGAAGAGCTGCGACAGCTGATGCGTCACCACGGCCGCAACGAGATCATCTACGTCGAGATTGACGGCCAGGAGCGCCCGACGTTCGTGCGTGACGTGCAGCGAAACCCCGTGAGCGACCAGATCGTCCACGTCGATTTCCTGCAGATCTCGCTGACGGAGATGGTGCGCCTCGAGGTGTCGATCCGCTTTGTTGGGACTGCGCCGGCTGTTGCCACCTACGGTGGTATCGTCACGCACGCGCTCAACCAGATCACGGTGGAGGCGTTGCCAACGGCCATCCCGCAGGGGATCGAAGTCGACATCAGCGGTATGACGGAGATCGGGCAGTCGCTGCACGTTTCCGAGCTGCCGGCGATGGACGGCGTCGAAGTCGTGACTGACGGCGATACCGTGATCGTCCGGATTGACCTGCCGGCCGCTGAGCGCTCCGAAGAGGCTGCGCCGACGGCGGAAGGCGTTGCCGCGGAAGGCGCGGAGGGTGCCGAGGGCGCTGCCGCACCGGCCGCAGGCGAAGGCGACGAGAAGAAGGAATAACGCCAGAGTCAGAACTGACCTCGAGAGGGCGGGTGTTACACCCGCCCTCTTTTTTTGTGGCCACGGAATGGCGCGGATTATTCGCGGATTGGATTGGGCCACAAATGAGCACAGATGATTCACAGATGTGATTTGGGCTAGGCGATCGTTTCGGCCGATTATCTGTGGTGTATCTGTGTCGATCTGTGGCTACGCGCCCAGGCGCTGGCCGATGACGCGCGGCATCCCACGCAGGAAGTCGGTGGCGGAGAGAGATTTCCGGCCGGCGCGCTGCAGATCGTGCACTTCGAGCAGGCCGTCGCCGGCCTGGACGGAGAGGGCGGGATCGATCGCTTCGGGCGGGACGACGATCGTGCCGGGCGGCTCGCCGGAACTGCCGGCGACGGAGACGGCTCGCCAGATATGTAATGTCTCGCCGTTGAGAATGGTGCTAGCGCCGGGCCACGGGTTGTAAGCACGGACTCGGCGCGCGATCTCTTCGGCGGAGAGCGACCAGTCGATCGCGCCGTCTTCCTTTTTGATCAAGCGCGTGACCGTGGATTGCGAGCCGTCTTGCGGTTGCGGCTCGATCTCGCCGGCGAGCCAGCGCGGGAGCGTTTCGGCGAGGAGGTCCGCGCCAACTTCGGCGAGCGAGGCGGTGAGTGCACCAGTCGTTTCGTCGCCGCTGAGCGGAACGCGGCGTTGGGCGAGGACAGGGCCGCTGTCCATGCCCGCATCCATCAGCATGATCGAGACGCCGGTCTCGTCGTCGCCGGCGAGGATGGCGCCGGCGATCGGCGATGCGCCGCGGTGCTTAGGGAGGAGCGACGGGTGGACATTGAGCACGCCACGCGGCGCGATGTCCAGGAGCGCCTGACGGAGAATCTGCCCGTACGCGACGGCGACCATCGCTTCTGGTTCGAGTGCGCGCAGCTGATTGAGGACGGCTTCGTCGCGGAGAGTTGGCGGCTGGATGACGGTCAGGCCCAGCGATTCTGCGGCGGTCTTGACCGGCGGTGGCGCGAGGCGCTGGCCTCGGCCAGACGGGCGGTCCGGCTGGGTGACGACGAGCGCGATGCTATGGCCGTCCGCGGCGAGGCGACGCAGCGAGGGGACCGCGAAGTCTGGCGTTCCAATAAAGACGATGGACATCGCGACGAGCATAAGACGGTGCTCGCGGAGCGTCCACGTTGCCATCTGCCATGAAGTTCTGTGAGAGCAGATGGCGTTATGCGAACCCGTCCGTCAATGCACGACGTTGTAACACTCGGATAACATGATGGCAATGCGAAAAATCAGCGCTCTCGGCCTGGCCATGACCGTCTGCGCTTTGCTGCTGGCGATCGCCTGCGGCGGGAGCGACGACTCCAGCGACACGCCAACGCCGGCGGTGTCGGTGGCGCTGATCACGCAGACGGGCTCGACGACGCCCCGCAACCGGCGCACGCTGACACCTTCGCCGACGCCGAGCGCGACGCCGCTCCAGGTGTGCGCGCCGAATCCGGACCCCGCCGACCCGAAGCTGCTGCAGACGGAGGAGCCGCTCCCGAACTCGCAGGTGGGCGTTCCGATCTTTGTGCGCGGCTGGGGATCGGACATCATTCGCGACAACAAGGGCGTGGTGCTGGCAGTCGTCGATCAGAAGCAATCAGTGGTGCAGGTGAACAACCTGCCGGCGCAGCCGCGCGACTATCGAGTGCCGCCGCCGGGGCTCGAGGTGACGGACTTCACGGCGCCGTTTGCTGCAGACATCATCATCAACAATGTGAACGAACCGACCCCGTACTGCCTGTGGATTTACCTGAACACGGACGATGCCGGGCACGCGAAGCAGGTGTTGCAGATACCAGTAATCGTGCTGCCGCGGCAGTGACCCGGGGCCTGGAAAGCCCCGGCTATGGTTTGTCCAGCGCGCTAGCTGGCGACGACGGCAACGGCGCCCGCGACGGCAAAGATGCCGATCATGATGAGCGCGGCGGAGAGGACGGCTTCTTCGCGGCCGGACTCCCACCAAAGGAAAACGGATGCGAGTAGCACCACGGCGAGGATGACGACTAGCTCTTCAAACGTCACGGGATGATTATCCGCGTTCGCTCGTCAAGCATCAAACATTAAGAGCCGGCGCAGACGGCGGTGCTAGTTGCCGCCGATGTTGGCCGGCGTTGTCACCGTCCACTCCCAGACGTTGCGGAAGCGGGATGATGGGCTAAAGAGAACGCCGGGATCGACGCCGCTGACGCGGTCGCTGACGAAGTAGGTGTACAGAGGCACGTACAGGGGGATGCTGGGCAAGTCCTTGAGGAAGAGCTTCTGGAAGTCGTTGTAGAGGAGCTTGCGGGCGTCCAGCTTGAACGTGCGGCGGGCTTCTTCCAGCAGCTTGTCGGCGTCGTCGCTGGTGTAGCCGGAGATGTTGCGGCCGTTGTTGATCGTCTGGGAGCTGTGCCACGCCGGATAGGGGTCGGGGTCAGCGCCGGGGTCCCAGCCGAAGATCGCCGCCTGGTATTGGCGCGGGATGAGCGACTCACGGACGAGGTCGTTGGATGGCTGGCGGACGACTGTTGCGTCGATGCCAGCTTCGCCGAGCTGTTGGGAGATGGCATCCGCGATTGCGCCGCGCAGGGCGTCCTGATCCGTGATCAGCGAGATCCGCAGTTCCTGGTTGTTCTTCTGCCGCACGCTGGCCCCAGAGGGCAGCGTCCAGCCGTCGTTGTCGAGCAGGGTCCGCGCCTGGCCGACGTCGTGATTGATGGTGCCGGCGTCGCTCGAGAACGCCCAGGTGCCGGGGACAATCGGAGTATCAGCGCGCTGCGCTCGTCCGCCGAGCAAGCTGCTGATGATCGAGTCGATGTCCACCGCTCGCGCAATGGCGCCGCGCACGGCGGGGTCGTTCATCGGTGGCGCGCCGTCGTTCAGGTAGAGGATCGTGAAGGCGCTGCGATCGGACGGGTGCTCTGTCAGGCCGTCGACGTCGTGCAGGGTACGGAAGTCGGCGGGGTTGATCGTGAGGTCGGCGAGGAGGCCGTCGGCCTGGCTGCGAACGATGTCGGCGGCGGCGCTGGCGACGTCGGGGTAGAACTTGAAGGTGATCTCGTCGATGTGGGGCACGCCCAGGTAGAAGCTCTTGTTGGCGCGCAACAGAGCGTGCGTGTTATCGAGGGCGACGACGCTGTATGGGCCGGTGCCGACGGGATGCCGGTTGAACGGATCGTCGAGGATGCTGGCGGCGGTCGTGCCGGAACCAAGGATAGTGCTGGGGAGGATGCCCATCGTCGCGTAGGTGACGAACGGGGCATACGGCTCGGGCAGGGTGCAGGCGACGGTCAGGGTGTCACGGGCCAGGCACTTCACGGACTGCCAGAGGGCGGCCTGCTCCGGATCGGCTTGGAGCTTCGGGTCGGAGAGCAGGGCGTAGGTGAAGATGACGTCATTGGAGGTGAAGGGCGCCCCGGTATGCCAGGTGACGTTGGCGCGGAGGTGGTAGGTGACGGTCAGGCCGTCGTCGCTGACGTCCCAGCTCTCGGCCAGGTCCGGCTTCGGGGTGCCGTCGGCGTCCAGGCGTACGAGTCCGGAGAAGACGAGAGAGGCGAGATCGCGGTCGACGTCGCTGGCATAGGCGAAGAGCGGGTTCACGCGGGATGGCTGGCCGACTTCGGCCTCCGTGTACTTGGTGACGGCCGGATCATCGCCGGAGCCTCCGAAGGGGTCAGTGAAGACGAAGAAGGCGGCGACGAGGATGATGACGCCCGCAGTGAGTACGGCCAGCAATGGCCAGCCGGGGCCGTGACGATGGGGCGAGTTCAGGCGCTGATAGCTCATTCGTCCTCGGGGCTGGCGGAGTAGCGTTTTCTAGCGCACGTAGACAGCGAGGGCGCCCACGACGAGCCACAGCACGGCGAGGAAGATGGTCAGCTGGAAGAGGGTCTTCTCCAGGCCGCGCCGCGTTCGCACGAAGGAGCCGCTCTGCAGACCGCCGACACCCTCACCCTTCACCTGCAACAGGATGACGATGATGAGCGCGATGGACAGCAGAATCGAGGCGATAGAAAGTGAGTCTTGTACGTTCATTGTCGTTTGCTCTCGCTTAGCTTGCGTCTAGAGCGGAAACCACGAGCTCTTCTTCAGATTCAATTGCCGGCGGAACCTGATCGCGATCGTAGTAGATCCGCATGATAGCCTGCGCCAGCTTCTCGGAGTCGTGGTGGTAGCGGTTTTCCTCGCTGATGACGTCGGCCGTGACCAATCGTATCCCATTATTTACGGTAGCGTCCAGCCGAACTGCCTCTGAGCGGGGGGCCTTGGGGATGCTGGCCGGGATGTTGCTGTTGGCCAGGACGTAGTTGATGACGCCCTTTCCGAACTGCTGTTCGAGGGCGCTAACGTGGGCGGCGACGTCGAAGCCGTCTGTCTCCCCGTGTTGGGTGGCGACGTTGCAGACGTAGACCTTGGGGGCGGCGGAGGCCATGATGCTGCGCCGAATGCCTTCGACGAGAAGGTTGGGGAGCACGCTTGTGTAGAGGCTGCCCGGGCCAAGGATCACCAGATCGGCCTCGAGGATGGCGCGCACCGCCTCCGGATGGGCCGGTGGATTGTGCGGGAGGAGGTAGACCTCCTTGATGCGACCGTGCTCGTCGTCGCCGTTGTGCGAGCCGATGAGCGACTCTCCGTGGATCGTCTGCGCGTCTTCGGTCTTGGCGCAGAGCGTGACGTTTGCGAGCGTGGATGGGATGATCTGTCCGCGCACCGCAAGCACACGGCTGGTCTGGCGGATGGCGTCCTCAAAGTTGCCGACGACACCGGACATCGCGACGATGAACAGGTTTCCGAATGAGTGGCCCGCGAGACCGGAGCCGTCTGAGAAGCGGTACTGGAAGAGTTTTGTGACGAGAGGCTCAGCGTCGGCGAGGGCGGCGATGCAGGCTCGCACGTCGCCGGGTGGGAGCACCCCGAGCTCGCGGCGGAGGACGCCGGAGGAGCCGCCATCGTCGGCGACTGTGACGACGGCGGTGAGGTTGCCGGTGTACTCCTTCAACCCGCGGAGGAGCGAGGAGAGACCGGTGCCGCCGCCAATCGCGACGATCTTCGGGCCGCGGCGAAGGAAGCGCTGGTTGTAGATCGTGTTGACGAGGCTGCTGTTGCGGTCCCGGTTGGGGACGAGCACAGAGATTAGCGAGTGATTCAGCTTCCAGATCGAGTAGACGATCAGGCCGAGGGCGAACGACATGAAGGCGGCGCCACGGACGTAGCGGGGAATGAACTGACCGGTGACGTAGTACATGAAGCCGGGCAGCGTGTAGCCGCTGAGGTAGGCCTCCCGGACGATATAGCTCAACCCGAAGGTCATCATAGCTACGCCGATAATGGTGAGCCCCAGCCAGCGCTTGATGTGCATGCCGGGGTAGAACCATTTCAGGAAGTCGAAAGCGAAGTACTTCTTCATAGGGCAACAATTAAAACGAGCCGGAGCGGGTTAAGACTACGGCTCATTGTCTAATTTTTCTTTCAGAATGGCGGTCACGTCGTCCGGGCGGGCCCGCCCACGCGTCTCCTTCATCACCTGGCCGACGAGGAACTTGATCGCTTCCTCCTTGCCACCACGGTAGTCCGCGGCGGCCTTCGGGTTGGCGGCGATGGCGGCGTCGGCGGCTGCGGACACCTCATCTCCGGCCTCTATCTGACCCAACCCCTGCTCGTCGACGATGGTCTTCGGAGCGCGGCCTGACTGGAACATCTGCTCGAAGACGTCTTTGGCGGTCTTGCCGGAGATCGTCCCGGATTCCTGCAGAGCGATCAGGTCAGCCAGTGTCTGCGGGGTGATCTTTGCGTCGTCGATCGTCTGGTTGGCGGCGTTGAGGAGGCGGGCGAAGTCGCCGGTAATCCAGTTGGCGACGATCTTCGCTTTGTCGGCGCCGGAGATTGCTACCGCATCCTCAAAGAACGAGGCGCGGCTGCGTGAGTCGGCAAGGCCACGGGCGTCGTATTCGGACAGCGAGTACTGCTCGGCGAAGCGGGCGCGCTTGGCGTCGGGAAGCTCCGGCATCGTCGCGCGGATACCGTCCACCCACTCGCGGCTGATGAGCAGCGGCGGCAGGTCTGGCTCCGGGAAGTAGCGGTAGTCTTCAGCGCCTTCTTTCGTGCGCTGGGAGACCGTCTGGTTCGTGTCTTCGCGCCAGCCCCGCGTCTCCTGGATGATGCGGCCGCCGGAATCGAGTGTCTCCGCCTGGCGCTTCTCCTCAAAGTGGATCGCGTCGTAGGCGTGCTTGAACGAGTTAATGTTCTTCAGCTCAACCTTTTGCCCGAACGGCTCGGTACCGGTGGGGCGGATGCTGACGTTGGGCTCGCAGCGCATGTTGCCTTCGTCCATGTTGGCCCGGCTGGCCCCGATGTAGCGCAGGATCTGGCGCAGCTTCTGCAAATACGCGCGCGCTTCTTCGGCGGAGCGGATGTCGGGCTCGGAGACGATCTCCATCAGCGGGACGCCCGCGCGGTTGACGTCGACCAGCGAGTACGTCTCGCCGGTGGCGGGGTCAGACTTGTGTGTGAGGCGAGCGGTGTCTTCTTCGAGGTGGACGCGGGTAATGCCGACGCGCTTGACGACGCCGTCCACTTCGATCTCGAGCCAGCCGTTCTTGCAAATGGGCAAGTCATACTGGGAGATCTGGTAGCCCTTCATGAGGTCCGGGTAGTGATAGTTCTTGCGGTCGAACTTCGCTTCCGTGGCGATCTCACAGTTGAGAGCGAGGCCAGTCATGATCGTGAGGTCGATGGCGGCGCGGTTGATAACAGGGAGCACGCCCGGCATGCCGAGGCAAACGGGGTCGACGTGAGTGTTGGGTGGAGATTCCAGCATCGGCATGGGGCAAGAGCAAAACATCTTGCTCCGGGTGAGGAGCTGGGCGTGGACCTCTATACCGATGACGGTTTCGTACCGTGTCGCAGTTTGGGTCATAAAGTTTTGTTTAGTTTACCAATCAGTTTCGGTGGAGCATCGCCGGTGACATAACAATATGTGGGAAACTCACAGGTTTTCACGGAAGAGGGTGAGAACCTTCTGCCAGGCGTCGTCGGAGGCTTCCTTGTCGTAGACCCCCGGGCGGGTGTCGTTGAAGAACCCGTGGTGGGCACCAGGATAGACCTTGATCTCGTACTTCTTGCCGTGCTCATTCAGCGCCTGCCGGAGCTTCTCGCGGACAGGGGCTCCGAGCCAATCGTCGTTCTCAGCGAAGACAGCGAACATCGGGCCTTCCAGGCTCTGCACCTTGTCGATGGGCTCCGGAGGTGCCCCGTAAAACGGCGCTACAGCGCGGATCAGCGGCGTCGACGTTGCCAACTGGTTAGCGAGGCCACCGCCCATGCAGAACCCGACGGCGCCGATGCCACGTCCGTCAACGAACGGCTCGGCGGCAAGATACTCCGTCGCCTTAACCAGCCGTTCCGTCGCCTTCGGCATGTTCAGCGACATCATCGCCTTCTGCGCTTCGTCTGGCTCATCGACGACTTTGCCGTCGTAAAGGTCCGGCGCGAACGCGGCGAAGCCTTCTCGGGCGAAACGCTCGGCGATGTCCTTGATGTTGTCGTTCAGTCCCCACCATTCCTGGATGACAATAACGCCCGGGAACGGACCGTCGCCTTCGGGGCGGGCGAGGTAGCCGGACGTGGTAGAGCCGTTGGTCTTGAAGTCGACCATCTCGGCGTGGATGTCTGCCACAGGAAAAACTCCTTCAGTCTTCGTGCTTGGGGGCTACATGTATGCTATCACGCACATCTGACCGAAGCTTCAGAACACTGAAGGTCGTTGTCTATACCGGAGGGCCGCTCAGAATTACAATCTCTGCAGACAAACGGATGACGTTCAGGTGATCGAGTGGTGCGGAGACCGGTGGTTCTGCCAGACGATCGGATGGAGCGGCGGCGAAGGATTAAAACGCGAGTGAATCGCCCCTTGGTTAGGTGCATCGCAGGCGGCGTGTTTGCCGTTGCGGTGAGCGCATTGCTGGCGTTTGGCTGGCCAGCGCCCCGCGGAACGTTCGAGCCTGCGGGCGGAGACGTTGCTCCGGGTGAGCTAGTCGTGCAGTTTCGCGCGGACGTTCCGGTGGAGCAGCAAGAAGCCGTGCTGAGCGCGCACGGTGCGACGTTCGACCACAGCATGCTCGTGTCGGGTTACGCGATGGCGAGCGTACCGCCGGGCAGCGAGCAAGCGATTGGAGAGGCGCTGGCGCAGTCCGGCGTTATCGCGACGGCGGCGGACAATCCGGTTCGAGAGGTGGCGTCGGTACCCGACGATCCGTACTACGCGCAGCAGTGGAACATGCCGATGATTGGGCTTAATACGGCGCGCGACCAGTCGGACGGCTCCGGTGTAACCGTGGCCGTGATCGACACCGGCGTCGCCTATGAGAATTTCCACGACCCGGTGAGCGGGAAGGACTTCGCGCAGGCGCCGGACCTGGCGGACACGACGATCGTGTCGCCGTGCGACATGTTCGTGACGCCACCACCCAACCCGTTTACCTGTATCGACACGCACGCAAACGACGACTACGGGCACGGTACGCACGTGACGGGGACGATCGCACAGAACACGGACAACGGTCTCGGGGCAGCGGGTATCGCACCGAAGGCAAAGATCATGCCAGTAAAGGTGTGCGGGCCGACGGGCAATCCGTCATATGAGGGATGCGCGGACGACAAGACGGCCGACGGCATCGAGTATGCGGTGCAGAATGGCGCGGACATCATCAACCTGAGCATTGCAGGCGGCGAGCCGGTTGCGCAGACTGCACCGCTAAGACAAGCGCTGACGGACGCACGTAACGCTGGCGTAATCGTCGTAGCGGCGTCCGGCAACGGTGGCGCAGATCACATCGGAAACTCTGTGTTGGACTATCCGGCCGCGATCAGTGGAGTAGTTGCGGTAGGAGCGGTGGGTCTTCTTGAGAACCGCTCCGGATACTCGAATTATGGAGTTGGTGAGACTGAAAACGGCGTTGAGCACGACCTGGACCTGGTC
This sequence comes from Chloroflexota bacterium, assembly GCA_039933275.1. Lineage (GTDB taxonomy): Bacteria > Chloroflexota > Dehalococcoidia > SM23-28-2 > RBG-16-64-32 > DATKKM01. The sequence goes on along the minus strand of JBDTOK010000004.1, from coordinate 21,800 downwards.
GCGCCCGGCGGCGATACAGTTGCTGAGGGCGGGTTAAGTGTGATCTGGCAACAGACGTATAGTTCCTGCACCGGAGCAACGAACTTCACCACACTCCCGGACGCAACGAAGTGCCAGGGTACCTCGATGGCGGCTGCGCACGTCACCGGTGTGGCGGCGCTGATCGAATCGAAGTTCCCGAAGCTTTCGGCGACGCAGGTGCGCAACACGCTGAAGTGCAGCGCGGAGGATCTCGGGAATCCGGGCGTGGACCAGCAGTACGGGGCCGGTCTTGTGCGCGCGGACAAGGCACTGATCGACACGGACCACGACAACTTGCCGGACTGCATCGACCCGGCGGTGGTCACGCCGACGCCGGTACCGACGCCTTTCCAAACGCCGATACCGCCGCCGAACGATTGCCTTCCGGGCTCGTCGTTCACGCCGTCACCGACAGCTAGCCTGCCACCTACGCCGGTCAACACCGGGCCAACGCCGACCTCGCGTGGCACGCAGACGCTTGGGCCGTCGATAGCGCAGGTACAGGGCTCGCCGATCACGGACACACCAACTCCGGCGCCAACGGATTCGCCAACGCCGACTGATACGCCGCTGCCAACGGACACGCCGACGCCAACAGCGACACCACTCGCATCGGAGACGCCGACGCCGACGGAGCGCGTTGGCAGCGCGACGCCTGAGCCGACTCCGACTGATACGCCGACGCCGGAACCGACGACAACTGTGACGCCCCGCCCGTTCCGCTGCGGTGACGTGGACTGCAGCGGGTTCATCAATGCCGGCGACGCGCTCGAACTGCTGCTGTGGTTGACAGAATCCCAGCAGGTGAGCTGCATCGGCCTGGGATACGTAAACTGCGACGGCCAGTTGAACGTGGTGGATGCAGCGATAATCCTCCGTCACAGCGCGACGCTTCCGTTGAATCTGCCCGCAGACTGCTCAGGTATCGACGGATAGCGATGCAAATGCAAGGCGCCCATAGCACCGATTTATAGGTGGGGGGAGCAGATGCCGTTAAGGTCAGGGCATGGCGCTCATTCTGGTGGTAGACGACGAACCCACCATTCGCAGGCTGGTAGCGGCGGTGTTGATCCAGAGCGGATGTGAACCTGTCACGGCGCCGGACGCAGAGACGGCGATGCGCGCGCTCGATGAGTTGTCACCAGATGCGATCATTACAGACATCCGTTTGCCGGGCATGGACGGCGTCGAGTTTGCCGGCAAGGTGCGCGAGAACGCGGACTTCGCAGAGATACCGCTCGCCTTCATCAGCGCTTTCGAGGGCCGGCCGATGTCTATTTCACCACCGGTGACCTACTTCCAGAAGCCCTTCGATGTCGATACTCTTGTGGAATGGGTGATCAAAGTTTGCCGTACGTGCGACGACAGCTCCGATGCGTGAGCCGGCGACTGCTCCACGGCCGGCCAATCTCTTAAACAGTCACAATGACCGGCTCGGAGCTGATGTGCTTCCCGACGGCAGCACGAAGTTCACCGTGTGGGCGCCACAACACGAACGGGTCGAGGTACACATCTCGGAGCCGGCGGATCGGATCGTCCCGCTCGAGTCAGGTGCTAGAGGTTACCATTCGGCGACTGTTGATGTTGTCGCGGCAGGCGCTTTGTACAAACTTCGCCTTCCCGACGCGCGTGAGTTGTCGGACCCGGCGTCGCGGTTTCAGCCGGAAGGTGTGCACGGGCGCTCGCAAGTAGTCGCCGACGACTTTGGCTGGACGGATGAGCGCTGGCGCGGGCGTGAGCTTGCCGACTACGTCATCTACGAGCTGCACACTGGAACGTTCTCGGCCGAAGGAACGTTCGACGGGATCATCCCGTGGCTTGATGCGGTGGTGGAGCTGGGTATCACGGCCATCGAGGTGATGCCGATCGCGCAGTTCCCGGGCGCGCGGAATTGGGGCTACGACGGAGTCTCAATGTTCGCGCCGCAGAACTCATACGGCGGGCCAGATGGTCTGCGGCGGCTGGTGGACGCGGCGCACTCGCGCGGGCTGGGTGTAGTGCTGGACGTTGTGTACAACCACCTCGGTCCGGAGGGCAACTACCTGGGCGAGTTCGGGCCGTACTTCACGGACCGCTACTGGACGGCCTGGGGCTCGGCGATGAACTACGACGGGCCGGGCAGCGACGAGGTGCGGCGGTTCTTCCTCGAAAACGCGCTGATGTGGGTGCGCGACTATCACATCGATGCGCTGCGGCTAGACGCCGTTCACGCGATCATCGACACGTCGGCGAGGACGTTTCTGCAGGAGTTGGCGGAGGCTGTTCACGCAGAGGCAGCTCGCCTTGGCCGGCGCATACACCTGATCGCTGAAACAGACCTCAACGATCCCCGCATCGTGAGCGCGCCGGAGAGCGGCGGTTACGGCCACGACGCGCAGTGGAGCGACGACTTCCACCACGCGCTGCACGCGCTCATAACGGGCGAGAACGACGGCTACTACGCCGACTTCGGCGAGACTGAGCACCTGGCGAAGACGCTACGGCAGGGCTACGCGTACACCGGCCAGCACTCGCAGTTTCGCAGCCGGCGGCACGGCGCGATGCCGGTGGGGCTGGGCGGCGAGAAGTTTGTCGTCTGCTCACAGAACCACGACCAGGTTGGGAACCGGATGCTCGGCGAGCGGCTGAGCACCCTCACGTCGTTTGAGGGGCTGAAGGTGGCCGCGGCGGCGACGATCCTCTCGCCATTCATCCCGATGCTCTTTATGGGCGAGGAGTACGGAGAGACCGCGCCGTTCCTCTACTTCGTCGATCACAGCGACAAGGAGTTGCTCGATGCGGTGCGCAAAGGCCGCGCAGCGGAGTTCACCGCGTTCGGTTGGGACGCGGAGCCACCGGACCCGGGCGCGCCGGAGACGCACGCACAATCGCGGCTACGACACGAACTCGCGTCGGAAGGCGAGCACGCCACTCTACGCGACTTCTACAAGATGCTGCTACGTCTCCGCCGAACGCACGCGGCGCTGGGTGACCTATGTCTGACGAACGCCGTGGTGACCGCGAGCAACGATACGAAGACACTCGTGATGCGACGGTTCTCCGACCAGGCGGAGTCGTTCGTGGCGTTTAACTTCAGCGATGAGATTGTGGAGTGTACGGCGCCGCAGGGCGAGACGCTATGGCACCGCGTCATCGATTCGGCGGACGAAAAGTGGCGCGGGAGTGGCGCGGTGTCTCCACAACAGGCTCAGGGCGGGAAGCCGCTTAAGCTGGCGCCGATGTCCTTCGCCCTCTATCTCGAACGCGCGATTGGTTAGCGCTTTGGACCGGCCGACAGCCACGTACCGGCTGCAGTTCAGCAAGGACTTCCGCTTCGCTGACGCGCACAAGCTGATCGATTACTTCGAAGCGCTCGGCATCTCGCACATCTACGCCTCGCCGCTGCTGAAGTCGCGCGCGGGGAGCACGCACGGCTACGACGTCGCCGACCCGACGACGATCGATCCGGAAATCGGGACGGAGGAAGAGTTCGCGGCGTTTGCGGGTGCACTGTGCGAGCGCGGGCTCTCGATCCTGCTGGACATCGTGCCTAACCATATGGCGGCGGACCTGGAGAACCCGTGGTGGCGCGACGTGTTGGAGCGCGGCCGGGACTCAGAATACGCGCGCTACTTCGACATCGACTGGGAGCGCGGAGGGGGCAGGATCGTATTGCCGGTACTGGCGGAGCCGCTGGACGAGCTGTTGGCCTCGAACTCGCTGCGTTTGCACCAGGATCGGGAGGGAACGTGGCTGGAGTATGAGGAGATGCGCCTGCCCGTGGCCCCGGGGACGTACGGCGGGAGCGAAGCGCTTCCGGAGGTGCTCGCGAAACAGCACTACCAGTTGGAGTACTGGCGAACGGGCGCGCAGCACCTGAACTACCGGCGCTTCTTCGACGTCACGGATCTGGTGAGCCTGCGCGAGGAAGACCCCGAAGTTTTCCACCGCGCGCACGAGCGTGTGCTGGCGATGGTGCGCGATGGCCAGGTGACGGGCCTACGCGTCGATCACGTGGATGGGCTGCGAGACCCGAAGGCGTATCTCGACCGATTGCAACTGGCGGCGCGCGCGCAGGCGAAGGACCCGGGAGACGACTTCTACGTCGTGATCGAGAAGATATTTTCGGAAGGAGAAGAGTTGCGCGCGGACTGGCAAACGACTGGGACGACGGGGTACGAGTTCCTCAACGCGATGAACGGACTGTTCATCGATCCGGCTGGCCTCGAGTTGATCACGGAGACGTACGATTCGTTTGTCGGCGGGCATGAGGTGTACGAAGACATCGCCTACGAATCGAAGAAGAAGGTGATGCGCGACTTGTTCGCGGGAGAGATGCGCTCGCTTAACCGGCGGCTCACGGAACTGGCGCGCGCAGATCCCGCGCAGTCACCAGAAGACCTCTCGCACGCGCTGACCGAAGTCACGGCGGCGATGCGGGTGTATCGCACGTACATCCGCTCGACCGACGTCAGTGATAAAGATCGCAGCGTCATCGAAGAGGCGGTCGCGAAAGCGCACGAACGAGCCCCAAACGTGCCGGGCGAGGCGTACAACTTCCTGCGCAGAGTGCTAACGCTGGAAAACCCGGCGGACGAGCACTCGTGGCTGTCCCTGGTCAAGCGGTGGCAGCAGTTCACGAGCCCGATCATGGCAAAGGGCATCGAGGACACCGCTTTTTACCACTACGTGCGGTTGCTCAGTATGAATGAAGTTGGCGGCCACCCGGAGCGCTGCATGTCAACGCCGGCGCAGTTCCACGAAACCAACCAGCGCTCGCTGGAACACCAGGCCGGAAAGCTGAACGCCTCGTCCACGCACGACACGAAACGGAGCGAAGACGTGCGGGCGCGGCTGAACGCGCTCTCGGAGATGCCGCACGAGTGGATGAGCGCGGTGACACGCTGGCGCGACAAGAACGCGCCCCGCAAGCGAGATGTCGGCGGCGAGCAAGCGCCGGATGGCCGCGAGGAGTACGCGATCTACCAAACACTTGTTGGTGCGTGGCCGCTAGACGTAGGTGACATCGACGACTTGCGCGGACGTCTGCCCTCGGTGATCGAGAAGATGATGCGCGAAGAGAAGATCCGCACGAGCTGGATCGACCCGAACGAAGAATGGGAGTCCGAGGTCCAGACGTTCTTGCAATCGCTGTTCGACGACGCCGACTTTCTCGAAGACTTCCGGCAGTTCCAGTCGCGCGTGCAGGTGCCGGGGGCTGTGAACTCGCTGGCGCAGGTGCTGCTGAAAGCGGCGGCGCCTGGCGTTCCGGACACGTACCAGGGCTGCGAGCTGTGGGACTTCTCGCTCGTCGATCCGGACAACCGGCGGCCGGTGGACTTCGCCCGGCGAGTGAAGTCGCTGCCCACGCTGGTGGACGCGACGCATCAGGACTTGCTGGCGAGCTGGCAGGACGGGCGCATCAAGCAGTTTGTCCTGCAACGGGCGCTACGCTTTCGCGGCGAGCACGCAGCGCTGTTCGCAGATGGCGAGTATGTGCCGCTAGAGGTCGCCGGCGAGCACTCGGAGCGTGTTGTGGCCTTCGCGCGCCACCAGGGCGACGAGTGGGCGGTGGTCATCGCCCCGCGCCTGATCACACACCTGTGCGGGGACGGCTGGCCCATCGGTGAGGTCTGGGGCGACACCTGTGCACGGCTGCTGGCGGACGGGCACTGGCGCAACGTTATGAGCGGCGACGTGTTTACGGGGGCTGAACTGCTGCTGGCGGACGCCTTCAGGAAACTCCCGGTCGCGCTTCTGACATTAGAGCCAGCGGCAGCGCAGTAGCCGGAGTGGGCAGATTCAGTCGTTTCGACGTTGCAAACCGCTGCCTGTAAAATTGCCGCAGGTTGCCGGGATGGTGGAATGGTAGACACGGCGGACTTAAAATCCGCTGTCCCCGTTGGGGCGTGTGGGTTCGAATCCCACTCCCGGCACCAAGTCGTTCCTAGAGTCACGCGATCACCCAGTCGAGTAATACCGCTGCGCTTAGATTGACTTCGGGACGCGCCGCTTTCTACACTGAGGGCAAATTTCAGAGCCACGGGGTTGGGGTTCCGAGGCGGACCGCTCTGACCGACTGATCTCCGTGGCAGGAGGTCGTTGGGATGCGCATTCCACTGTTCGCTATTGCCTTGATACTGGCAGCGCTATTGGTTACGGGTGGCCACCCACGTGTGGTTAGCGCATCACAGAGCAGCCTCGTCGTGGGCGACGCTGACTGCAACTCCAGCGTGACTCCACTGGACACGCTGGCGGTGCTGGAACACTCGGCAGACGCCGAAACTGATGCCGACTGCGTTCAACTGGCCGACGTAAACTGTGATGGCAACGTCGACGTGCAGGACGCTGCAATCCTGCTTCGTTACTCCGCCAGTGTGGAATTGCAGGGCGTCCCGCAAAACTGCGCCGCGATCGGTTCGCTGGCCGGGTTGCCTGGCCTGACGGTGGCCGTGGACGGATCCATCGACGTGCCTGACGGGATTCCCGGCATTGATGGGCAAGGGCCTGCTCGACCGCTCGCCGTCCTCAAGGACGACAGCGGCAAGGAGACTCCGTTCGTCGAGAACGAGCTCGTGCTCGTGACGGACGATCAGCAGGTGGTTGACGGTTTTCTGGCCCGCTGGAACGGGACGGTTGTGAAGACGATCGATCCGCACGCTTTCGGCGTCAACTCGCCAAAGATCTATCTGATACACATCGACCCCAGCGGAATGGACACCAGCAACATCGCCCAAGACTTGCGCAAGGTTAACGCGACGGCCTTTGGCGCCTTCTCCGTTTCAAGCACGGAAGGGGCGGACCTGCTGGCCGTAGCCGCTCAGGAGGCAGGCGACGGCACTCCGCTGGACATCAACTGGGTGACGACGACCAACACGTACGACCAGCGGGCTCTGCACGACGCGGCGTCCGGTCCGTCCGGCTGGAGCTCCAATCCATACGACTGGAACTACATGAATCAGGGTAGCGAGATCGACACCGGGGTTGGAGACGCCTGGCGCGCTCTGAATGCGGCGGACAAGTTGGGCAACAAGGTCACGATCTCGATTCTCGATGGCGGGTTTGTCCCGAACGCGGACTTCCCGAGCGACCTAGCAATACATGGCAGCACCAACGTGCCAAACCCGGCGACGTGCACGGGCGGCTCCGCGTGTCCCTGGCACGGGACTGTCGTGACCGCCGCGGCGATGGGTGTGCCGAACAACGACTTCGGCGTGGCTGGGCCAGGTGGGCCGGTGGCGAAGGCCATCATCACGCAAAGCCCATCCTCCGACGTGATGTCTTACCTGGAATACATTTTTCTAAACCTACCAGCCACCGCACTGGGTGCTCCGGACATCATTAACATGAGCGCAGGTGTGAGCGTCGCGTCTGAGTGGTGTCTTACGGGCTTCTGTTCCGCTTTGGACGGAATCATGATCGGCGTGCGACACCTGGGCATGCTAGTGTTCGCAGCCGCCGGCAACGACAACGCAAACGTTGACGACGTGAAGTGCGTCGACGCGGTGGTTCACACGTTCTGCTATGAGAGCCATGTGGAGATTCCCTGCGAAGTGGACGATGTTATCTGCGTCGGCGCCCTCGGCGACAACAGCCACAAGAAGGCCTCGTACTCCAACTACGGCTTCAACCAGGACAACACGGTCGATATCTACGCGCCGTCGTATCAGTTCCAGACTCCGACGCCGGATTCCGCCATTAAGTATGGCGCCTGTGGGACGAGTTGCGCCTCACCATTTGCTGCCGGCGTAGCGGCACTGATCGAAGCGGCAGACCCAAGCCTGGGTCCTGGCGATGTGGAGGGCGTCCTGCTGGGCAATGCGCACCGCGACGTGCACGACTGCTGCGTAAACCGGTGGGTGGACGCGTACCAATCGGTTATCTCGGCACTAGGTGGGAATCAGCCGCCCGAACTGCTCATCACGTTTAGCGGACCGACGATCAACGGAGGGACTCCGCTTCACGTAGAGTCGCTGGTCAGCGACCCTGAAGACCGCCCCACTCTGGCCGATCCTTACAACGGCCTTCCAACCGTCGTCTGGACGGACTCCCTGGATGGCGTTATCGGGTCCGGCGATGCACTGGACAACGTGCTCTTCTCGTATGGATCGCACACGCTGACAGCGGTGGCCACCGACTCAGCCGGGTCTCACGTTTCGGACCAGGTGAGCTTTACGATCGTCAACGTTGCCCCGACGGTAAGCATTACGCAACCAGCCGATGGCGCCTCCTACTACACGGGACAGGCGGTTCGCTTGAAGGCCACCAGCATCGATCCCAACTACGTGGACGGTAAGTTGCCGGACAGCGCGTTGACGTGGTACCTGACCGCTCCGAACTCGCTCGGCGATAGGTCTAATCCGGTGGCAAACGGCGATGACGTCGTTATCAATATGCCCGCCCAGGGCGATTACGGGCTCGTACTCGTCGGTAAGGACGACCAGAACGCGACGGACGATGCTTCAGTAATCATCCACGTCGGCCCGGTACCGGTCGATCTGCCTCCGAATGCCGTGGTCGACAACGTGGACTACACACGAACGTGTGATCCCAACTACTACGAATTCATCTTCAATGGTCACGCGACGGATCCCGAGCAGGGATCGCTGACCGGCAGCAGCCTTGTCTGGACGAAGACTCCGAACGGCGGCGGCGCGACCACAGTTCTCGGCACGGGCCAGTCGCTGCACGTCTCGGATGCGACCATCGACATTGGAGACTGGATCATTACGCTCACGGCCACCGACAGCAGCAATGGCCACGGCACGGACAGCGTCGAGCTCCAGTGGAGTGGTTGCGTATCGTAGCTCTTAATGGGGAGCGCCCCAGTCGGGCGCTCCCCCTGTCGACTGACGCGAGTCGGGTCACACGAATCGCGCGCTGGGTCGTGAAAAGGCAGCAAACCCACGAATGTATGCACATGCTTAACACCTTCGCGGGGGCTTTGAGAGGGCGCTCGCGGTAAAATGAGATGTGCATGAGGCAAACGAAGGAAACTGAGGACACACGCGCCGGCATGGACGGCCCGGACTGGGTCGAGACGCAGGAATGGGTAGATGCCCTCCGCGACGTGGCGCGGAGCCGCGGTGCGGTGCGGGCCTCCAGTCTCTTGTCATCGCTGCAGATAGCGGCCCAGCGGATGGGCGTGGCTCTCCCGGTCACATCGCGCACGCCGTACGTGAACACGATCCCGCTGGAGATGCAGCCGCGATACCCGGGCAACATCGAGATCGAGGACCGCGTTAAGAGCATCATCAGGTGGAACGCGCTGGCTATGGTCAGCGAGGCCAACGACAAGAACCCCGGCATCGGCGGGCACATCTCGACGTACGCATCCGCAGCGACGCTGTACGAGGTCGGTTTCAACCACTTCTTCCGCGGTCTGGACGACCCGAGCGGCGGTGACCTTGTTTACTTCCAGGGACACGCTTCGCCCGGCATCTACGCCCGCGCGTACCTGGAGGGTCGGCTGCCACCGAAGCAGCTGCACAACTTCCGCCGCGAGTTCGGTGAGGGCGGTGGCCTGTCGTCGTACCCCCACCCGTGGCTGATGCCCGAGTTCTGGCAGTTTCCCACCGTATCGATGGGGCTCGGGCCAATCATGGCGATCTACCAGGCGCGCTTCCTCAAGTACATGCAGCAGCGCGGCCTGATGAAGTCGAACGACCAGCGCGTGTGGTGCTTCATCGGCGACGGCGAGACCGATGAGCCGGAGACGCTCGGCGCGATTTCGCTGGCAGCGCGTGAGGGGCTCGACAATCTGATCTTCGTAATCAACTGCAACCTCCAGCGCCTCGACGGGCCAGTGCGCGGGAACGGGCAGATTATCCAGGAGCTTGAAGCCGTGTTCCGCGGCGTCGGCTGGAACGTGATCAAGGTACTCTGGGGCGGCGACTGGGACAGGCTGCTCGCGCAGGACAATGACGGGCTGTTGGTCGCACGGATGGGCCAGGTGGTAGACGGCGAGTACCAGAAGTACACCGTGGCCGGCGGCGCCTACGTCCGGAAGCACTTCTGGGGCGTCGACCCGCGGCTGGAGCGCATGGTCGCGGAGATGACGGACGACCAGATCTGGAAGATGCGCCTGGGCGGCCACGATAGCTTCAAGATGTACTCCGCCTATCGCGCCGCCGTCGATCACAAGGGCACGCCCACGGTGATCCTCGCCCGCACGATTAAAGGCTACGGCCTCGGCGAAGCGGGGGAAGGCCGCAACATCACGCACCAGCAGAAGCACCTGAACACGCAGGAGCTGCTCTCCTTCCGCGACCGGTTCAGCATCCCGCTTTCCGACGAAGAAGTGGCCGGGGCGCCGCTCTACCGGCCGGCTCCCGACAGTGCCGAGACACGCTACCTGAAAGAGCGCCGACGTGTGCTGGGAGGCCCACTGCCGCAGCGCCGCGTTCGCAACGCAACTGTCGAGCCAGCGTCCAGCGAGGCGTTCGCGGAGTTCATCGCTGGTTCCGGAGACCGCGCCGCCTCGACGACGATGGTGCTGGTGCGCGTGGTCGCCGCGATCATGCGCGACAAGACGATCGGCAAGATCGTGGTCCCGATTGTCCCGGACGAGGCGCGCACGTTCGGCATGGACACGTTCTTTCGCTCGTTCGGCATCTACTCGTCGCGCGGCCAGACATATGACCCCGTCGACTCGGAGAACCTGCTGTACTACCGTGAGGCGGAGGACGGCCAGGTGCTGGAAGAAGGCATTACGGAGGCGGGCTCGATGTCATCGTTCATCGCCGCCGGTACGTCCGCACAGACGACCGGCATCACGACGATCCCGCTGTTCATTTTCTACTCGATGTTTGGCATGCAACGCATCGGCGACCTCGTCTGGGCTGCGGCGGACGCCCGTACGCGAGGCTTCCTCGTCGGAGGCACCGCCGGGCGCACGACACTGAATGGCGAAGGCCTGCAGCACCAGGACGGCCACAGCCACCTGCTGGCCTCAGCCGTCCCGACGCTGCGCGCCTACGACCCGGCTTACGCATACGAGATCGCCGTGATCCTGGAAGAGGGCATCCGCGAGATGTTCGTGGACGGCGTCGAACGCATGTACTACCTGACCGTCGCCAACGAGAACTACGTGCACCCGCCGATGCCATCCGGCGACGGGGTGCGCGAAGGTATCATGCGTGGCATGTACCGTTTCCGCTCGATCGGTGAGGAAGGGCAGCCGCGCGTGAACCTCATGGGCTCCGGCGCCATCTTTAACGAGGTGCTGAAGGCGCAACAGATGCTCGCCGATCAGTTTGGCGTCGCGTCCGACGCCTGGTCCGTGACCTCATGGTCCGAACTGCGCCGCGACGCGATTGAAGTCGACCGTTGGAACGTACTGCACCCTGGCAGCGCTGAGCGGCAGTCGTACCTCACCGAGAGCCTCGGCGACCAGCCGAACGTCGTCGTCGCCGCCAGTGACTACGTGAAAGCGATGCCGGACGGTATCGCGAAGTGGGTCGATGCGCGCTTCGTCTCGCTCGGCACGGACGGTTTCGGTCGCTCCGAGACACGGGAGGCCCTGCGCGACCACTTCGAAGTCGACGCACGGCACGTTGCGTTCGCCGCACTGTCAGCGCTGGCCCGCGAGGAGCAGATCCCGGCCAGCGTCGCGACGGCCGCAGCCAAGACACTCAACATCGACACTGAGCGCCAGAATCCGGTGACGGCTTAACGCATGGCCGAGTTCAAGCTCCCGGAACTGGGCGAGGATATCGAAGAGGCGGACGTCCTGAAGTTGCTGGTCGCGGAAGGCGACGTCGTCACCAAGGACCAGCCGTTGATCGAAATCGAAACGGAGAAGGCCACCGTCGAGGTGCCCGCGGAAGAGGCCGGCACCGTCACCAAGCTTCACGTCAAAGCAGGCGACACGATAAAGGTCGGTCAGCTGATCGCGACGATCGAAGCGGGCGCAGCGGCGGAAGCTCCGGCAGGGGAAGAGAAGGAGCCGGCAAAGAAAGCGCCCGCGAAGGCGAAGGTGGAGGAGCCTGAAGAAGAGGCGTCCGAGGAAGAAGCGCCGGAAGAACCCGAAGAGACGGCGGACGAAGAATGGCCCGCGGAAGAGACGGCTGACGACGAGCCCGAGGCCGAGCCTGAGCCCGAAGCGAAGAAGCCGGCCCCCGCAAAGAAGGCCGCGGAAAGGAAGCCCGTCGCGAGCGCGAGTGCGCCGGTCATCTCGACATCGGACAAGCCAGCGTTTGCGTCGCCATCGCTGCGCAAGCTAGCGCGGGAGATTGGCGTTGATCTCAGCACCGTCGAGGGCAGCGGACCGGGCGGACGCATCACCGAAGACAACGTCAAGCTCGCATCGCGCGAGCGCGCGGCGACTGCGCCGGCGCAAACCGCGTCGAGCGATAGCGCGCAGGCTGCGCCCGTCGCGCGGCCGCTGCCGGACTTCTCGAAGTGGGGAAAGGTCACGCGCGAGCCGCTCACCCGCTTGCGCCGGACGGTGTCGCGTAACATGGCGCAATCGTGGACGGAGATTCCGCACGTCCACCTGCAGCACCACGCCGACATCACGGCGATGGAGGAACTCCGCCAGCAGTACAAGGACCGCGCTAAGAGCGCAGGCGGAAACCTCACGATCTCTGTGATGATGCTGAAAATCGTGGCTTCGGCGTTGCGGGCGCACCCGCGCGTGAACGCCTCCTACGATGCGGAGTCACAGGAACTGATTCTGAAAGACTACGTGCACATCGGCGTGGCGGTGGATACGGACCGAGGGCTTGTCGTCCCGAAGATCGAGAACGCGGACGAGAAGAACATCATCGAGCTGTCGGCCGAGCTGAACGAGATCGCGGAGCGCGCGCGCACGAATGCGCTGACCATCGAGGAGATGCGTGGGAGCACGTTTACGGTGACCAACCTCGGCAGCCTGGGCACCGGCTACTTCGCGCCGATCATCAACTGGCCTGAGGTCGCGGTGCTTGGCCTGGGGCGAGCGCAGCAAACGGCCGTCTGGGACGATGAAGACAAGAAGTTCGAGCCGCGCCTGATCATGCCGTTGTCGCTCGGGCACGACCATCGGGTGCTGGACGGTGCGGACGGCGCGCGCTTCATGTCCTGGATCGTCGAAGCGATTCGCAATCCGCTGCTGATGGCGCTTGAAGGCTGATGGCGGACGAACCGCGCAAGCGAGTCGCCGTGCTGGGCGCCGGCCCCGGCGGCTACCCCGCCGCGTTTCTCGCCGCCGAGCGTGGCTTCGACGTCACGCTGATCGACGAGCGTCAGAATCCCGGCGGCGTCTGCCTCAACGTCGGCTGCATCCCGTCCAAGGCGCTGCTTCACGCCGCAGAGTTACTGCACGACGCGAGCACTGCGGAGACGCTGGGTATCACGTTCGGGGAACCACAGATCGATATCGAGAAGCTGCGTGCGTGGAAAGACACGGCCGTCGTTGCAAAGATGACGGGAGGCCTCGCGCAGATCGCCAAGGCCCGCAAGGTGCGCTACGTGCGCGGGCGCGGGCGTTTCGTGAGCGCAGGCATGCTACGTGTGGCAGTAGACGGCGAGGTCACCGATGTCGAGTTCGACTACGCGATCGTCGCGACTGGTTCGTCGCCGGCGATCCCCGGGCCGCTGCAACTGGAGTCGGAGCGCGTCTGGGACTCGACCGCCGCGCTAGAGCTACGGGAGGTGCCAAAGCGACTGTTGGTCGTTGGCGGCGGTTACATTGGGCTGGAGATGGCGACGGTGTACTCCGAGCTCGGCTCGAGCGTGACGGTCGTCGAGATGACCGGATCGCTATTGCCGGGCGCTGACCCAGACCTGGCGAAGATTCTCGCCGACTCCATCAAATCGCGCGTGGACGAGGTTCTGCTCGAGACCAGTGTCATTGGTCTGCGCGACAGCGGCACCGCCATCGAGGCGGAGCTGTCGAACGCTGACCTCCAGGAGTCGCGGGAGTACGACCGCGTGCTGATCGCGACCGGGCGCAAGCCAAACTCCGCCAACCTTGGCCTTGAGGACACGGCGGTGAAGCTGGACAAGCGCGGCTTCATCGAGGTCGACGCGCAGCGGCGGACGGCTGAGCCAAACATATTCGCTGTGGGTGATGTCGCGGGTGAGCCGATGCTCGCGCACAAGGCGACGCATGAGGCGAGCGTTGCAGTAGAAGCGATGGCGGGCGAGCCGGTGGCGTGGGAACCAGCGGCGATCCCAGCCGTCGTCTACACCGACCCAGAAGTCGCCTGGTGCGGTCTGACGGAGACAGAGGCCACGGCGCGAGGCATCGAGATCGAGGTGACGCGCTTTCCCTGGACCGCCTCCGGCCGCGCAACCACCGTCGCGCGACCGCAAGGCATTACTAAGATCATCGTTGAGCCGGGGACTGAGCGTGTGCTCGGTGTCGGCATCGTCGGGCGCGGGGCGGGCGAGCTGATCGCCGAAGGCACGCTCGCCGTGGAGATGGGCGCCCGCCTCGACGACTTGCGCCTCACCATCCACCCGCACCCTACGCTATCGGAAACGCTGATGGAGGCGGCCGACGTTTTCTTCAACGTCAGCCCGCATTACATCGGTCGGCGTCGCAAGAAGTAGCGTTAGCTTGCGCTAACGACGGCCGGCTTGCGCGCATCGATCGCCTGGCGGACTTCCGGCGCCACCTTCGTCCCAAGCAACTCGATCGCGCGCATCACCTTGTCGTGTGGCATCGTGCCGACGCTCAGGTGCAGGAGGAAGCGGTCGTAGCCGAAGAGCTCGTATTCGCAAAGCATCTTCTCGATCACGTCGCCTGGGCTGCCGAGGAGCAACGACCCGATCGGAGAGCGCAGCGCCTCGAACTGACCGCGTGTAATTGCTGACCAGCCGCGCTCGCGGCCGATGGCGCTCATGGCTTCGGCGTACGGTGGGTAGAACGTCTCGACCGCCGCGTTCGCATCGTCGGCGATGAAGCCTTGCGAGTTGATCGCCACCTTCAGCGTTGACGGGTCGTGGCCGGCGGCCTTGCCGGACTCTCGGTATAGCTCGACCAGCGGGGCGAAGCGTCTGGGCTCTCCGCCGATGATAGCGATGACCAGCGGGAGTCCGAGCCTGCCGGCACGGATGACGGAGTTGGGGTTGCCGCCAACGCCCACCCAGACAGGCAGCGGTTGCTGCACAGGGCGTGGGTATACGCCGAGGTCGTTCATCGCCGGGCGGCCGAGGCCGGACCACGTCACGCGCTCGTTCTCCCGCAGCTTGAGAAGCAGGTCGAGCTTGTCGGCGAAGAGCTGGTCGTAGTCGTCCAGGCTGTAGCCAAAAAGCGGGTACGTCTCCGTGAAGGAGCCGCGGCCGGCCCAGATCTCCGCGCGGCCGTTGGAGATGAGGTCGACTGTCGTGAAGTCTTCGAAGACGCGCACGGGGTCGTCTGTGCTGAGTACGGTGACGGCGCTGCCGAGCCGGATGCGCTCCGTGACCGCAGCAGCGGCGCCGAGAATGACGGCGGGAGAAGGCGCGGCGAAGTCCGGGCGGTGGTGCTCACCGACAGCGTAGACGTCGAGGCCAACCTGGTCGGCCAGCTTCACCTCTTCGAGCAGATCAGTGAGTCGCCGGGCCGCGTCGAACCGCCTACCTGTGGCCGGGTCAGTGGTTGTCTCTGCAAAAGTTGTTATACCGATTTCCATTGGAGCTTCCTTTATGGGCTAGTCGCGGCTGTGCTTACTAATAGTAAGTTAGTGACGCCAGGAAGTCAAACTTAACGTGGAAGCGGCTAGTTGATCGTCCGTTGGCGGAAGCGCGCCACCGTCAGCGGCACGCTGATGCCGATCAGCACGACGCACCACAGCAGCGACGCCAAGGCTGCGTGCTCCAGTGGCCAGACGCTGAGCGAGACCGGCGCCGTTGGATTGCCGAATTGCTCGCGGATGGCGACGACGAGAGTGCTGATTGGGTTGTAGGCGGCCGCGTACTTCAGCACCGTCGGCAGTGTGTCGATGGGTACGAAGGCGTTGCTGAGGAACGTCATCGGGAAGACCACCAGGAACGCGACGCCCGTTACCGCGTCCGCCGATCGCACCAGCAGCCCGATGAGCGTGCCCATCCAGATGATTGCGGCGGCAAACAGAAGCAGGAGTAAGTACCCTTCGACCACGTCGATGACGCCGGTGTGCGTCCGCCAGCCTACGACGAGCCCAGAGAAGCTGAGGATCGTGATCGCCAGCGCCATACCGGCCATCTCGGCGACCACGTGGCCGAGCAGGTACGCCGTGCGAGACGTTGGCAGCGATACGAAGCGGTCGATCACGCCTTCCGTCAGGTCGGTCGAGATCGATTGCGCCGGGCCGACGATGCCGAACGCCAGAGACTGGATGAGGATGCCGCCGATCAGATACTCGCGATAGCTGCCGCCGGGCACGTCGATCGCGCCACCGAAGACGTAGGCGAACAGCACGACGAACATCAGCGGCTGGATCGTGACGTCGATCAGCTTTTCCGGAATCTCTTTAATGTGGGCGATGTTGCGCCCGGCGAAGACCAGTGTGTCGGACAGCAACCACCGCCAACTCCCAACGGATGTCGGTGTGGGAGCGAGCGATTCCGTCGTCATGGGCGCACCTCTTCCTTCTCCGGCTCGTCCGATGACGTGAGCGCCAGGAACACGTCGTCCAGCGTCGCCTGGCGCCGGTTGATGTCCAGCGCCTCGACGCCTGCCGCGTCCAGCGCCCGCACGATGTCGATCAGGCGGCTTCCTTCGAGGATCGGTGAGGTGACCTGCAGCGTATCGGGGCGAGTCACCGGTGTCGCCGCCGCAAACGGAGCGAGGGCAGCCACCGCCGGCGCAAGGTCGTCCTCCGCGCAGACGGTCACGTCGACGCGGTCGCCGCCGATGCGCGCCTTCAGCTCGTCTGGCGAGCCAGTGGCGACTGCGCGGCCGTGGTCCAGCACGACGACCTGGTCGGCCAGCCGGTCAGCTTCCTCGAGGTACTGCGTGGTGAGAATGAGCGTCGTGCCGTCGTTGACGAGCTCGCGCAGCATCGACCAGAGGTCCGACCGGGCGCGCGGGTCGAGTCCGGTCGTGGGCTCATCGAGGAACAGCACGGGCGGCGAAGCGATCAAGCTAACCGCGAGGTCGAGTCGCCGACGCATGCCGCCGGAGTACGTGCGGACAAGCCGGTCCGCCGCCTCGTCCAGGTCGAATCGCACGAGCAGTTCCTCCGCGCGACGCTTGGTCGTCTTGCGATCGAGGTGGTAGAGGCGACCCACCATCTGCAGGTTCGCGCGGCCAGATAGCAGCCCGTCCACCGTCGCTTGCTGTGCGGCTACGCCTATGAGCGAGCGCACCTTCGCCGGCTGCTCGACAACGTCCACGCCGGCCACAGTCGCGCGGCCGGTCGTTGGGCGCGTCAGCGTTGTGAGGATGCGGATCGCGGTGGTCTTGCCCGCTCCGTTATGGCCCAGCAGGCCTAGCACGGACCCAGCCGGAACGTTCAGGTCCAGGTCACGCAATGCCCACAGTTCATCGAAGCGCTTGCCCAGGCCCTCGGTTGTGACGCCGCCGCCGGACGCGCGGGCAGAGTTCTGCATACAGCTCTACCTTACCGCAGGGCGCGGTTACAGTGCCGTACGCAGTGGCGCGGCGCGTGTTCGCCGGGGAGCGAGGCTACTTCTTCGGCGCGGGTTTGGCCGGAGCGGCCTTCTTCTGGGTCTTCTGCTTCTTCGTCTTCGCGGTGTTCTTTGGACTCTTGTCACCCATCGAAAAAATCCTCCTTCGGTCGAGTGGCTAAATAATAGCGCCGACTTTCGCGTCTGTCATTGAGTCGAGCTAAAAATTTGTTAAGGTGGCGCGATCAGTTGGTCGGCGGGGCGCTCCAGATCGTGTCGTCTTTCGTCGCGATCCAGGTCTTCGCTTGCACCTCGCGGATCCAGTCGGCTGTCGAGTCCGGCGCCACGTTGCGGAAGTTCGAGTTGTCCTCCTCCGCGATGCGGACGAAGGCGTCGATCATCGACTGCGGGTCGTGCTGGCTGGCCAGCCCGCCGGCCGCCGCCATCAGCACCTCCGGCTTCGTCAGCGACTTCGTCATGTCGAACCAGCGCAGCATCGTCTCGGCGCCGCGGTCGTTGAAGCCGGTGCCGTAAACGCCGGGGTTGGCCGTGCAGACTTCGACGCCCGTGCCCGCGAGCTCTGCCTTCAGCGCCTCCGCCAGCGCCTCGAGGGCGTGCTTCGTCGCGCAGTAGATGCCGGCGAAGGGGACGGTGATGAGCCCGCCCATCGACGTTACCATCACGATCTTGCCGGAGCCGCGTTTCACCATTTGCCGAGCGAAGCCCTGTGTAATCGCCAGCGTCCCGAACACGTTCGTCTCGAAGTTCTTGCGGACGTTCTCCATCGGGATCTCGGCGGTCGGGCCGGTCTGCATGACGCCGGCGTTGTTGATCAGCACGTCCACCTCGTTCGCCCAGGCTGCCTGGCGGTCGCCCTCGTCCGTGATGTCCAGCACCTGGATCTTCAGCGTGACGCCGGCATCGCTGGCCACCTTCATCATCTCGGTCACCTGCGGGGCGATCTGCACGCCCGCGATCACCGTGTGCCCGCGCTTGGCCAGGGCAAGCGCCGTCCCCCGCCCAAAGCCGGTAGCCGCGCCAGTGATGAGAATTCGCTTTGCCATCGGTTGTCTCCTTATCGTGTGTGTTTCCGCCCATTCTGCACCTTTGCCAGCCCGGACACTAAATCGGGGGCGAGACAACCGCCTCGCCCCCGAAGTTTGATTTCGAGCCAGCTAGCCGGTCAGCGTGCTCAGTTCCGCCGTCACCGTGTTGATTGACACCGCGAAGGCGACGCCTACGTTCACGCTCTGGCCGGTCGGGTTCTCGATCAGCGTGTTGATCCCGACGACCTCACCCTGGTTGTTGAGCATTGGCCCACCGGAGTTGCCCGGGTTCACGGAGGCGTCCGTCTGGATCAAGTCGTGCAGAGTAACCGTGTTGCTCTCATCGAACGAGCGGTCGAGGGCGCTGACGATGCCCTGGGTCAGCGTGCCGCTCAGGTCGAACGGGTTGCCGATGGCGAGAACGGAGTCGCCGACGCGCAGGTCCTCGGAGTTGCCGAGCTTCGCGGGGGTGAGCTCGTGTGCGCTCGGATCGACCTTCACGACTGCGATATCCTTCGCCTCATCCGAGCCAGCGACCGTACCGGAGACAGACGACCCGTCATCGAAGACCACTTCGATCTGGGTAGCTGCGTCGATCACGTGGAAGTTGGTCAGGATATCGCCGCTGGAGTCGATCACGATGCCGGTGCCGGTGCCGGAGACGGTCTGGCGTCGCCGCCCGGACGTCTCGACTGCCGTGACGTTGATCTGCACTACGGACGGGCGCACCGACGCGTAGATGTCGGCCGCTGTCAGGACGCTGGTCGAGCTGACGGTCGACGATCCGCTGGCGGCTGCAGTGGCCGCTGCGGCGGGCGCCACGCTGTCTGAGCTACCGACGAACTGGGTTACGCCGAACGCGAGCAGTATTCCTCCGAGGAACGCCGCGCCAACGGCTGTCAGGATTTGGGACTTGATCTTCATGGTGCTCACCTCTCTCATGACCACAGCGTAGGTCGCAGGGATGAGAGGTCGATTGGAGCAACGTTAAATTCAACTAATCGAGACTTGGCGTGAAAAAGACGCGCCGCCTGAGTTTCCACAGGCGGCGCGCGTGCGATTCGCTTTGTTATCAGTGTCGCGCCATCGCAACGACTTACCGGCAGCGCAGTTCTGGCTGCGCAACCTTCCTACCCTCACAATGAAATGCATGGCCATCACGATGCGCGACCGTTTCGTTGTGTGTGCGCCCATTGATGACGTCTGGGCGTTCCTCACCGACCCGCACCAGGTCGCGAAGTGCATTCCCGGCGGCCATCTCGAGAGCGTGGAGTCGGAGCGCGCGTTTCTCGGCCGCATCAAGGTCGCCGTTGGCCCGATCTCCACCAGCTATCGCGGCCGCGTCGAGTTCACGGAGCTCGATCAGGCGAATCACACCGCGCGACTCACCGCAGAAGGCCACGAGCGCGGTGGCGGCCTAGCCACCGGCTCGATGATGAGCTCACTGCTAACGGTGGACGACGGAACGGAAGTCGTCGTCGACGTGACGGTGGACGGCGCGAGCAAGATCGTGCAGATGGGGCTCGGTCTGACGCAGAACCTGGCGGAGGAACTCTTCGGACGATTTGTGCAATGCGTGAGGGCCCGCCTCGAATCACCGCACGCCGCTGAGCACGCACATCACACACCGGTGCCCGTGCAAGTGGTGCCGCTGCTCGCGAAAGCGTTCATGCGCCGCTTTCGGGCGAAGAAGCCAGCCGCGTAGCGCTATTTCGCCGGGACGATGATCACGACGCCGAAGCCAACAAGCCTCGCTGCTTTGACCGCACGCGTCGCGGGCCAGCGGATGAGCGGTGGCAGTTCACGTAGGTCCGGCATCTCGTAGCCGGGCGCTGACACAAGCGCTGTCCCTTCGAGCGATTTGCCGCGCAGCCAGTAGCGGACATTGGGGTTGGCGTGGGCGTTACGCAACCAGTTCGCGCGCCGGCCGAGGATTGTGCTGATCCAGAGATAGCCACCCGGCGCCATCGTCGCGACGAGCGGAGTGCGGTGCGTTTGGCCGCTCTTGCGGCCCCTCGTTTGCAGCACGATCAGCCCGGCCGGAAACAGCAACCGCGGCGATCCGAATCCAGAGCGGACGCGCGGCTCGACCTTCGCGTTGATCGTGCGGAGGATGCTGCCAGAGGGCTTGCGGGCGCGCTTAGGCTTGGTCGCTCTTATGCGCCGCGACTTCGGGAGATCAGTGGCCACTCCTTCGATCATAGCCGATCCGGACGTGTGCCACGATTTCGAACGGAAACCTCACGTTCGCGTTAAACTCCATACATATGTACCAGGTAAGAGGCGCGCGATGAGGTTTGGCGGCATGGGGGGCGGCCCGGGGGCCTGGGGCGGCCACGGCCCACCGGATGATCGCAAACCAGCCCGCCCAGCGGGTCCAACGCTGCGCCGCGCGATCGGGCTCTTCAAGGGCTATTGGCCCCTGGTCCTCGGCCTGACGGTCACAATCTCGACCGCGAGCCTCATTGGGCTGGTCCCGCCGCTGCTCATCCGCGCGATCATCGACGACGCCATCCCCAACGGCAACGGCTCGCAGGCCAACTGGCTCGTCGCGGGCATCATCATCGCGACGCTCGCGTCATCGCTGATCAGCGTCGCGCAGAGCTGGCTCAGCAACGTCATCGGCCAGGGCGTTATGCTGGACGTCCGCAACCAGCTCTACTCCAAACTGCAGTCGATGCCGCTGCGCTTCTTCACGACAACCCGCGGCGGCGACATCAACTCGCGGTTCTCCAACGACGTCAACGCGATCCAGGACGCCGTCACGAACACGTTCGGCGCGATCCTTTCCAACGTCATCACCGTCGTCAGCACCGTCGTCCTGATGTCGATCCTAGACTGGCGTCTTACGTTGCTCGGGCTGGCTGCGCTGCCGCTGTTCATCTGGCCGACCCGCCGCGCTGCCGCTGCCCAGCGACGATTGCTCGCCCGTCAACAGGAACGGCTCTCCGACATGTCGGCGCATACGCAGGAGACACTCTCGATTAACGGAATCCTCCTGATGAAGCTGTTCGGGCAGGAGACGTATGAGCTCGACCGCTTCCGAGGCATGAATCGCGACGTGCGCGACCTCTCCGTCCGCCGCGCGATGGTGGGGCGCTGGTTCTTCATGTTCCTCGGCCTGTTCGGAGCGCTGGCGCCGGCGCTCGTCTACTGGTACGGCGCCCACGCGGTGATCAACGGTAGCTTGCAGATCGGGACTGTCGTCGCAATGGCGGCGTACCTCACGCGACT
>JBDTOK010000003.1:0-32168 GCA_039933275.1 Chloroflexota bacterium | reverse complement strand
GTGAAGTACGTCTTTGGCAACCCCGGGACCACCGAGCAGGCGTTCATAGACGCCCTGCAGGACTACCCCCAGCTCGAGTACATCCTGAGTCTCCAGGAGGCCGTCGCTACTTGCGTCGCGGACGGGTACGCCCGGGCCTCGGGCAGGCCCGCCTTCCTGCAGCTCCACATCATGCCGGGGCTGGGCAACGCCATGGGCATGCTCTACAACTCCTACCGCACCGGCACCCCCCTCGTCGTCTACGCTGGCCAGCACCAGCAGCGCGGTGGCTCCCAGGAGCCGATCCTCGCCGGCGACCTGGTCCGTATGGCGGAGCCCGTCTCAAAATGGGCAGCGGAGGCCTCAGACGCCGCCGAGGTGCCTGTCCTGCTCCGCCGCGCCTTTAAGGACGCCGCCCAACCGACACGCGGCCCCGTGTTCCTGTCCATCCCAGCAAACGTGATGGACGAGGAGGCCGATGTCGAGATCCAGCCATCCAACCGCATCGAGACCCGGACGCGGCCCCCGCAAGAGGTCACCGACCGCCTGGCGAAGATGTTCGCCGAGGCCAGGTCGCCGGTCATCATCGCCGGCGACGGCGTCTCCCTCAGCGGCGGCCAGGCAGAGCTCGTACAGCTTGCCGAGGCCGTCGGCGCGCGAGTGCTGACCAGCTTCGCCGCCGAGCTGCCGTTCCCCTCGAAGCACCCCCTCTACGCAGGCCTCCTTGCCGTCGTCTCGTCTTCGATGCTGCGGGGCCAGCTGGCGATGGCGGACTTCGTCTGCGTGATCGGCGCGCCAATGCTGACCCTGCTATTCCCGCTCGACCACCCGCCCTTCCCGCCGGCGGCGAAAATCGCCCACATCGACGACGACGTCCGGGAGCTCGGCAAGAACTGGACGCTGGACCTCGGCGTACTGGCAGACCCGCGCCTGGCGATGGCTGACGTCCTCGAGGCGCTCAAGCGCGTGCAGACGGACGACCAGCGCCGCGCGGCCAAAGAGCGCGTCGATAAGGTCGCTTCGGGCGGCGACGCGATGATGCAGGCGCTGGACGCCTCCGCCAAGGCCAAGTGGGACACCCGGCCGATGAACGCCGGCCGCATGATGTCGGAGATCTCGGACGCCATGGCCCCAGACACCGTCCTCTTCGACGAGGCGATCACGTCTGGCGGCTACCTCACCCGCTACATCCGCTTCGACGACACCGGCCGCCACTACCGCACCACCGGCGGCGGCCTCGGGCCCGGCATGCCCGCGCCCATCGGCATTAAGCTCGCCCGCCCGGACAAGCCCGTCCTCTCGATCGTCGGCGACGGCGCTGCCCTCTATACCATTCAGGCGCTCTGGACGGCCGCCCACCACAAGATCCCCGTCACCTGGGTCATCGCCAACAACCGCAGCTATCGCATCCTCAAGCTCAACATGCTCGACTACCTGGGCGAAGGCGCCGCCGGCCGCGAGTTCGTCGCCATGGACATGACCGACCCGGAGCTGGACTTCTCGAAAATCGCAGCCGCGTTCGGCGTCAAAGGCGTCCGCATCGAGCACCCTGACGAGATCGGCGACGCCCTGCGCGAAGCCCAGAACTCGAACGAGCCGCGACTGCTTGACGTCGTTATCGACGGAGACGTGAAGTCGAGGTGGCTGTAGCCCACCCGCAATAGTCCAAAGTCCCCCCATTTCCTATTTCCCATTTCCAACATCGGGTGTCGCAGGCGCCCGGGAACAAACTAGGCAATCCCTCCGTTCTGCCTTAGGATTAGATACCGAAAGGGGCCACCATGGATGACCCGAAGGAGGAGTACCGCCTCGCATACGAGGCGTGGAACGCCCAGCTGCAGGACCTGCACAAGGTTTTCCTGGACGGCGTTCGACTCAGTCCGCCCCCGAAGCTGAAGGGCCTGCTTAACCGCGAGGCCAAGGCTTTCGAACGTTATGAGGAGGCCCGAAAGCGTCTCCTCGGCATCTCTGACTAAACCTATGGCTACTGACCGTATCTACAGCTTTAATCCGCGCGTTTTGCTATCGAACTCATGCGCGCGATTGCCTGGTCTCAAACCTTGACGAGCCTCCCCCGTGAAAGGAAGGCCGAAGCTGTATCTCCCGCCGCCGAGCCGGAGGAGACGCTGGATGAGGCTGCCGTAGCCCAACACGAGCTCGATACGGAGTGGGAGCTCGTACGGCGCGCCCAGTCCTACGACAACGACGCCATCCACAAGCTGTACGAGAAGTACTTCCCGAAGATCTACAACTACGCCTTCATGCAAATGGGCGACGTCCACGCCGCCGAAGACCTGGCCTCCGACGTCATGCTCAAGATGATCGAGTCGATCCAAAAGTACACGTTCCGCGGCCTGCCGTTCGGAGCTTGGGTGTTCCGTATCGCCCGCAACCGGCTGATCGACCTCCACCGCCGCCGCAAACGCCGCGGCGAAGTTGACCTCAGCGAAACACTGACCACAGCGCTCGCCAACCCACAGGTCCTCGCCGAGCGAGCGCTTGAGCGCGGCCAGCTCCAGATCGCCCTCAAGCACCTGACGGAAGAGCAGCGACAGGTCATCGTCCTCAAGTTCATCGAGGGGTTCGACAACCGCTCGGTCGGCCGCATCATGGGCCGCAGCGAAGGCGCGATCAAGTCGCTCCAGCACCGGGCGCTCGGCGCACTGCGCAGGATCATGCACCCCGAGGACCGTTACTAGTGGCTGGCTTCCGGCGCTACGAGTCCATCCTCGCCGAGTGCATCGATGCCATGCAGTTTGGATCGTCCGTAGAGGATTGCCTCGAGCGCTACCCGCGCCAGGCGGAGAAACTCCGCCCCGCGCTGCTACTCGCACAGAAAGTATCGAAGACACCGCAGGCCGCCCTACGGCCCGGCGCGCAGGACATCGGCTGGAAGCGCGTCGAGAAGCGGCTTGCAGAGCTGCAGACCGGCCAGAAGCCGACGTTCATCCCATCCGCGATTCGCGACAGTGGCTCGCTCAATCTTGGCTGGTTGAAGCCGATGGCGATCACCGCGGTCGCCGTCTTTGCGTTCGGCGGAGTCGGTGGCGGCCTCGTGCTCGCCTCACAGAGCGCGATGCCCAGCAGCCCCCTCTACCGCGTGAAGCTGGCCGGCGAAGACGTCCGCGTCTGGTTCATCAGCGACGACACCCACAAGGCCAACGTCCTCCTCGACCAGTCGCAGCAACGCATGGAAGAGATCAACGACACCGTGAAGGACGGCGGCGCTGTCCCCGAGAACGCGCTCGCCGCGATCGAGACCCGCAACCGCCGCGCCTTCGATATCCTGCAAGCCCAGCCGGAGAACACGGAGCTGCGGGCGCGCGTAACGGCACAGGCCAAGACCGAAGAAGACCGCCTGCTCGCCCTCTCGCAGGAAGTGCCGGACAGCGCCCTTGGCCGCTACTCAGAGGTCGTCGCTGACCTGCACAACACCCAGCTCTACAACGGCAGTGGCGCCGCAGTCGCCGCAATCCAGCCGGAAGAGCTCACCGGCGGCGTCCTCACGATCTCCGGCCAGCTCCAGAACACCAGCGGCGACCAGTGGAGCGTCGGCGGCGTGGAGGTGCGGATCGACTCGCAGACGCTTTCGACGGACAGCGCCCAACCTCAGCCCGGCGAGACCGCGACGCTCCTTGTCGCGCGCAGCTCAAACGGCCGGCTACACGCACTCAACGTCACGAACATCGTCGCCGGCACCGCGCCTTCGTCCTACGTCTCCGGCGCCGTCGAAGACATCACCGACGACGCGATCAAGGTCGCCGGCCAGTGGATCCCGATCTCCAGCGACACGCTGCGCACAGCCCCAATCAGCCGCGGCGACAAGGTACAGATCACGCTGAACAACGGCACGAACGGCGTCACCGCCGGCACCATCGACCGCGCCAATACCTCCGACTCCAACACGCAGACGATCACGTTCGACGGTACGATCGAGGGCGACGTCAGCCGCTCGACTCGTTGGACGGTCAGCGGCCAACAGTTCGACATCACCAAGAACACGACGTTCGACGCCAGCGCCGGACTGGCGGTTGGCGATGGTGCGCGCGTCGAAATCCAGGCGCAGTCCGTCGACGGCCATGCGCAGGCCCAGCGAGTCACCGTGCTAAACAGCAAGGCCACCGCGGACACGGCAACCATCGTCGCCACATTCCAGGGCTATGTGCAGACCGGCGTCTGGGACCTGAGCGGACTGGCGATCACCGCCTCCCCCGACATCCCCGACGACGCCGATCCGCCTGACGGCGCGCTGATCATCGTCTCCGCCAAGCGCGTGGACGGCGAGCTGCAGGCCATCGCCTACACCGTCATCGAAGCGAAGGACAGCCCGCCGCTCGTCGAAGTTGAAGGCCTGATTAAGGAGATCCACGGCAGCCGCTGGACCCTGGACATCGGCCAGGTGCGTGTGTCTTCGACGACGAAACTCACCGGCAAGGCGCAGAGTGGCGAGCGCGTCATCGTCTGGGGCGCCCGCGGCGACGACGGCGTCATCGACGGCACGACAGCGCTCGTCTTGGACGACACCCCGATCGTCACGATCGACGAAGGCCCGACGCCAACGCCGGTCCCAGACGTCTCCGGCGCAGCGCCCTAACACTCGTTTGCGGGCCGTTTCCCCGCTCCCGTACAATCGTTTTCGAAGCCCCCATCGTCTAGCGGCCTAGGACGCCACCCTTTCAAGGTGGAGATCGCGGGTTCGAATCCCGCTGGGGGCACCACTTTCGACTTCTTTTCGCTGTTCTTTAGTCCGACAATGCGCCGACCCGCGTTATGTCGCTGTAATTTGTTCTTAAACTTACCCCCTGATAGACTGCCGTTTCGGAGGTTTTAACTAAGTATGGAACTAGTTCCGCTGATACCAATCGCCGGCGTCGCGGCCGTCCTCTACGCCATTTACCTGGTCTGGGACGTTCTTCGGCGCGACACAGGTACCCCGGAAATGCAGGACGTCTCCGCGATGATCTTCGAGGGGGCGATGGCCTTCCTCAAGCGCCAGTACACGACCATCGCTATCTTGGCGGTGGTCACTGCCGTCGCCATCGGCCTTATCGTTGGCGCGGTCTCGGACGGCGTTCGCGAGATCCTCTACGACGGCACCACCATCACCTATGGCAAGACGGAAGTCAGCCAGTGGACGGAGGGCCTGCTCACATCGATCGCCTTCCTGCTGGGTGCCGGATGCTCGGCCCTGGCTGGATACATCGGGATGTACATCTCGGTGCGCTCCAACTCCCGCACGGCCTCGGCCGCTACCCGCAGCCTGAAAGAGGCGATCACGGTCGCCCTTCGTGGTGGCGCGGTCTCCGGCTTCCTCGTCGTCGCGCTGAGCCTGCTGGGTGTTTCCAGCATCTTCTTCCTCTACAGCAAGGTCCTCGGCAACTCCGAGGCGATTGCGCCGTTCCTCATCGTTGGCTTCGGCTTCGGGGCCAGCTTCGTGGCGCTGTTTGCCCAGCTGGGAGGCGGCATCTACACGAAGGCCGCTGACGTCGGCGCTGACCTCGTCGGCAAGGTCGAAGCTGGCATCCCCGAAGACGACCCGCGTAACGCCGCTGTCGTCGCGGACCTCGTCGGTGACAACGTCGGCGACTGCGCCGGCCGTGGCGCTGACCTCTTCGAGTCGATGTCCGCAGAGAACATCGGCGCGATGATCCTGGGTGTCGCCATCTATACGGTGACGAAAGACCTGGAGTGGATCGTCTTCCCGCTGATCCTGCGCTCCTTCGGCATCCTGGCAACGATCGTCGGCCTGCACTCAGTCCCCATGTTCGCCAAGGACGACCCGAACCAGAACCCGATGACCCCGCTGAACATGGGCTACTACCTGGTATCACTGCTCTCGGTCGTTGGGCTCTTCATCGCAACGAAAGTCATGCTTGGGCCTGAGTGGTACTGGTTCTTCTTCTGCGGACTCGTCGGCATCGCCACCGGTATCGCCTTCGTCTACATCACGCAGTACTACACAGCCGGCGGATGGCGCCCGGTTCGCGAAATCGCGGAGGCGTCCAAGACCGGCCCGGCGACCAACATCATCGTAGGCACAGCAGTTGGTCTCGAGACCACGGCAGCGACGGCAATCGCGATCAGCATCGCGCTGGTCGCCTCGTTCACGCTGGGCTCACAGGCTGACATCCCTGGCGTCGGCGGCTTCACCACCGGCGTCTTCGGCACAGCCGTCGCCACGATGGGCATGCTCATGTCCGCCGCCTACGTGCTCTCGATGGACACGTTCGGCCCGATCACGGACAACGCCGGCGGCATCACGGAGATGTCAGGCGCACCGGCCAGCGCCCGTCACATCACAGACTCCCTCGACTCCGTCGGCAACACCACCAAGGCCCTCACGAAGGGCTACGCAGTGGCCTCCGCCGGCCTCGCAGCGTTCCTCCTCTTCAGCGCTTACCTGGACAAAGTGAAGGAGCGCATCGAGTTCCCGCTCAACCAGCAACTACCAATCGACCTCTCCAACGTCGATGTCTTCGCGGGCGGCCTCATCGGGGGTATGCTCGTCTTTGTGTTCGCCGCGCTGGCCATCCGCGCCGTCGGCTCAGCCGCGGGCGAAATCATCGACGAAGTGCGCCGCCAGTTCCGCGAGGACCCTGGCATCATGGCCGGCACCTCTCGCCCGGACTACGGCCGCGCCGTCGACATCACGGCGAAGGCCGCGCTCCGCGCAATGATCCTCCCCGGCATGCTCGCAGTCGGCCTGCCGATCGCCGTGGGCGTGATCTTCCGCTACGTCCGGGCTGAGGACTACGGCCAGTTCAAGGAGGCCTCCGGCTGGCTCGCCGTCTCCGGCATGGTCATGATCGGAACAATCGTCGGCATTCTCATGGCCACGTTCTTCAACAACGTCGGTGGCGCGTGGGACAACGCCAAGAAGTACATCGAGGCGGGCAACCTGAAAGACGCCGCCGGCGCGGTCCTGGGCAAAGGCACGGAGGCCCACAAGGCAGCCGTCGTCGGCGACACCGTCGGCGACCCGTTCAAGGACACCGCCGGCCCCTCCCTCCACGTGTTGATTAAGCTCCTCGCCACGATCACGCTGGTCATGGCCCCGCTCTTCGTCCCGTAGCACCAACCAACAGCAATCAAGAGAGGCCACCCAATGGGGTGGCCTCTTTCGTCTATCTGCGTAGGCGACCTAAGTCTTCTCGAAGCGCTCCACCGGCATCACGAACACAATCGCCCCGCCCACGCGCACCTGCACTGGCTCCGCCGGGTAGATGCTCTCAGGGAACGGCAGCGCTTGCGCAGGGATGTACTCCGTGCGGGCCTTGCACTCGTGCCGGATGATCGAGATCACGTTGTCGAGATCGCCGGCCTCTACGCCGGAGAAGATCGTCGCGTTGCCGCGGCGGAGGAATCCGCCCGTGCTGCTGACCTTCGTCGCGGGATAGCCCCGCTCAATCAGTTTCTTGATAAGCGCGTCCGCCTCGTCGTTTGAAGTGATGACGACGATAAGTTTTTGCTCGCCGTTAGCCAAAGTGTGTCTGCTGGCCTAAGCGGAGAGAACGGCTTCCTGGGCCTCTTCGTGAGCGGTCTGCACGCGGCGGCGAAGTGCATCGCGCGTCTCGCGGCCGGACTTCGGGGCAACGATCAGGCCCAGCGCCGCGCCGGCTGCGATGCCAAGGATGATTCCGAGAATGAAACGCATGGTCTACCTCCACTATCTGGTGAACCAGGGGGGCTGTCCCGATACTAGCACCGGCCAAGGGTCGCCGGTCAAGCGACCCACGGCGCGCGATTGTGGGCAGCGGCTCATGTAGGGGCGCACGTCGAGTTGATAACCGAGATTGTTGCGCAGATTCTAACCGTCCCAACGAAGGCGCACCTTTGGCAGACGTGCTGCGGCCCCTACCGGTCGCATGCACCCACGTGCTGCGCCCCTACCGGCGCTTTGCTAGAAGATCCAGCGTGTCGCGGATGTGGAAAAGTCGTCCGCCGCTTCCTTGAAAGCGAAAACCTTCGCCGGCTGCACCACCCAGATGCTGCCGTCGTTCGGGTCCATCTCCCAGTCGTACTTCTGCTTGTAAACGCGGACGAAGCGCTGTAGCACCGCCTTCGCGGTGGCCTTCTTGGCGTGCCCCTCGAGGATGACCGCCTCAGACGCATCGTCGGTGGTGATCACACACCACGGGTTCGTGTGCAAGTTTCGGGCCTTCGCAGAGTCCACGCCTGTGCTGAAGTAGAACTTCCCGCCAAAGAAGACGCCCCACACCGGCATCGAGTGCGGACGGCCGCTGGCCCGCGTAGTGGCCAAGTAGTAGTTGTGGCAGGCCACAAGGCGTTCCTCCGCCCAGCGCCACGGCAGTAGGCCCCTGCGCTTCTCTGAGACGCCATAGCCTGGCATCTCTGGGCGGTCTGATCGTGGTGCCGGCATCGCTACCTCAACGTGCGGAAGAATTTGCGCATGTCTTCGATCAGCGCCTGCGGCTGCTCCATCGCCGCGAAGTGCCCTCCGCGCTCGAACTCTGACCACTGCGCGACGTTATTGTAGCGCTCGGCGATCCGCCGGACCGACGGCGCGATCTCTTGCGGAAAGACAGCGACTGCCGTCGGCGTTGTGCTCACCGTCGGCGACGAGCCCCACATCGCGCGCGCCTTCGCGGTCTCGTAGTAAAGCCGAGCCGAGGAGCCACCGGTGTTGGTGAACCAGTAGATCGAAACGTTGGTAAGCATCTGGTCACGGTCGACGGCGTCTTCCGGCCGCTCCTTCGAGTCCGTCCACTCCTTGAATTTCTCGACGATCCACGCCAGCTGCCCAGCCGGCGAGTCCGCCAGCCCGTAGGCCAGCGTCTGGGGCCGCGTACTCTGCTGCATGCCGTACGCGCGGCCCTCCTGCATGAAGAGCTGCCCCTTCGCCAACCGCCCCTTCTCGACGTCCGTTAGGTGCGGGAAGTCTTCCTCAGTCGGCGTTGTCGTCAGCATGTTCAGGTGCACCCCCGCGATGTGCTCCGCATCCAAAATGCCCAGCTCCCGCGAGATACCTGAGCCCCAGTCGCCGCCCTGTGCAACGTAGCGCTCATATCCCAGCCGCGACATCAGCTCCGCGAACGCCTCCGCGACGCGCCGCATATGCCAGCCCGCGTCCGTCGTGTGCCCGGAGAACCCGTAGCCCGGGATCGACGGCGCGACAACGTGAAACGCATCGCGCCGGTCCCCGCCGTGCGCTGCTGGGTCGCTCAGCGGTCCGATCATCTCCGTGAACTCAACGATGGAGCCCGGCCAGCCGTGCGTGATGATCAGCGGCAGCGCATCCGGCTCCGGCGAGCGCACGTGGATGAAGTGCACGTTTGTCCCGTCGATCGTCGTCGTGAACTGCGGGAACTCGTTCAGCCTGGCTTCGTGCTTGCGCCAGTCGTACTGCGTGCGCCAGTACTCCGCCAGCTCCTTCACGTACGCCAGCGGCGCGCCGTATCGCCAACCAGCATCCGGCTGCTCGTCCGGCCAGCGCGTTCGCGCCAGGCGCTCGCGCAGATCATCGATGTCAGCCTGCGGGATGTCCATGCGGAACGGGCGGATCGTCTTGTCATCGCTTGTCATCGAGGCCTCCGATCAGTACGCGCCCGACGCGACCTTCGCTTCGAGGTCGACGGTCGCTTGCTTCATTATGTCGAGCGTTGATTGGCGCTGGTCACCGGTCATCGGCACCGGCTGCGCGTAGTTCTCGATCAGCACCGGGATGAACTCGACGCCGATCAACGTCTTGTCGTAGAACGTGTACTTCCCGATAACGCCGACAGTCGTCTCGTAGCTCCACGCCTGGTCGAAGATGAAGTTGCCGTGTGCGTACGTGATGAACTTGCCCTTGTACACCTCCACGCCCTGTATCCAGTGCGGATGGTTGCCGATCACGAAATCGGCGCCCGCGTCGATCGCGGCGTGCCCGATCTCCACCGGGTCGTCGTCGGCGATACCGGGCGCCGGCTGCGGGACGGATACGTACTCCATGCCCCAGTGCACTGCCACAGCGAGGACGTCGACCTTCGGGCGGAGCGCCTCGATTGCGTTGGCCATCCCGACTCGGTCCACGAGCCCCCCAACGCCGTTGAACGCCAGGAAGCCGAACTTGACCCCGCGCACGTCCATGATCGTTGACGTGATGCTGTCCGCCCACTTGATACCGGCCGCATCGAGGTACCCTTCTGTCTCGGTGACTCCGTCGTAGCCGTAGTTGGTGATGTGGTTGTTCTCCAGCGTTGCCACATCCACGCCCGCCTCCTGCAGTGCCGACGTAAAGCCCGGCTGCCCGCAGAACGTGAACGTCTCGCCCGCCTCTTCCGGACACCCGCTGATCAGCGGCGCCTCCAGGTTGATCACGGTGATGTCGGCGGCGCTCAGGATGTCCTTCGTCGCCCGCACGGTGTAGCCGAAGTCGTTGTTCATCTGGCGGATCGTGTAGTCCGTATGCCGCGCCGGGATGACGTCCCCAGTAGCGATGACAGTCCGTATCCGCGACGGATCCAGGCCGTACTGCGAGAGGTCGCGCGGCGGGAATACGTCAGCGGTGGTAATCGGCGGCACAGGGTTGTCTTCGGACGGTTCCGCAGTGGCCCCGGCGTCAGTGTTAGTCGGTGCCGGGGTCGGCGTCTTCGCCTCGGAGACCGTAGTCGGGATGATTAGCGGCTGCGGGCCGCCGTCGTCACCGCTGCCGCAAGCCGCAGCCAGTACGGCAATCGCCGTGAGCCCAGCCAGTACATATCGCGTACCCACTCTGTAGGGCTAGTATACTCGGCGCTACAGATATGGACTTCCGCTTCAGCGCCGCCGAAGAAGACTTCCGCACGGAGATTCGCTCGTTTCTTGCCGCCGAGTTGCCCGCCGATTGGTCGCGCAACAGCGGCGGCGGCAACCTCGGCGAAGGCAGCGACGACGCGTGGCAGTTCCTCCGCTCGTTCCAGAAGAAGCTCTCGCAGAAGGGCTGGCTCACCCTCGGCTGGCCGGTCGAGTACGGCGGCAAGGCGGCAGGCGTGATGCAGCAGGTCATCTACAACGAAGAGATGTCCTACCACCGCGCGCCCACGCAGCTCGGCGTTGGCCCGGACCGCGTTGGCCCCACGATCATCCTCTACGGCACGGACGAGCAGAAGGAGCGTCACCTGCCTGGCATCGCCAACGCCGACAGCGTCTGGTGCCAGGGCTTCAGCGAGCCAGGCGCCGGCTCAGACCTCGCCGGCCTCGAAACGAAGGCCACGATCGACGGCGATGAGTTCGTCGTCAACGGCCAGAAGATCTGGACGTCGCTCGCCCACAAGGCCGACTGGTGCGTGCTCCTCGTCCGCACGGATCAGGAAGCGCCGAAGCACAAAGGCATCAGTTATCTGCTCGTCGACATGCGCCTGCCCGGCATCACCGTCGCGCCGCTAGTCGACATCACCGGGCGTCACGCCTTCAACCAGATCTTCTTCCAGGACGTTCGCGTCCCCCGCGACTGCCTCGTCGGCGAGCTCAACCGCGGCTGGTATGTCGGCGCCGCCACCCTCGACTTCGAGCGCTCCGGCATTAACCGGGTCGTCGCCGGCATCCGCGTCTACGAAGAGCTCGTCGAGTTCGCCAGGCAAACCATGCTCGCCGACCGCGATCTCGCCCGCATCAAGCTGGCAGAGCTCGGCATCGAGCTCGCCGCCGGCAAGCTGCTCGCCTACCGAGTCGCCTCGATGCAGGCGAAGGGCCAGATCCCCAACGCCGAAGCCTCCATGTCGAAGATGTACGGCTCCGAGCTGCAGCAACGGATCGCGCGCTCCGGCATGCAGATCATGGGCCTCGCCGGGCAGCTGGAATCAGGCCAATGGGCGCCGCTCGCCGGCCGCCTTGAGCACTACTACCTCTCAACGTCCGGCCTCACGGTTGCCGCCGGCACGACGGAGATCCAGAAGAACATCATCGCCGGCCGTGGCCTCGGCTTGCCGCGAGGCTAGCGTTTGGACAGCGCCTACCCACTCTCCGAATCACAACAGCCGCCCCAACAGAAGCGCGTCCACTGGTACTCGTACATCTTCGTCGTTATCGTCTCGCTGCTTGGCGGCGTGCTCGGCATCGGCGGCGCCTTCCTCGGCGAAGCCGGCTCGACGGGACTGATACTCGGAGCCTTCCTCGGTGCGCCCATCATCGAGGAAGCGTTCAAGCCGATCGGCGTCTTCCTCGCGCTCGTGCGCTGGCCGGACGCCTTCAGCAGCCACCTCTTCACGGCGATACTCTGCGGCCTCGCCGGCCTCGTCTTCGGCATCCTCGAGGCGCTCGTCTACCTGTACGTCTACGTCCCGGACCACACCAACCGCTTCAAGATCTACCGCCTCACCATCCCGCTCGCCGTCCACACCATCGCCAGCTTCACCGTCGGCCTTGGCCTCGATCGGCGTATCGTTGACGTCGTCAACAAGGGTACGCCGCTGCCCAGGCGCACCCGCAACTGCTACCTCGCCGGCGTCGGCATACACGCGCTGTTCAACACAACCGTTACGATTATCGCTGTCGCCGGCCTCGTCGACTTCAACTAGGAGGACGCAATGCTCGAATTCGAAACGCGCAAGAATGACTGCCCCCTCTGCGGCACGGAGATAGACATGCCCGCCGATATGTTCGGCACGATGGCCGAGATGCCGAAGCTGGTCTCGCGCTCTTTCCGCGAGCCACGCTCTCTCTCCGGCGTTGGCTGGACGCCGCACGAGGTCGCCTCCCACCTCGCCGACGTCGAGGTCGTGCTGGGCTGGCGCATCCGCCAGATCCTCATTGAGGACGAGCCAATGCTGATACCGTTCGACCAGGATAAGTGGGGCCGGACGCTGTTCTACGGCGCGCGAGAGCTAGCCACGTCGCTCTCAACCTACGCCGCGAACCGCCAGTCCAACCTCGAGCTGCTGCGACTCGCCGGCGACACCGCCCTCGAGCGCGGCTACCGCCACCCGGAGTTCGGCAACCGCCCCCTCCGCACGCTGATCGAGCACATCGCGGACCATGACATCGCTCACCTCAAGCAAGTGCGCGGTATCGAGTGATCGACTTCCCGCTCACGCAACAGGACTGCCCGATCTGCCAGGGCACCGTCGACGTGCCGGTGGACGTCGTGCCCGCGCTCGCCTCGATGCCGGAACGTCTCGCCGCCGCGCTGTCCGCAGCGAAAGACCGCGATGCGAAAGGCTGGTCGCCGCGCTACGTCGCGTTGCACCTCGCCGACCTCGAAGTCTCGCGCGGCTGGCGCTTCCGGATGATCCTCGGCGAGGACAACCCGTTGCTCGCCGGCCTCGATCAGGACGGCTGGGCTGACCAGCTCGCCTACGACACGCGCGACATCGACCTCGCGCTGCAAGTCTTCGCCGTCAACCGCGCCGCCAACGTCGAGCTCCTCCGCCAGGCCGGCGCCCCGGCCCGCGCGCGAGGCTACCAGCACTCACAGCTCGGCCAGCTAACGTTCGGCACGCTCGTAGACCACACCGCCCACCACGACCTCGCGCACCTGCGTCAGATCATCGGCTAGCGCGTATCCGCTGCAACTCTTCCCCCACAATCCGCCACACCTTCGGTGAGTCCGCGCACCGGATGCTCATCGACTCCGTCGCCTGGAAGCTCCACGCCGCCAGGTGCCTCGCCCCCACTTCCTCCGCGATCTGCGCGCCGATGCGTAGCTCCTCCTCGCGGTTGGCGGGGACGCGGAACGCCTGCAGCCACAACTGAAGCTCGCGGCCGTGCTTCTTCGCAGCGGCCGCCGCCTCTTCGCTGTACGTGCGCATGAACGGCTCCGCCTCGACGCCCAGCGCGTACCAGTACGGGTCCGTCGCAAAGATATCGAGGTCCGGGATCGCCGCCGTGCGATCGAAGTCGCCGACGCCGATATGCATCATGCCTTCGATATCGCTCGCTGACGCCCCGGGCGTCTGTTGCTCGACCGCCGCGCGCAACCTCTCGCCCGGCCGCCCAAAGCCGTGCTGCGCGAGGTCCGTCGGGAACAGGCAGAGGGCGTTGCGCATTCCCTGCTCGTGACCATACCGGCACATCTCCGTCAGCAGATCGAGCAACGACTCTTCGCGGAACGACTTCACCTCGGGCGTGAACTCACGCGGCATCTCGCCACCGTGCCGCTCGCGAAAGCGCGCGAGGCAGTTATCGCAGTAACAACCCCACGCCGGCGTAAAGTCGCGCTCCCACAATGGCGAATAAAGGTGCGGCTCGTCCCACATCAGCACCTCGCCGCCGGCCGCCGCGCACGCGTCCACCCACGTGCGCAAAAACTCGCGCGTCGCCGGATGATTGGGACACGCCGCGCCGACTCGACGTCCGTCGGAAAGCACCTGCCACGTTTCCGGGCGCTGCAGCGGGAAGCGAGTAAACGTCTCGCCGGAGAAGATGCCGGTTAGCCCCCACGGATCGAACCACACCTCAAGCCCAGCGTCCTTCGTCGCCTTCGCGATGTCCGCCATCGCCTCCTTGTAGTGCGCGAGGTCGGTCTCCGTGTAGCAGTGGACGACGTACGTGCAGCCAACCTCGGTCATCTCGCGCAGGTCAGCGCGGACGTGAGCCAGCACGCGCGAGGAGAAGTAGCTGACGCCAGTCTGCATGATGCGCGCAGTATACGACGCGCGGGGTTAGGCGGCTTCGGCTTCGCCGGCGAGTTCGTCTGGACCGCGAAGACGGAAGAAGGCGTAGAAGCCAACGCTGATCACGAAGCAAATGACCATCGCGATGATCGCCGCCGCGGGCGTGCCATGCGTGACGCTGCTCATCTGCGAGCTCTGCTTGTGCAGCAGCACATCCCAGAAGAGGAACGCCGTGAGCCCGGCCACAAACACCCAGGCCAGCTTGTTCCACGACCAGATTTTGTGGCCGTCCAGGTAGCGGATCGGGATCATCTGGAAGAACGTGCCCTCCAGCCCGCCCACGAAGACGCCGACGGCGATAGCCTCAGGCAACGCCGCCCACCAGTTGTTGTGGTCCGTCGCCAGCGTGCGGAACGGATCGATCAGGAACCACGCCAGCGCGACGAGCCCCAGCAGCGCGAGTACCGGGTAGAAGATGATCTTCCCGCTCTGCTCTTCGTTCGGTTCTTTCGCGCCGACGATTACCGCCGAGGCGATGAACCCGTAGATGATCCCCGGCTGGAACCCGTCCAGTCGCGACAGCACGACGCAGACAGCCGCGATCATCACGCCGATCGGGAAGAGCTTGATGGCGCCGCCCATGCTGAACATGCTCCTAGACACGATGATCTGTCCGCCGTTGTACCAGTACGTGATGAGGCCAACGGTTATCACCACTGCCAGCGCCATTACGATGCTCTTCTCGTTCAGGCCGAACCCGGGTTCCAGCGCTCCGTAGATGAGCGCTGAGACAGCAAGAACGAGCGCCACAGGCCCAACCGCTCCGATAATCGAGCCGTCCGTTTTCGACTTCCAGGCGCCGGCGATGCCAGAGAAGAAGCCTTCCACCGGGTGCGTGATCGGGCTGAACCAGCGCGCCAGCGTCCCGTGGTTTTCCTCAACCGTCTTGTTGAACAGCTCCGAGCTGAGCAGCAGCAGAAGTAGCGTTAGCCCCGCGAGCAGCGCGTTCAAGCCGATCACGCCGAAGCTGCCCGAAAGATCGCTCGGCGTCAGCACGGACTGCGCGAACTGCGGCCGCCCGCTGTTGTTGCCTCCGCCGTTCGTTATCGAGCCTCCAGAATTGCCGGTGTCCGTCGGGCCCTGGGACGCGCCTGCCGCTGTCGGTGACGGCGATCCCGAAGCGCGCGCCGTTGCCGTCGCGGACGCCTTCGGCGTGGCTGTTGCCGTCGCGGTTGCGCGCACTGGCGTCGGCGTTGGGATCACCAGGATGACCGGCGCTTGCGTTCGAGAGCTGGGAACCGCCGTTGGCGTCGGTGTCGGTTCTCCGCCCGTCGGGTTCGTCGGTCCGCCCGTCGGAGGATTCGTCGGAGCCGAGGTGACAGTCGGCGTGGGCGTCAGCGTCGTTGGCGGAGTAGCCGTCGCCGTCGGCGTCGGCGTGAACGTGTCCGTCGGGAACGGCGTCTGCGTTTCCGGCGGGATCAGCGTTGGCGGCAGCGTTGGCGCCGGAGACTGAGTCGCTGTCGGGTGCTCGAACGTCGGCGCTGGTGTCGGCGTCGGCGAAGGCGTGTGCGTCGAGCCCGGCGTTGGCGTCGGCGTCGGCGTCGGGACGACGACCGGCGTCTCCGTCGCAACTGGCGTCGGCGTCAGCGACGGCGGAATCGCCTGTCCGTTCGCGGTCAGCACAAGTACCAGCCCACCGCCACAACATTCCGTGTAGTCAATCTCGAACGGGTACGTGCCCGCGCCCGGGAAGTGCACGGTGACGTCGTTACCACTGGCCGCGTTGTCCGTGTTGAACGCACCCGTGTTCTGGTAGCCCGTGAACGGCCCGCTCGCCGGTGGGTTCGTGTTCGCGCCGCTCACGTAGTGCGGCTGCTGGTTGTTAGCGTTGGTCCCGATGTTGAGCGCCCAACCGTCGTCCGAGAAGAAGTTGAACGTGACGTTCTCAGCGCCGGGCACCGTGAACGTGCCCGTGAAGTACGCCTGGAAGCTGAACAGATCCCCAACGCCCGCCTGCGCGCCGTTGCCCTGCGCCGGCACCGTCGAGCATGTGCCGTCGTTGTGCTCCACGATGTCCGTGAACGGCCGCGTGTCCTCAAGGATGCCAGTGTCGTTGGAGCACGTCGGCCCCACGCCGTCTGGCGGGTTGAACGCGATGACCGGGAAAGCCTGGCTGAACACCGGCGTGTCGCTCGGCGTCCGCGTGAACCCTCCGTCGTCGTTAGGGTTCGTAAAGAAGTTGCCGGTTGCGCCACTAACGATGATCGGCCCCGGCGTGGACGTAGGTGGCGCAGTCGGCGTCGGCGTCGGGCTGGGCGTCGGCGAAGGCGTGCTCGTCTCGGTGGAGCTACTCGTCGGTACCGCCAGCGCCGCTACAACAATCGAGAGTGCGTCCTGAACGTTCGCCGAAGTGATGACGAGCGTGTTGTTGCCCGTCGACAGGTACGACGACACATCGAACGATCGGATGTCCCACAGTCCGCCTCCGTAAGAGTCCGCTGACCCGGAATAGGCAATCGGCACGCTGTCGCCTTCGAAGTTGGCACCCTCCGGCAGCAGCGGCGCGTCCGTATCGCCGTTGATGTAGACGGCGCCGTCTGTCGCGTCGCAGCCGCCTTCGCAGTAGTTAGAGAAGTATTGTCCGTCGCTGACGTGCAGGGTGAGCGTCGCCGGACCGCTGTTGTAGAGAACGTTGTCCAGCTCCACGTTCCAACCGTTCGCGTCAAAGCCGTTCGAGTAGTCGGCGTTGCCATCGTTGGAGTCGTTCCCCTCATACAGCGTGACGTCCACGTTGTTCGCCGGGTTCGCGTCCTGGTAGAAGACGATCAGCGAAGCGCCGTTAGCGTCCGCATCCGCCTTGGCCAGCTCATCCAGGGTGTAGTCGCCGTTCGGGGTGGCGTGAATGTAGCGCGTGACGTCTGCCTTGTACGTATCGCTCTCGTTGTAACAGTCGGCATCGTTCGCCGATGAAATGCCAACGTTTTCACCCGTGACCTCGTGGCCATCGAACGAGATAGTGGCGTTGCGCGTACTCGTGCCAATCGATTCGATAGTCGCTCCACCGTCGCTCGCCGTGTAATAGCAATTGTTGCTGAAAGCTTCCGGACCGTTCCAGAACAGCAGCGCCGTCGTGATAGTCGAGCCCGCCGGTATCCCCGATAGCGCTATCGTTCCGTCGCCATAGTTGAACCCGTCCGGTCCGGCTGCGTAGCCGCCCTCGTCAAGACCCTCGGTGCTCCGCACGCCACCAACACCCGCCGACACCATGTCCGTATTAGCCACGTAGTCGTTGGACAGCTCATTCCCGAACTCTGGCGAGGGCACCGTAAACGGCAGTTCCTGCCACGTGTACCCGTTCGTTTCAGTGTCGAACCAGCAGACGCCAACCGTGTGCGTTCCGGGCGTCGCGTCGCTGGGGACATAGGCGTAAAAGTTCCCGTAGTCCGAACCGGTCTGCGTGTAGTCACGCTGCAGTAAAGTGCCCTGGCTCGGCGGACCTCCGCCCAGGTTGGAGTCCCACAAGATCTCAACCTCTCGCGATCCCTCGCTGGACCCCGGCATGTTCTGTATCTGAATCGTGAAGTAGTCGTCGGGACTGCCGTGGTTAGGGACAAGCGTCACCGTGGCGCTATCATCCTCAGTCAGCGTGCTATCACCCCAACCGCAATCGATCGGCGGCAGCACCGTGACCTCAAGGTCCCGATAGAAGTAAGTGCTCAGGTCGTTGTTGTGCCAACAGGCCCGGACCGTGTACGTCCTGCCTGGAACAGCGCCGTTCGGAACCGTCCCGTAAATGTATCCATCGGTACCGTCCGCAGGGAGGTAACCATAAGAATCGATCTCCTGGAGTTCTCCATATTCATCCTGCGGGTCCCAGAACATGGCGGTCGCCTGGGGCGAACTGTCCGCTTGCGCGCCATTGATTGTTGCTTGCACGTATTCGCCGACGCGAGCCTGGGGCGGGTACAGCGACA
Source organism: Chloroflexota bacterium (assembly GCA_039933275.1). GTDB lineage: Bacteria > Chloroflexota > Dehalococcoidia > SM23-28-2 > RBG-16-64-32 > DATKKM01. Next base: position 13,684 of record JBDTOK010000003.1, on the reverse strand, counting down.
CATCGGCGCTACCGTCCTCCATCGTGCCTGACCCCGTGCCCAGACAAGGCGAGCCACCGGCGTAAGCCACCGGCGCGGACTCACCCACGGACGCGATGGCGACGACAAGCAGCAACGCCACGACGAGCGAACTCATCGCAGCCAGAAGCAGCAGTTGTGTCTTAGCTCTCATATCGGGCAGGCCAGTCGAAGTTTCAGTCTACCCATTTCTTCACGCTTCGGGTAGTGCAAATGTTAAGGGTTTCTTAAGCAGAAACTTCACTTCAGATATCTATACAACCAACGTCCCTCGCGAGGCATAACACCGTGGCAGGCTTGACCCCGCTTGCGCGCAGACGGACGCTATTCACGTGACGTTCGAAGCCAGGCTCGGGTTTATCGCCTTTTTCCTCTTCTGCTGGTGCGTATTCGGCCTCATTCCGTGGGCCGGAGTCGCCGTCAGCGCCCGCGGCCGGGGCGCCCTGCTAGCCCTACCACTCGCACTGACCGCTGCCTGCGCTACCGGGATCGCCATCCCGCTGCTGGGCCAGCGCGACGCCGCCGGCTACTTCCTTAGCCTGGGCACGGCGTTCATTGGCGGAGCGTTGGGCTCCCTTACCGGTATCTACGTTGCGCGACGAGTCGAAGCCTCGCGGCCGGCAAAAGACAAGCCCGTCGTCGACCACCCGATCGGCGCGCATCGCCCAGCCCCAACGCCGCCTGAAACACCGACTGCCACCGAGTCGTAGCGCCCTGACAGCCGCGAGGCTAGACTGAGCCACGTGAGCCCCGAAGAACGCAGCGAGCCGATCGTTTCCCTCAGCACGATGTGGTCGCAGGGGCGCTTCCGCAAGGATGGTGACGAACGCGACTCAATGATCGAGTTCGCGAATAAAGCCGTCGAGCTCGGCTTCAGCTACGCCGAGATCAACTACGTCATCCCGCCCGAAGGTGTCGACGAGCTGATCGAGAGCGGCCTCATCGCGTTCTCCTCCGTCCACTCACCGTGCCCGCGCGTGAAAGTCGGCACCAGGCATTCGGAAGCGCTGAACCTCGCGTCGAAGGACGAGACGGAACGCAAGCAAGCCGTGCAAGTCGCGAAGGACAGCGTCGATACTGCCGTGCGCGCGAACACGAAGCTGCTGGTCGTGCACCTCGGCGGGCTGCCTAACGTCTTCGACGAAGAGAAGAAGTTGCGCAAGATGTTCGACGAGGGCACGCAGTCGGGCGAAGAATTCGCGCGCCTGGGCAAGCAAGCGATCGAGCGACGTCACAAGGAAGCCCCGTCGCACTTCCCGCACGCGAAGCAATCGCTCGCCGACATCGCCGAATACGCCGCGGCCAAAGGCGTGACGATCGGCCTCGAGAACCGCTACCACTACCACGAATACCCCGACCCCGACGAAATGCAGGTGCTGCTCGCGGACTACCCGCCGGAAGTCGCCGGCTTCTGGCTGGACATCGGCCACGCCGAAGTTCTCGACCGCCTCGGCTTCCTCCCGCACACCCGCTGGCTGGACGAGCTCTCATCGCGCTGCGTAGGCACCCACGTCCACGACGTAGACGGCCTCGCCGACCACCGCGCCCCCGGCTTCGGCACCGCCGACTGGCCCCACTACACCGCCAAGCTGCCGGCCCACATCCCCCGCGTCAACGAAATCAACCAGCGGCAGGACGAAGACCGCGTAGGTGGCGCCATAGCCTACCTACGCAGCGTAGGCGCCCTCCCGAAAATCTAGCGGCTACCGCACACAAAACGCGAACGCCGCCAACGTCACCCCCAGCACCTGGGTTTTCCGTTCATCCTGCGTGCCCGCCTCAGGAGGGAGGTTCTCGAAGGGCCGGCCCGCAGGCCCTCATCACCGCACTCAGAAACCCTGACCCCGCCATCGCCACTAACCGATGCGGGGGCCAAAACGCAAAGCGCGACAACTCAGTCAATACCCAAATGTCACACCCCAAACACCCGTTTTTGCCAAACAAACATCTCCCACCTCATCCATTCACCGCCGCCCTCCGCACCCCTCCTTGCCCGCACCGGCAACAGCACCCAAACGCTCCCCCATCCGCCGCCCGCAAGCGCAGCCTTGACGACTTTTGCTCCCTTTGCTACCATGCACTGACCATGAACACAGGCCACGGCGTAGCTATGAAGACGTACGCGGGCGCAGGTTTCGCTGCCTGTCCGTCCACGCTTAACGTCCACATTTGCCGCAGGGCCTGGGTTCGAACCAACTAGCAACCACAGCACCGAGAACCACAGGCCCGACGCAAAAGCGCCGGGTCTTTTGCATTTTCAGTGGTTCTCTGAGAAAGGGGTGACCGATATGTACGACGGAAAGCTGGTCCGCCTCCGCGCCGTCGAGCCGGAGGACGCTGAGCACGCCTTCCGCTGGATCAACGACCGGGAGGTCACCCAGTACCTCATGGCCCGCTACCCGATCTCCCTCGCTTCCGAGAAGGATTGGGCGACGAAGGGCTCGGTATCCAACTCCTTCGAGGACTCGCGCTACATCATCGAAGCGCTGGCGGACGGCGCGCCGATCGGCGTCTGCGGGCTGCACCACGTCTCGCCCGAGAACCGCGTCGGCGATCTCGGGATCATGATCGGCGAGAAGCGGTTCTGGTCGCAGGGTTACGGCACCGACGCGATGCTCACACTGATGCGCCTCGGGTTCTACCAGATGAACCTGCACAAGATCACCCTCGGCGTCTTCGAGATCAACCCTCGCGCGCAGGCCGTCTACACGAAGGTTGGCTTCACACTCGAAGGCCGCGGCCGCGAGGAGTACTACCAGGACGGCCGCTACCTTGACGTCATCCGCATGGGCGTCCTCCGCCGCGAGTTCGAGGCCCGCTACCCACCCAGCGAAGTGGGCAACATGGCCAATTCCATCGCGGGCGCCTGAACACCCCCTCAGGCCTCGCGCAAGGCCGGTGAGCGACACACCCCTCCCGTCGCTCACCGGCCCCTTTCTTTGTTAGACGCGCGAACACGTAAGGCGAAGGTGTAAGAGCGAGCGAAGTGTAAGCGGACTAGGCCGAGGCGGACTTCAGCGCTTCGTCCAGCGTGTGCCAGGCGAGGGTGGCGCACTTGATGCGAACGGGGAACTTACGCACGCCGGTCAGCGCTTCGAGGTCGCCCATCTCTTCCGGGTCAGCCTCGTCGCTGCCGCGCATCATCGCCGTGAACTCGCCGATGAGGTGACGCACGTCGTCCAGTGGTTTGCCGGCGATCGCCTCAGTCATCATCGATGCGCTGGATTGGCTGATCGAGCAACCGGAGCCGGTGTACGCGATATCAGCGAGCCGCCCGTCGTCAAGCTGCACTTCGATCGTCACTTCGTCGCCGCAAAGTGGGTTCAGTCCCTCGTGCGTGGCCGTCGGTGCCGCGAGGTGGCCTTTGTGCCGCGGGTGGCGGTAGTGATCGATAATGATGTCGCGGTAGAGGTCGTCCAGGTCTGCTTCTTGCTTGCGAAAGTCTTCTTGCGTCATTGGTCTACTTCTGGAAGTACTCTCGCGCGCCCTTGACGGCTTCGACGAGCTTGTCGACTTCCTCGGCCGTGTTGTAGACGTAGAAGCTGGCGCGCGCGGTGCCGGAGATGCCCAGGCAGCGCATCAGCGGCTGCGTGCAGTGGTGGCCGGAGCGAATCGCCACGCCGTACGTGTCCAGCACCGTGCCAATGTCGTGCGGGTGCAGGTCCGGGATGTTGAACGAAACGACGCCGCCACGCTGCTCCGCGGGCGGGCCGTACTGGATGATGTCCGGAATCGTGTTCATGCGATCGATAGCGTAGGCGACGATCTCTTGCTCATGGGCGCGGACGTTGTCCATCCCGAGCTCGTTCAGGTAATCGATCGCGGCGCCGAAGGCGATGGCGTCGGCGATGTTGGGCGTGCCGGCTTCGAACTTCCACGGAAGGTCGTTCCAGGTCGCGCCTTCGAACGTAACTTTGCGGATCATCTCGCCGCCGCCCATGAACGGCTCCATCTCTTCGAGCAGCTCTTTGCGGCCGTAAAGCACGCCGATGCCGGTCGGCCCGAGCATCTTGTGTGACGAGAAGGCGTAGAAATCCGCGCCGATGGCCTGCACGTCGACGGGGAGGTGCGGGGCGCCCTGCGCTCCGTCGACAAGCAGCATGACGCTGCGCTTTCGCGCTTCGGCGGCGATCTTCTCAACCGGGTTGATCGTGCCGAGTGAGTTGGAGACGTGCGGCAGCGCCATCATCTTCGTACGCGCGTCGAACAGGTCCTCGAGGCCGTTCAGCTCGAGCGTACCCTGCGGCGTAACCGGGACGTAGCGGACGGTCGCGCCCTTCTCCTTGGCGAGCTGCTGCCAGGGGATGAGGTTCGAGTGGTGCTCCATCTGCGTGAGGAGAATCTCATCCCCCTCAATGATGTTGGCCCGTCCCCAGCTGTAGGCGACGAGGTTGATCGCCTCCGTCGTGTTGCGCGTGAAGATCACGCTCTCGGCGCTGGGAGCGTTGATGAAGGCGCGCACTTTCTCGCGCGCCGCTTCGTACGCCGCCGTCGCCTCTTCACCGAGCGTGTGAACCGCGCGGTGGATATTGGCGTTGTAGTTTTCGTAGTAGCGGACGAGCTCGTCGATAACCTGTTTCGGCTTCTGCGAAGTCGCCGCGTTGTCCAGGTAGACGAGCTGCTTGCCATGCACTTCGCGCTCGAGGATCGGGAAGTCTTTGCGGATGCGTGCGACGTCCAGAGACATTAGCCGAGGGTCTTTCGTATTTCGTCCATGTGCCCGAAGTCATGCATCGCGAAGCCGTTCAGCGCCTGCCCGAGCTTCATCGGACCGAGATCGTACTGCTCGTGGTCCTCGGTCAGTTGTCGGACGAGCCGTTCGGTCTCCTCGTTGGCAGCCGTAAACTCGCCAAGCAATTGATCGACGCCTCTGTCGATGTTCTGCTGGCGGTTCTCCTCGTTGGCTTCATCGATCACCGCAAAACGCGACAGGTCAGGCGCGCGCCCTTCAATGACTGAGCGCATCACGGACTGGACTCCAGCGTGACTCGCGGGCAGGTGCGAAAGGTGGTCGTGGTAACTCCACCCGGAGGCATCGCTCGGCTTCGCCCAGGCGTCGGCCGGCACCTTGCGAACGACTTCCGCCATCTCCCGGCGCGACTTGGCCAGTTGCCCGGCGATCGGTTCGGCCCAGGCTGCGGTCAAGCCAGCACCTCTTCCTGGCGGAAGCGTGGTAGCGCCTGCATCGCGCGCTCCTCAAGCCATTCGCGAAGGGCGTCGACGGTGATCGTATCGAGGATCTCGGCGGCGAAACCACGGACGAGGAAGCGCATCGCCGTGTCCTGGTCGAGGCCGCGGCTCTGCAAGTAGAACATGGCTTCGTCGGTTAGGGCGCCGGCGGTGGCGCCGTGGCCGGCTTTCACGTCGTCTGCGTAGATCTCCAGACTGGGCTTGCTGTCCACTTCCGCCTCGCTGGAGAGCAGCAGGTTCTTGTCGCGCTGGTGCGCGTCGGTCTTCTGCGCATCCTTGCGAACGTAGACGTTGCCGCCGAAGACAGCCTTCGACTTGTCGTCGAGGATGCCCTTGTAGTACAAGCGGCTCGTGCCGTTGGGCTTGGCGTGATCGATGACGATGTTGTTGTCGACGTGCTGGGTACCTGACGTTATGTAGAGCCCGCGCAGGTCCGTCGCCGCGCCCGGCGCGTCGAGGAGCACGTGCACATCGTTGCGCGAAAGCCCGCCGCCAGCGACGTACGAGAGCGAGTTGAACGTACTGTCCTTGCCGGAGTAGACGCTGGTCGCGCCGATGTGAAACGCTTCGTGGTTCTCCATCAGCAGGCGGTAGTGGTCAACGGATGCGCCCTCGCCCAGAACGAACTCCGTGACGCTGTCCGTGAAGTGCTTTTGCTCGCCGAGGCTGATGAACGTCTCGACGACGGTGACGCTGGTGTTCGCCTGGGCGAGGAGCAGCGTGCGCGGGTACGTCACGAGCGGGTCTTTCGACGCCGTGGCGTAGACGATATGCACGGGTTGCTGCACGGGCTGCGTGACGCGAATGAAGACGCCGTCGTGGATGAAGGCTGTGTTTAGCGCGAGAAAAGCGTCTTCCTCCCACTTGGCGACCCTGCCAATGTAGCGCTGCAGAATCTCCGGCTCTTCCTCGATCGCTGCGGCCAGGGACATGGCGCGAATGCCTGCGGTGTCGAGACCGGAGGAGTGCTCGGCGGCGAACTGGCCGTCGACGATTGCGATGCGGGCGAACCCCTCGTCGAACGGCAGCGTCTTGCGGACGCTGAAACTTGTGCGGCGCGTTGGTTGCGGCTGGGAGTACTCGAACGACTCGTTGGCGATTGGGCGAATGTCGGTGTACTTCCACGCTTCGTTCCCCTTGCGCGCCGTCGGGAAGCCGAGCGCCTGGAATCGATCGAAGGCTTGCTGGCGAAGAGCGCGCAGCCAATCTGGACCGCCGTGACGCAAGCGCTCGAAGGCGACGGTGTAGCGGTCAAGCGGTGCGATTGTCTTCTGTGCCACTGTCCGGCTCACTCCGCCGGCGCGGCGGCCGGTTCGGCGGCGTCTTCGAGCAGTGGCTCGACGGCATCTTCTCGCAGCCACTCATAGCCGCGCGATTCCAGCTCCAGCGCCAACTCGCGCCCGCCGGAGCGGACGATGCGCCCCCCGATAAGCACGTGTACGAAGTCGGGCTGGATGTAGTTCAGAATGCGCTGGTAGTGAGTGACGAGAACGACGGCGCGCTCCGATGACCGGAAGCGGTTCACGCCTTCGGAGACGATCTTGAGCGCGTCGATGTCCAGACCGGAATCGGTCTCGTCCAGAAGCGCGAGCTTCGGTTCCAGCACGGAGAGTTGCAGCACTTCGTTGCGCTTCTTCTCGCCGCCGGAGAACCCTTCGTTGACGTTTCGCTTGAGCATGTCCGCTTCGAAGCCAAGTTCCGTTGCTTTCGCTTCGAGTATCTTGTTGAACTCACGGATGCCCAGTTTCTCTTCGCCGCGCGCCTCGCGGATCGCCTCGAGAGCGGTGCGGAGGAACTCACGATTGCGGATGCCAGGAAGCTCGACGGGGTATTGCAGCGCCAAGAAAATACCCGCGCGCGCCCGCTCATCCGGCAGCATCGCGAGGACGTTCCGGCCTTCAAACAGCACCTGGCCTTCGGTCACGCGGTAGCCGGGGCGGCCGGCGATCACGTTCGCGAGTGTGCTCTTGCCGGAGCCGTTCGGCCCCATGATCGCGTGCACCTCGCCGACGTTTACGGCTAGGTCGAGGCCCTTAAGGATGTCGTTGTTTTCGACGGAGACGTGGAGATCGCGTACTTCGAGGAGAGGCGGTGTCGCCTTCGAGCCGTTTGTTCCCTTAGCCAACGGTGCCCTCCAGGCTCACCTTCAGGAGCTGCGACGCTTCCATCGCAAACTCGAACGGCAGCTCAGCGAAAACGCCTTTGCAGAATCCGTTGATGATCATGTACTGCGCGTCCTCTTCGGGGATGCCGCGCGACATCAGGTAATACAGCTGGTCTTCGGAGACGCGCGATGTCGTCGCTTCGTGTTCCATATGCGCGGTTGGGTTGCGCACCTCGATGTACGGCACGGTGTGGGCGCCGCAGTTCGGACCGATGAGTAGCGAGTCGCAGCGTGTGAAGTTTCGGGCGCCGTCTGCGCCGGGCTGGATGCGGACGAGGCCGCGGTACGTGCCCTGCGCCTCACCGGCGGAGATGCCCTTGGCGACGATAGTGCTCTTGGTGTTCTTGCCGATGTGGATCATCTTCGTGCCGGTGTCGGCTTGCTGCTTGTTGTTGACGAGCGCCACCGAGTAAAACTCGCCGACGGAGTTGTCGCCTTGGAGGATGCAGCTCGGGTACTTCCACGTGATCGCGGAACCCGTCTCCACCTGCGTCCAGGAAATCTTGGAGTTGCGGCCGAGGCACTTGCCGCGCTTCGTGACGAAGTTGTAGACGCCGCCCTTCCCGTCCTTGTCGCCGGGGTACCAGTTCTGCAGCGTCGAGTACTTGATCTCGGCGTCATCCAGCGCGATCAGCTCGACGACAGCCGCGTGCAGCTGGCTCGTCTTGCGCATCGGGGCGGTGCAGCCTTCGAGGTAGCTCACGTAGCTGCCCTTGTCGGCGATGATCAGCGTCCGCTCGAACTGGCCCGTGCCCTCCGCGTTCATGCGGAAGTAGGTCATGAGCTCCATCGGGCAGCGGACTCCCGGCGGGACGTAGCAGAAAGTGCCATCCGAGAAGACTGCGGAGTTGAGTGTGGCGTAGAAGTTATCGGTATAAGGAACGACCGAACCCAGGTACTTCTTCACGAGGTTCGGGTGGTTGCGGATCGCCTCGCTGATCGGGCAGAAGATAACGCCGAGCTCCTCCAGTTGCTTCTGGAAGGTGGTCGCGACAGAGACGCTATCGAATACGGCGTCAACGGCAACACCCGTCATCATCTTCTGCTCGTTAAGCGGTATGCCGAGCTTGTTGAACGCCTCGACCAGCTCCGGGTCGACTTCGTCCAGGCTTTTCGGGCCGTCTTCCTTCTTCTTGGGCGCGGCGTAATAGTACGCGTCCTGGTAGTCGATCTTCGGGAAGTGGACCTTCGCCCAGGTTGGCTCCTGGTCTGACTGCGTGAGCCAGAACTTGTAGGAGCGGAGGCGCCAGTCGGTCATCCACTCCGGCTCCTCCTTCTTCCTGGAGATCAGCCGGACGATGTCCTCATTCAGCCCCTTGGGGGCGAAATCCGTGTCGATATCAGTAACGAAGCCCCACTTATAGTCGGAGGCGACGTCAGTCGTTCGGGAGATTGTTCGTGGTTCTTTGGAAGTTACCATCTCAACTCAATTGGCCGAATCCGGCCATAAATGCACATTAGACTGTTTTTATCTACCCCAATTCTATCACGACCGCCCTACGGCTTCAATCCGAACAGATGGATATGCCGCCTCGAGCGAGCCGATCCGATCCGGGACGAAGTAACGGCGCGCATGCGGACCAGTCGAGGATGTGATTTCCCACGCCAGGTTACGCCGAAATCGTGGGGCTCGGGCGGCCGGAGTCCGACGCTGAAATTCGGTGAGTCTCGCTTAATTCGCGCGTTGGCCCGGAGTGCTAATCTACAGATGAAATGGGCCGCCCCGACGACGAACTAATGCTGATCGCGCTGGCCTCAAACGAACTGGAAGCGCAAATCTGGCGCGACGCCCTCGCGCAAGAAGGCATCGTGCCGCTCATCCGCAGCCAGAACCCCCTGACCACGCTGGGCGGCGGCGCACTGTTCGAGACGTTCGAGGTGCTGGTGCTGGGCCGAGACGAGAAACGCGCTCGCTGGATCATCGGCGAGTCCGCCGGGCCCCTGGAAGAAGAGCCCGTCCGCGAAGAAGCTCAAGAGCACGCAGCCGCGGACTGATCCGTGGAACTGCCAATCTTCCCGCTGAACACTGTCCTCTTCCCGGGCGGCCGCCTGCCCCTGCACATCTTCGAAGACCGATACAAGTTGATGGTCTCGCAATGCCTGGAGAATGGCGAGCCGTTCGGTGTTTGCCTGATTGCGAGCGGCGAAGAAGTTGGCGGACCCGCGGTGCCGGCGGGCATCGGCACGACCGCCTACATCCGCGAGGTACAGGAGCTGGAAGAGGGCCGCCTGAACATTATCTGCATCGGCGGCGAGCGGTTCGTGCTCCGTTCCGTCATCTCGAAGACGCCGTATCTCACCGCGGAGGTTGAGCCGATCGCTTCGGAGTGCGCGGACGAGCTGGCGGCGTCGCTGGCAGTCGCAGCGCAGTCTCTATTCACCGATTTCGTGCGGCTGAACCTGGCGATGACGAACCAATGGGCTCGCCAGGTGGAGATGCCGGCCGAGCCCGGCGCTCTTGCTGACTACATGGCAGGCGCGCTGGAAATCGACGTGCGGGCCAAGCAGAAGCTGCTGGAAGAACCGTCACCGACGATGCGTTTGCAAGCGGAAGTCGACATCCTCGAGCAAGCGATCGCCCAGCTCCAACCGCGGGTGAAGTACGCCCGCACCGCGAGATGGCTCGGTTTCGGCGTGATGAACTAGCGCCTCTCCCTCGATGTAAGAGTCTCGCAACGTTCGACTCGCGCCCGCTGTCCCTCCGCGCCGTACGATCGAAGTAACACGACTGAGGAGGATGCACATGCCACTAATCGAACAGAAAGCTGATGTTGTATGGCAGGGAAATTTGAGAGATGGGTCGGGCAAGCTCACCGTCGCGACCGTAGCGTTCCCGCAGCAGGATGTGACGTTCAAGGCGCGCACCGAAGGCGGCGAAAAGCAGACGACGCCGGAAGAACTGATCGCCGCGGCGCACGCGGCCTGCTACTCGATGGCGTTCTCCAATTACCTGTCGCAGACAAACAAGACGCCGCCCACCACTCTGCACACGACAGCCACCACCGCCCTCGACCGGGTGGAGGGTGGGCTGAAGATTACGCGCATCCAGCTCGACGTTGAGGGTGACGTGCCGGGCGTGGACGCCGGCGACTTCCAGCGCTTGGCGGAAGAGGCGGAGCAGCGCTGCCCCGTCTCAAACGCGCTGCGGGGGAACGTGGAGATTGCAGTAAACGCCAAACTTATGTCTTAGCGCTAACCCCGAAGCACCGCTCAGAAGCGGAATGGCGAAGCCGAAATCAGCAATCGCATGTTCGGTATTTCTGCGGGACTTGTCGCCTTAGCGCCCGCTAAACTACGCTTTCTCAGGCAAATCTCGGATTCCGACCTCAACCAAACACTTGGGGGTACACCAATGGTACAACTCGCACCGCAGACCTCAACCGGCGCCAAGGCCTTCTCGATGGAGCTGTCAGACGAACAGCGACAGATGAAGGACTGGGTGCATGAGTTCGCGAAAAACGTCATCCGCCCGGCCGCCCACGAATGGGACGAGCGCGAAGAGACGCCGTGGCCAATCATCCAGGAAGCCGCCAAGGTTGGCATCTACTCCTGGGAGTTCGTGCAGAACGCGTTCGCTGACCCCACCGGCCTCCTCATGCCGATCTGCAACGAAGAGCTGTTCTGGGGCGACGCCGGCATCGGCCTCTCGATCCTCGGTTCCACGCTCGCCGTCGCGGGCATCGTCGCCAACGGCACGCCACAGCAGATCATGGAGTGGGTCCCGGCCTGCTTCGGGACGCCGGAGAAGATCCAGCTCGGCGCGTTCGGTGTGTCCGAGCCTGACGCCGGATCCGACGTTAGCTCGCTGAAGTGCCGTGCAGTCTACGACGAGGCCAAGGACGAATGGGTGCTCAACGGCGTTAAGACGTGGATCACCAACGGCGGCATCGCCGACGTGCACGTCGTCGTCGCGTCCGTGGTCCCGGAGCTCGGCTCACGAGGACACGCGGCGTTCGTTATTCCGCCAAAGACGGCCGGCATTCGCCAGGGCCAGAAGTTCCTCAAGCACGGCATCCGCGCCAGCCACACCGCCGAGGTCATCCTCGACGAGTGCCGCATCCCCGGCAGTTGTCTGCTGGGCGGTAAGGAGAAGCTGGACGACCGCATCGCCCGTGCCCGCGAGGGCAAGAGCTCCCGCGGCCAGGCGGCCATGGCCACGTTCGAAGCCACTCGACCGGCCGTTGGCTCGCAGGCGGTCGGTATCGCCCGGGCTGCTTACGAGTTCTCACTTGAGTACGCCAAGGAGCGCAGGCAGTTCAACCGCGCAATCATCGAGAACCAGGCGATCGCGTTCAAGCTCGCCGACATGAAGACGCGTATCGACGCCTCGCGGCTGTTGGTCTGGCGCGCCGCCTGGATGGGCCGCAACGGCAAGACGTTCGAGGCGGGCGAAGGCTCGATGTCGAAGCTCTTTGCCGGCGAGACCGCCGTCTGGGTGACGGAGCAGGCGATCCAGATCATGGGTGGTTACGGCTACGTCCGTGAGAACCCCGTGGAGCGCTGGCACCGCGACTCGAAGATCTACACGATCTTCGAGGGCACGTCCGAGATTCAGCGCCTGGTCATCGCCCGCGCGATCTCCGGCGTACACATTCAATAGAGGTCTTCCGCTTACGAACAGCGGGCCGCCTGCCGCCGGCCCGCTGTTTCTTTATCCGGGCCGGCCCGCTGTTTCTTTATCCAGGCCGGCCCGCTGTTTTCTTCTGCCGCCGACCCGCTGTTTTGCATTGCCACAGGCTCTCTGCCCTTGCTACTGACTACTGGCAACTTGCTACTCTCCGCCGCACACTGTAGACATGCGATGGCTGATCGGCGTCTACGCAGCGGTCGTGCTGCTGCTCGGCGGGTTCGCGGTCGTGGGCGCGGCGATCATCGCCGACTCGACGCCGTCTAACCCGGCGGAAGCGGCAGCCGACGAGCACTCGTTCAGCCTGGTCGCATACGAGTTCCGCCACTTCCCAGAGAAGTGGCTGTACCGCATCGGGCGCGTGTTTCACAAGTACGACGAGGGCACGGACGACCAGGTGCTCCAGCGCTACTTCAACCTCACCAAGCGCGAGGCACGGCTGCAGGACCAGGACCCGGCATCGCCCGCCCTCGCAGCGATGGAAGAGGAGCGCGCCTTCCTGGAAAACACAATCGAGCGCATCATCGAAGGCCGCGTCACCTCGCTCATCGAAGACCAGGGGCTGACCGCCGACCCACCGCTCTTCAGCGACCTCGGCATGGTCTGGCCCCCCGTGAACTTCGAGTTCGACCAGCCGCCGCGCGTTCTCGTCACCTCGCCGCGAGACAAAATCGAGCTGCAAGGCGACTACCTCCTCTCGCCCGGCATCTCGCTAGACACCGTCGAACAGATCGAGAGCAAGGCGGAGACCACGCCGAACACATCAGCCGTGGTCGTGCAGTCCGGCGGCGTGGCAACGTACCCCTCCGTGATCGACAACCTGGACGACTACCACCACGTCATCGAGACGGTCGCACACGAATGGACGCACCAGTACCTGACGTTTTACCCGCTCGGCGCCAAGTACTTCAGCAGCTCGGAGCTCCGCACCCTAAACGAAACCGTCGCCACACTCTCGGGCCGCCAGCTCGAAGCGCTGTACCTGCAAAAGTACGGTGACCTCGATCTCTCCGCATCTGACGAACCGCCGCCAACCGCCACTCCCGCGCCAACCACCGCCCCGCTCGGCTCGCCCGTTCCAACCGCCGCGCCGTTCGACTTCACGACCTCGATGCGGGCGTTACAAACGCAAGTGACGGCAATGCTTGCGCAGGGGCAAGTCGCCGAAGCGGAAGCGTTGATGAATGAGAAGCGCGACGAGTTCGCGCAGAAGGGCTACTACATCCGCAAGCTGAACCAGGCCTACTTTGCGTTCAACGGCTTCTACGCGACAGGCCCCGGCTCGATCGACCCGATTGGGCCGAAGCTTGAGCAACTGGCCATGCAGCTCGGCTCGGAGGGAGCGTTCCTCAAGCGCGCGAGGGCGATTACGTCGGTGTCGGAGCTAGACGCCGCCCTGGCCTCGATCTCAGGCTGAGGCAGGGGCGGTGGCCGCCGGCGGGCTTTGGTGGCGGTCGCGCGGCACGTCGTACAGGTAATCGATGATGCGCACGTTGGGGAACTGCGCAAGGTAAGGCTTGAGGCGGCGGATCGCGCGGTTGTGGAGCAGGCTCTCCCACCAGTGGTGCGCCCTGAAACCAGGCAGGATGACCACGATCTTACCGTCCGCCTCGGTCTTCTGCAGGTTCTCGATGTAGGCGAGCATCGGCGCGGAGAAGGCGCGGTAGGGCGACTCTATGATGAGC
>JBDTOK010000002.1:0-37595 GCA_039933275.1 Chloroflexota bacterium | reverse complement strand
TCGGAAAGTCTGACCTGCCGCAACTGGGTGTGTCGTCCGCGCCAAAGGCCGACGCGGCGAACGGCAGCACGAACGGCGCGGAAGCGCCACGCCGCCGCCGGGCAGCGCCGTCATCTGCCGGTGCAATGTCTGCTGACGCTGGCTAGCGCCGCTTCTTAGTTCGCGCGTGTTTTTTGTTTTCCTGGGTGTGGTTTTATTCGGCACTATCGTGCTGCTCGCTTGGTTGCAGAAGCGGAGTGACTCTCGCACGGGGCCGGTGATTCCGATGGTGCGGATTGGGATCGCGCAGAACAGTATCGAGGCTCAGATGTGGGCGCAGCGTTTGGGTGTCGAGGGGGTGGGCTGCAGGATTTCGAACTACAGCGAGATTGGGTATTTGGCTACATATCGTGCTGCAAATTCGTACGACATGGAATTGTGGGTGCGCGCCGAAGATGAGGAGGCGGCGCGGGAGTTGTTGGGGTTGCCGAAGTGAGTATTTGATGGGGGCGGCGTTTGCTGCGCGCTGATGTTCCCCGCCCCGGGTCCTCGCGGTTGGTGATCGGGCTGCGCGCGGACTGGCTGGCTGGGCGCTAGTTACTGAAGCCAGCTACGTCGTAGGACATGATCAGGAGGTCGCGGGTTTGGCCGTCCCGGGTCATGACGTGGTCCGCGAGCAGAGCCTCCGGGCGGAAGCCGAGGTGCTCGAAGACGCCGCGAGCGCTGCGCTGGTCTGTGGACATCTGGGCGGTGACTTTGCGCAGGCCTAGCTCTTTGGCCATGGCGAAGGCTTCTGTGGTGAGGCGCTTGCCCAGGCCCATGCCCCGGTAGTCGCCGCTGACGAGGACGCGCATTTCGCCGACGTGGCGGGTCCAGGTAGCTTCGTTCATGTGAATGGTGGCGTAACCGGCGATGTGGCCGCCAACTTCGGCGATGATGCTGATGCTGCGGCCGTTCTTGATGTAGGCCATCCAGGCGTCGACGGGGCCGGTCTGCGTGATGTCGCTACGCAGGAACATGAGATCTTCTTCGGGGAGGAGCTTGGCGAACCGGATGATTTCATCTCGGTCTTCGGGAACCATCATGCGGAAGGTAACTTCCTTGCCGTTGATGTTTGTTTTCCACGGGTACGTGCGACGGACTGTGCCCTGTGCCATGATGTCCCCCCTTATTCCTCCCGAGTTGTGGTGGAAGCATAGCTGAGGGTGGTTAGGTTTGCAAGGTTTGGGTCACTGAATCGACCCCGTGCTGTAACCGGCGCTTAACCGAGAGCGTGGTTTTCGGGTGGATTATGTAGGCGCAGTCCCGCGGTGGCGGTTCACCCCTCCCCCGCCGCGAATCAAAGGGCCGACGGTTTCGTCGGCCCTTTCGTTTTGTTCGGAGACGCTGCCCTACCGTGGGGTAGTGGGCGCGACTTCAGGGATTGGTTTAGGGGTGTGAGATTGCCGTTCGCCGATGATTGCTTTGGACTGCAGCATTAGCCAGAGGGTGACGCCGCTGGCGACGGCAGAGAGCGCGTAGACGGCGGGACTGGCTTTGATGTGCCAGCCGGGGTTGTAATCGAGGATGTCGGTTAGTCTTACTCCGTAGAACTGATGGCCGTAGGCGTAGATGAGGGCCATCAGTTGGAGGGCGCAGACGGCGGCGAAGCCGAGCCACAATCGGCGGTGACTGAGGAGCATGCAGCCGGCGAGCATCGGGAGGATGGCGACGAAGCTGTAGCGCTCGTGCATGCGCGTTTGGAAGGTGTAGAAGACGAGGATCGAAACGGCGACGCCGAGACAGAGCTCGCCGGTAGTGCGGGCGCGGCGCGTTTGCAGAACGACAGGGACGTAGGCGACGAACGTCAGGAGCGTGCCCCAGGTGCGCCAGTCGATGCCCAGGAAGAAGTGGTGATCGTCGCTGATCTCCCAACCCCACATCGACCAGAAGTTGAGCGAGTGCATGGCGTTGTTGTTGTAGTGGTTCGTCATCGTAATGAGTTGCGGGAAGATGGCGAACGGCTGCACAAAGAACGGAATAATCAAGAGCACACCGACGATCAGTCCGGCGGCAACGGCGTTGACGATCGTCTTGCGGTCGTAGTGGGTGAGCGCCCAGACCGCAAAGGCGGGCGCAGCGGCGGCGGCCTGCGGCTTCACGATGAAAGCGACGGCGAAGGCGACGCCCGCGGCTACGGGACGCTTGCGATCGAAGTAGTAGACGGTGAGGAGGAGGAAGAAGGCGAGGATGCTGTCGACCTGGCCCCAGACGACGCCGATGAAAAGCACAGGCGGGAGTGCCAGGTACGTCGCGACAGCGAACATCCGGCGCTTCTCCGGCAGTCCGCGCAGCAGGTGGTACAGCAACAGCGCGGAGCCGATGTCGGCGACGAGCGCGGGCATCTTGAGCATGAGCTGGAAGAGCCAGTCCGAGATACCGAAGATCGATCGCAGTTCGCCGAAAACGAGGAGCATGTAGAGGTAGCCCGGCAGGTAGTCGCGGAAGACTTCGCCGCGGTAGAACTGGATCGGGCCGTGGGCTGCCAGCTCGTCGGCCCAGCCGGTGAAGACGATGACGTCGTTGTGGCCGGGCACAAAGGCCAACACCAACCGCCCGAGGACGCCGACGACCATGAGCGTGAGCAGCGGGTGGTCTCGCAGGCCCCAGCGCGGCCGGGCGCGGACGCTGGTCGTGGCGGGCGATTGCGCGGCGATTTCTAGCATATTCGTACGGGGCGAGGAGATACTCGCCACCGTAGATAACGATGCGCCGGGGGGCCGGCTGTTACGCCGCGGTTATGTCGAGAGGGTTTGGAGTACCGCCAGGCGGTATCTTTCCGCTTCCGCGGGGTCGATTAGCTGGTCCGGAGGCGAGACGATAACGCAGTCGGCGAGGTCTGCGTAGGGGGCCAGCTTCTGGCGTACGGAGTCGGCATTTCCAGCGATGGCGAAGGTGTCGACCATGGCGTCGCTGACGGCGTCGACCATGGCGGCGGTGTCGTTGCGAACGGCGGCGGCCTGGATCGACTGCACCTCTGCGGGGAAGGCGCTGAAGAGCGGCTCGTAGGTGTTGACGGTGGCGTAGAAGGCGATTGTTGCGGCAGCGGCGCGGCGGGCGGCAGCGACGTCGGAATCGATCGCGCAACACACGCCGAGGCAGAGGCGGAAGGCGGAACGTTCGCGGCCAGCGTCGTGTAGGCCTCGCGCGAGGGATGGGACGACGACGTCGCGGATCCAGCGCAGCGGATAGATCGGGTGGCCGAGAAGGCCATCGGCGACACCGGCTGCGGTGCGGATCATGCCCTCTCGCACGCCGGCGAGGTAGATGGGGAACCGCTCGCGGACGGGGTGGGCGGGACGCTGCCAGCCCTGGATATCGAGATCGTAATACTGCCCGCGGAAACGGATCGGCTCACCGCGGTGCGCGTTCTCAGCGATGAGGCGGATGATCTGCACGACCTCGCGGATGTGGGGAGTTGGCTTGCCGTAGGCGACGCCGTGCCAGCGTTCGTTGAAGCGCTTGAGGCCGGTGCCGAGCCCGAGCGTGAAGCGCCCTCCCGATGCAGCGTCGAGATCGAGGGCTGCGAGCGCGGTGACCCACGGGCTGCGCACGAAGGCGAGGGCAATCGACGTACCGAGCTCGATCGTAGAAGTAGTGGAGGCAGCGGAAGCGAGCGGGAGGAAGGGATCGTGGAACATCTCGGACGTCCAGACGCCCTCGAAGCCAGCCGCTTCGGCCATCGTGGCAATCTTTTCACCTTCGGATGCACCTATCGCGAGTGCGTACATATGCCTCCCAGGAATCGATTGGGTAAACTAGTGCGAGTCTCCGAACAGCGTAAGGGAAGGACAGGGAAGAACCAACCGTGAAAGCACTCGTCACAGGCGCAACCGGGTTCCTCGGGAGCCACATCGCAGAGCGGCTCGTCCAGCGCGGAGAGCAAGTGCGGGCACTCGTCCGGCCGACGAGCAGGACATCATTTCTAGAGGGGCTAGGCGTGGAGATTGTACGTGGCGACGTGACGGACGCGCCGAGCCTGCCAGCGGCGCTAAGCGGCGTCGACGTTGTGTACCACGCGGCGGCAATGGTGAGCGACTGGGCGGCATGGGACGAGTTCAAGTCGGTGACGATCGGCGGGACGCGAAACATGTTGAAGGCGGCGCGTGATGCGAACGTCGGTCGGTTCCTTTACGTGAGCACCGACGGCGTGTACCGCTACCAGGACTTGCGACACGGCGTAACGGAAGAGACTCCGATGGAGAGGCACTTCGGAGCGTTTGACTATTACAGGCGATCGAAGACGGCAGCGGAGCGGATCGTGCGCAAGTACATGGAGCGCGGCGACTTGCCGGTTACGATCGTGCGGCCGGCGCTGATCCTGGGTGAGCGCGACGCAGCGATGCTGCCTGGTGTGATCCAGCACCTGTCGTTGCCCGGATCGATTTACCTGGGGAGCGGGCGCAACCGTTTGCCGATTGTGTACGCGGGCGATGTGGCTGAGCTTAGCATTCTCGCCGCGACAAACCTTCCGAGCGCGGGACAGACGTACAACGCCGTCAACGAAGAGTACGTGACACAGCGCGACCTGTTCGCAATTACATCTGAGGAGGCCGGTGTGCCGTCGCCGAAGCGATCCTTGCCGTTTCGCGCGGCGTACACCGCTGCCCTCGCGATGGAGCTTTCGTCGCGAGTGCGTGGGTGGAGTCACCGGCCGTCGCTGACACGGTTCTCGGCGAACTTGCTCGGAATCGATTACGTGGAGAGCTCCGCGAAGGCGGGGCATGAGCTCGGGTGGAAGCCAGAGGTTGGCTATCGCGAAGCGGTGAGGCGCAGCGTTGAGTGGTCTCGCAGACGGCGAGCTCAACCGATTAGCGGCTGAGGCTATCGCCGCGCTGAATGAGCGCGGACTGACGATCAGCACAGCGGAGGCGACGACGGGCGGGCTGATCGGGCATTTGCTGACGGAGATTCCGGGCAGCTCCAAAGTTTTTCGTGGTGGCGTTGCGCCTTACGCGAACTCGTTCAAGCGGCGGATTGGCGTACCGGAGGACATACTCAAGGAATACGGTGCGGTCAGCCGCGAGGCCGCCGAGGCGCTGGCGATCGCGATCCGCGGGCGGGGCGAGACCAACGTTGGGCTGGCGGAAACGGGAATCGCCGGACCGACAGGTGCGGGGCCGGAGCGCCCGGCGGGGTTGTTCTGGATCGCGGTGGTGGATGTGGACGGCGTTGTGAGCGAGCGATTCTTGTTTGAGAGCGACCGCGCGGGGAACCGGCGCGAGTGTGCCGCGGCCGGGTTACGGATGCTGCTCCGGCGCCTGCAGGTTCGTTGACACAGCGTCGATGGTGGCCGCAGAGTTAGCGCCGTCGCACTTTTGCGCACAAGAAGGAGGAACGAAATGCCCCACTACATGTACCACGTGGACTACACAGCCGACGCCTGGAAGGCGCAGGTGGGTCACCCGAAGCACCGGATGGAGGCGATTACGCCGATGATCGAAGGGCTGGGCGGGAAAGTGATCTGCGCGTACTACACATTCGGGAAGGAAGACTTGATCGCGATCGCGGAGTTGCCCGGCGCCCACGAGGCGGCGGCGTTCGCAATTGCGGCGTCAGCAGGTGGTGCGGTCTCGAACATTTCGACGACGGTACTGATGACGATGGACGAGGGGTTCAAGGCGATCCAGGACGCAGCAAAGGTTGGGTACGCGCCGCCGAAGTAGCGACTACTTAGCGGGCTGAATCAGCGGCTTCACTACTCCGTCCGCGAGGAGGACGACGTAGTCGAGGCCGCTGTATAGCGTCGGGTCGAAGCCGCGGAGGGCTACGGTGACTGTCTCTTGCTCGATGCGAGGGTAGTGGGCGAGGACGAGGAGCGCGCGCAGGTTAGCGTCCGTCGCGCGGATAGCTGCTGAGTCGACGAGGATGCGCTTGAGGTTGCGGCGGACTACGAGCGCGCCCTCGGCGGCGACGGTGGGCGGGATGCCGACGATGGTGACGCCGTTGTCGCCCGAGAGACGCTGGATGGTCCAGGCGTCGATCGTTTCGATGACGGCGTACTGGCCGACATCCATCGTCGTTGTGCGCTCGGCGATTGTGTCGAGCAGCGCCTCAAGGTGCTCCTGCGATTCAGGCAGGCGGTGGAGCTGCGTAGAGTCGAGATCGTACTGGCCGCGAACGCGATCGGTGAAGCGCGCCCAGTGGGGGTTGAGGCCGCCGGTGACAGAGATGACGTTGCCCGTGTCCGTGTTCTTGCGCAGGTAGAGCTTGGCGGGAATCGGGACGTAGGAACGCTCTTGCGGGCCGAGTTTGAGGGCGGACTGGCGGACGAGCGCCGCGAACTCGCTGACTTCGGGCTCTTCAGTGGGCAGGTCAGCGCCGGCGGGGCACCAGAGGGCGATGCGTGCGGGCAAGTCGTCGGCGATGAACGGCTCGAGCATGGAGCGCGCGCGGTCCCACGCTGGCTCAGCGCCCGAAAGCAGCGGACGGACGGCGGCGGCGAGCGTCGTGTCGCCAGAGCGCGCGGTCATGAGATCGGCGGTGGCATCGTCGCGCTGGAGTGCGAGGTCGCGGTTGTCGCGCAGCCAGTAGAGGCACAGGTCGTAGGCGACGTCGGTCGCAGCGGTGTCGCTCAAGGTTGCTGCACAGTCACAATGGAACCGAGCACCGGGCAATCGCCGCCGGGGCCGCTGTAGTTGAACGCAACGAATCGCAACGCTACGAGCGCTTGCTCCGGGTTGGGATCCGAACCCTGGCAGAGCCAATCACCCCACACTTCTTCGTACGCACCCTGGTACACGAGATCGCCACTGGCGGGGCACCCCTGCGGATACTGCGGGTTGAGGCCCGCTCGCTCGAGAAGTTCGGTCAGGGTGTCGTTTACGTCGACCGCGCCACTGCAGTTTGCATCGGCCCAGAGTAGGCCAGCGGATGCGCCGAACTCGAATGCGCCGATGTCGCAGGCACCTGCCGGCCGCGGTGCGCCGCGCGCGTCTTCGGAAGGCGTTGGGCAACTGTTGGCGGCGTCGCGGGCGGGGCTGTCGGAGGCGATGGCTTCGGTCTCGACGAAACCGCCGTTGTCAGCGAGCGGCTCGAGCAGCGGATCCGTGGACGGCAGGTTGGGAGCTTGCATCTGGCAAGTGTCGTCGTCGGAAATGTTCACGCCGGTGTAGACGATCGTGCTGCCCAGGGAGCAGCTGTCGTCGTCGCTGCCCGCGAAGATGGTGTTCTCCGAGTTGACGGGAACTTCGGTGCGAAGGCCATCCCCGCCATTGTCCGCGATCGTCGCGTTGATGAGGAAAAGCATAGGGGGGTTGGCGGCGCCGCCGAGCCAAATTCCGCCGGTGCCATCGCTCTCAGCAATGTTGCCGGCGACGGTGACGTTGGTGAGCGTAACCACGGCGCGACCGGCAGCCGAAAGGCCGCCGGCGGTGATGGGCGCGCCGTGGGTGCTGTTCCGCGTGATTTGGCCGCGGTTGACGGTAAACGGGTGCATCGTCGCGAAGATGCCGCCGGGACCGGTGTCGGAGTGGTTGTCGTCGACGACGAGATCCGTAACGGTGAATTCGCCCTCGTTCCAGATGCCGCCGGGGCCTCCGTTAGCGCCGGTGTTGCCGGTGACGGTGAGCTTCGTCGCCGTCATCGTTCCGGTGTTCCAAAGTCCGCCAGCGGCGTCGCTGTCACCGGCAGTGTTGTCGGCGATGGTGACGTTGGTGAACGTGTGGGTGGCGCCCACGCCCGTCAGGTAAACGCCGCCTGCCAGGTCTGTGCCAGTATCGAATGTGTTGCCGGTGATCTGGGAGTCGGTAGCTGTGACGTTGGAGCTGGCGAGGAGACCACCGGCTGAGCTGTCAGCGTTGGCGTGGTTGTTGCTGATTACACTGCGTGTGAGCGTGAGCGGGCCCTTGGCGAAAACGCCGCCTGCGCCGCCCTGCGCGGCGATGTTGCCGGTGATGGTGGAGTCGATGATGGTGCCGGGCGCGTAGAGGAGCACGCCGGCCGTCGCGAACGGAGCGCCAGCCGTGTTGGCGGAGACGGTGACGTGGTCCAGCGTAAGCGGAGCGCTTGTGTAGATTCCGCCCGCGCCTGTGTTGTCCTTGCCGCCGTTCGTTAGAGTGAGGTCATCGATCTCGATCGAGCCTGAGTGTGCCTGGATGATCTGATCGATGTGGCCAGCGTCAATTGTGGTCTGCGTTTGGCCCGCGCCCTGGATGAGGATTTCGCCGGTCGTGTCGAGGTCGCCTTTGAGATTGTCCTCTTCGCTGGTGCCGGGGATCGTCAGATGGTACGTGCCAGCTGGAATGACCACGCTGGCCGGTCCCGACGCGGCGTTGGCCGCAGAGACTGCCTGTCGGAGTGAGCAGTCGTCAAGGGCACACGTGTCGCCGGCGACGTCGTCTTCTCGCGTCACGGTGAAGATGGTACGGCCAGCTTGCGCGGTTGAGGCGACGAGCAGTAGCGAGCCGATGGTCAGCAGGATTGACGCGCGCAAGACGATACGCATGTTCCCCTCCCAGCGTTTGCGTGATGTGTTTCTAGTTGGCGTTCTCGACTACCATTGCGATGCCCTGGCCGCCGCCGATGCACAGCGTGGCGAGGCCACGCTTGGCGTCCCGGCGCTGCATCTCGTGGAGCAGCGTGACGAGGATGCGCGTGCCGCTGGCGCCGATCGGGTGGCCGAGAGCGATCGCGCCGCCGTTCACGTTGACGCGCTCCCAGTCCCAGCCGAGTTCACGCCCGACGGCGAGCGACTGCGCGGCGAAGGCTTCATTGGCTTCGATGAGATCGATATCGCCGATGCCGAGGCCGGTCTTGGCGAGCGCCTTCTGTGTCGCGGGCACCGGGCCGACGCCCATTACTCGCGGGGGGACGCCAGCACTGGCGTAGGAGCGGACGGTGGCCATCTGGTTGACGCCGAGCTCCTCCGCCTTCTTTCGCGACATGACGACGATTGCGGCCGCGCCATCGTTGATGCCGGAGGCGTTGCCCGCCGTGACGGAGCCGTCCGCCTGGAATGCGGGACGCAGCTTGCCCAGAACTTCTTGCGTGGTGTCGGCGCGGAAGTGCTCGTCGCGATCAATCATGACGCTGCCTTTGCGGGACTTCACTTCGACGGGAACGATCTCGCCGGTGAAATCGCCGCGCTCCCAGGCCCGCGCAGTCTTCTGCTGGCTCTGGTAAGAGAACTCGTCCTGATCTCCGCGGGAAATCTCGTAGTCGGTGGCAACGTTCTCCGCGGTGATGCCCATGTGGCAGTCGCTGAGCGCGCACCAGAGGCCGTCCTTGATCATATGGTCGAGGACTTCGCCGTGGCCCATCTTGTAGCCGTTGCGTCCCTTCGGGAGGAGGTACGGGGAAGCGGACATGTTCTCGAAGCCGCCGGCGACGACGATGTCCGCGTCGCCGAGGAGGATCGCCTGCGTGGCGAGGGCGATCGCCTTGAGGCCAGAGCCGCAGACCTTATTGATGGTCATCGCCGGGATGTTGTCCGGAATTCCGGCCGCGATCGAAGCCTGTCGGGCGGGGTTCATCCCGAGCCCGGCCGAGAGGACGTTGCCCATAATGATCTCGTCGACCTGGTCGGGCTTCACGCCGGCGCGGTTGAGAGCTTCGGTGATAACCGTTGCGCCGAGCTGGATGGCAGGCGTATCGACGAATTGACCGTTGAAGGTGCCGATGGCGGTGCGCACTGCACCGGCGAGGACGACTTCGTTTGTACCGTTGTTCATGGGTGATCCTCCGTTTCGCGACTAATCTTAGCTTAGCGCTCGCCCAAATGCGACGCTACCAGCGGTTGCCGTTGGCGAGGAGCGCGAGCTCGGGCTTCGGAGCCGCCGGGCGGAGGGTCATGCAGGTGCTTCCGGCCTTCGCGATGAGGCGGCCGGAGTCGTCGCGGACTTCGCACTCGGTCCAGCCGAGAGTCTTGCCGCCGTTAACGACGAAGCCTTCGGCAGTGAGGTGGCCCGCCTTGAACGGGCGCAAGAAGTTGATCTTGAGCTCGACGGTGGTGAAGGACTCGCCCTCGGCGAGAGTGGAGGCGTAGGCCATGCCCATGGCGGCGTCTGCGATATCGCAGAGGACGCCGCCGTGGAGACCGCCCATTGGGTTGGCGTGCTGAGCGCCAGCCTCGAAGCCGATGCGGCAACGGCCAGTTTCGATGTGATCGGTGGTGAAGCCGAGGAGTTTGGCGATGGGCGGAGGGGTAACTTCACCCTTTGCGATGCGTTCGGCGATGGTGGTCATGGCGCGCTCCTTTCGTATACCCGTCCAAGGATCGGGTTACTGGTTACTCACTATCGATTAGTGAAGTCACATCTGTTGTACTGCCGTCACTTGCCTTTTGTCAAGTCACTATGTATTCTGCAAGTGACATGGCAACGAAGTCTGTGACCAAGCGCACGTACCCGGAACAAGAGTGGTGTCCCGTCGCGCGGACGCTGGACGTCGTGGGCGACCGCTGGACGTTGCTGATCATCCGCGACATCTTCCGCCGCCAGCGAAAGTTCTCGCAGCTGCTGGAGTCGCTGCCCGGCCTGTCGCCGAATCTACTGGCGGACCGGCTGAAGCGGCTGGAGGAGCGCGGAATCCTGGAGCGGCGCTTCTACAGCGACCACCCGCCGCGCGCGGAGTACTGGTTCACGCCGAAGGGGCTGGCATTCGGGAAAGTGGTGTCAGCGATGAAGGCCTGGGGGGAAGAGTGGGAGCCGGAGTAAAGAACGAGTAGCAAGTCGCCAGTAGCAAGTAGCTAAAAGTTGCAGTGGTTCGCGACGTTGGGCGGGTCGTTCGCGAACGACCCCTGCGGTTCGTATTTGCGTTCGTCTTTGCGTTTGTAGCCTTTGCCCTGCTCCGGCACTTCTACGCCTAACGCGCGCCACATGTACCAGGTGCCGACGCTGCGGTATGGCGCCCAGGGTTCGGCGATTTCGCGCATCTTGTCGGCTTTGGGGGGTTCGTCAAGGCCGTAGACAATCTTCATACCGTTGCGTACGCCGAGGTCGTCGACGGGCATGATGTCCGGGCGGCCGAGGGAGAACATGAGGAACATCTCGGCGGTCCAGCGGCCGATGCCCTTCACTTCCGTCACGCGCTTGATCACTTCTTCATCGTTGAGATCGTGAAACTCGTCCTCGGTGAGCGCGCCGGAGGCGAACTTGTCGGCGAGATCGCGGAGGTAGGTGATCTTCATCCGCGAGAGGCCGGCGGTGCGTAGCTGTTCGTCGGTGGCCTGGAGGAAACGGGCCGGCTCGTACCAGGTGTCTTCGTCTGCTTCCAACGCTACGAGCACGCGGCCCATGATTGCGCGCGCGGCGGGGCCGGCGAGCTGCTGGAAGAAGATGGCTCGGGCGAGGGATTTGTGGGAGCCGCGGCGTGACTCAAGCTCGTACGGGCCGACTTTGTCGATCAGCCGCTTGAGGATCGGGTCGCGGCGACGGACGTGGCGGAGTGCCTTCTTCGGGTCGTAGGTGAGGGTCACGGCGTTTAGCGTATCAGCCGGATCGCGCGGAAAGTATCCGCGGCTGGCACAGGTATTAGGTGGCGCCGGAGAAGAGCAGCAGGCAGATGCCGACCATCAGGCTGAGGCGTACGCGGCTGGCGGCGGGGAACCCGCGCAGGCCGAAGAACATGACGCCGGCGCCGATGAGCGGCGTCACGAAGAGGCGAAAGGGGCTGTCGCCGCCGCCGATGAGGATGATGACACCGTGCACGGCGAGGGCGATGGCAAACGAGAGGATGGCGAACCAGACGATGCGTCCGCCGGAGAAGCGGACCGCCTGCTGCGGCCGATCCTCACTCATCGAAGGTGGGCCTGGAGTCGGTGTCTTGGAGCAGGGCGCGGATCAGGTTGATCTCGCCGGCGTGGTAGACGTCGTGCTCGATGATCTGGGCGACGATCCAGCGGGTCTCGTGCATCGCGCCCCAGGGAGCTTTGCGCTCGACAGTTAGGGCGCCGTCATCCAGCGGTTCGATGAGGCCGCGGAATTCGGCATGGGCTTCGCGCAGCCAGTCAATCATCTCGGTCTTTGAAGGCTTGCCCTCCCAGTGGTTGAAGAGCTCGTCCCAGGTGAGCGTGCCGTCGCCGAAGCAGTGGTTGGCATACATGAGCTTGGCGGCGGCGGCGTGCCAGGTGATCTGGACGATCGTCCGGTTACCGTTTGGCGCAGCGCGAAGGAAGTCGTCCTCGGTCACAGCTTCCAGGTTGTGGAGCAGCGAGTGCTCGACGTCATCGTCGATCGGCGCGAAGGCGCGATCGAGCATGTAGAGGAGCTGGTCGACGCCGGCGCGGGTCATGCGTTCAGGATAGCGCTTCGCTTACTCGTCGTTCTTCTGGGCGAGTGCGCGGATGTGGTTGATTTCGCCGGCGTGGTAGAGGAGGTGGTCGATCATGGTGGTGACGAACCAGCGGCGGGGGCGGAAGTCGCCCTCATCCCAGGTCTCGCGCGGGTCATCGAGCTGGTCGTCGTTGAACTTAGCGACGGTGTCGCGAAGCGTCTCGTAACTTTCGACAAGCCAGGGTGTGAGGAGCTCCTTCGTTGCGCGGATTGCGGCGGGTGGATTTTCCTCGCCCCAGTGCATTTCCGGCGCATCGAAGCCGTAATAGGCGTAGACGCGCATGGTGCGGCCGCAGTGACTCGCGAGGTCGCGGATCGTCCGAACGCCGTCCGCTGGGAGCCAATCCCAGTCTTCTTCACGGACGCTGCGGAGGTTGGAGAGCAACGAGTGCCAGCCATCCGACCAGTTGTCCGGGATCGGGCGCTGGAAGGCGCTGTCCAGCAGTTCGACAAGGACTTCGACTTCGTTGCGAGACATTACACAGCGATTATAGTGGACGCCCGAAGCCGGGCTCTACTGCATGTACATCCCGCCGTTGATGTTGATCTGCGCGCCGGTGATGTAGCCACCGTCTGTGCAGAGGAAGCGCGTGATCTGGGCGACCTCCTCCGGCTTGCCGAAGCGGCCGAGCGGGATCTTGGCGATCAGCGCGGCCTTCACGTCGTCGGTGAGGTTCGTAACCATGTCCGTTTCGATAAAGCCTGGGCAGAGGGCGTTGACGGTGATGTTGTAGCGGGCGAGCTCCTGGGCGGCGGACTTGCTGAAGCCGACAATGCCAGCCTTGGCGGCGGCGTAGTTCGACTGGCCCGGGTTGCCCATCTGCCCGACGATCGAGGCCATGTTCACGATGCGGCCGGCGCCCCGCTCGATCATGTGGGGAACAGCGGCGTAGGTGCAGTAGAAGACAGAATCGAGGTCAGTGGCGATGACTTCGCGCCACTCTTCGACGGTCATGCGGCGGATAGTGCGGTCACGGTTGACGCCTGCGTTGTTCACGAGGATGTCGAGCCCGCCGTACTCTTTGACGGCAGCTTCGATGAGCTGAGCGCACTCGTCAGGGTGGGCGACGCCGGCCCCGACGACGATGCAGTTGCCTCCCTTATCGCGAATCTCCTTGGCGAGCGCGTCTGCGGGCTCCTTGCTCTGGTAGTAGTTGAGGACCACGGAAGCGCCGTGCTCCGCGAAGTCCCTGGCGATGGCGTTTCCAAGCCCACGCGAGCTTCCAGTGACGATGGCTACTTTATCTTTAAGGCTGGTCAAGAGCTTCCTCCCCCGAGCGGTTTACCTAGCGTCTGCTAAGGCTTGTGCTTTATACCACGCCCGGACGGCGAAGCGGAACCGCCTCTAGCAGATGATCGAGAGGGAGATGTGGACGTGGGCGGTCACGTTGTGGTTGTCGGAGTCGATGGCGTGGAGGGTGATCGTATGCGGCCAGTAGGGATTGTTGCAGGTGGGGTTGCCGCTGAGGACGGCCGTGATCTGCGTGCCGCTACCGAGATAGCCGTCGATGTTGTCGTACCACTGGAGGCTGTTGCCGCTTAGCGTGCCGTCTTCTGTATCGAAGCCGTGGCCCTGGAAGGTGATCTGCTGGCCGCCGCCGAAGCTGTCGCCCTCATGCGGGTTGTCGATACCAACCGTTGGGACGCCCGCGCCCGACTGGATGTGTAGCGTGATCGACTGCGACGTGGAGGTGCCCTTGGAGTCAGTCGCGGTGATAGTGACCGTGTTCTCGCCCTGCGAAAGAGCCGAGTTGATCGTGTCGCCGGTGCCGATGACGCCGTCGATGTTGGAGCTCCAGACGATCTGGTCCTGCGGGAAGGGGATCGTCTCCTCGGCGTCGAAGACGTAGGCGCTGAACCTGAGCGACTCGTTGGAGTAATGGGTCTCGCCGTCTTCGGGTTCGATGATATCGACGATTGGCGGATGATTGACGATGTGCACTTCGTTGATGCGGGCCATATCAACCGCGCCAAAGTAATCAGTGACCGTAATGATCACGTCGCCGGTGCCAGGGGTGACATTGCTCGGGAAGCAGTCGAATCCGGGGATGCCATCTCGATAGGTGAGCTGGCTGCTGGAGCAGATCGTCTGACCGTTGAACTCGAAGGTGGCGAACATGCCGTTGTTGAACTCGGGATCGAGGGAGCCGGGCTCCGGATCGTAGACGTCGACGCGGAAGTCTATGCCGGCGTAGCCGTACGTTTCCTTCGACTGGGGGGCGCGAACGTTAGTGATGACGGGCGGAAGGTTGGGCTTCGCGGCTTGCACAGCGGCCATCGCGTTGATGTAGCCCTTCGAGATCTTGGGGTCGGTGGCAGGGAGCGCGGTGTCTCCGAGAATCCGGAGCACGTCGACGTAGGTTAGGTCCGGGTTCAGCGACTTCATCATCGCGACGATACCGGCGACAAATGGCGTGGCGGCGCTGGTGCCGTTGAAGTGCGTCAACTCATCGCTTCCAATGTTGTTGTCGTCCTTCGCGCTGGAGACGGGCGTGACGGTCGTGGTCAGGTCTTCGGGCGCCCAAATGTCGACGGGTGAGCCGAAGTTGCGCAGGTTGGTCTTGCCAGCGTTCATACCGCCGACGCAGATCGTCTTCACGAACTCACACGGACGGAAGTGGTCATCCCCGCCGATGTCGACGCCGTCGTTCCCGGCGGCGGCGACCTGGATGCGGCCAGCGTGTCCGGCGTGATCGACGGCGTCACCGATATCCCCGTCGAACCAGCCGCAGAAGTGGTCGCAGCTATAGGAAAAGCTCATCGACATCACGTCCGCCTCCAAGAGCTCAGCGGCGCGGATGGCGTCGGCCCAGACTGAGACGTGGCCATCGATCTTGATCATGATTGGGACGACGTAGTTGTTAGCGGTCCCACCGCTACCGTAATGGTTATCGACGATGGCGCAACAAGCGCTGGCCGCCTGTATGCCGTGCCAGGGACAACCGGCCGGGTCGCCGCAGCTGGCAGTAGCCTCGCCGCCCGCGGTGTAGTCCTCGTCCTGGGCGTCGTATTGGCTGGGGCGCAGGCCTTGCGGGAAGAAATCGAGGTTGCCGCCCAGGGGGAGGCCGGTAGAGGTGTCGAGGGCGAAGCCAGTGTCGATGATGGCGACGCGGGTGGCCTGAAACGGGATCGCGTCCTCCGCGAGGATGGCCTGTTGGTAGCGCATGTAGCTCCAGGCGCCGACGACGTTGATGTCCAGCGGCGGATCGCCTGAGTACTGGAAAGTGCTCCCGATGTCGAAGAAATTGACGGGCGAGTCCCCGGTTTGCTGGTCTTCAGTGGCGTTCATGTTGCCGACGGCGCTGAGTTGGGCCCTTTCGCCGGGCGTGCCAGTGGCAATGTCGAGCAAGGTGGCCGCGCCGACGCTGTCGAGCACGACCTTGCCGGTTATCCCAGCATCCGAGATGTGGCCAGCAAGATCGCCGAGGCCGCCCTGGTCCGGATCGACGGCGATCAGGTAGTAGCCGTCGTTGATGCTGTTGCTGGAAGCGATCCCCGCCTCGGCCGGAAGCTGGAACGTGCCGTCGCGGACGACGGTGCCGTGAGTTGCCGCGAGGAACTGTTGCAGGTCCTGGTCGTTGTCCGGCTTGTAGATCATCTCCTGGTCAGCGAAGAGAGTGGTCACGCCACTGGGGTCGACGATCTCGTGAACGGTGTTTGGCGGACCGCCATCCAGCGCGTCTATCGTCGCCGGGTCTGGGTGGAGGCTCGTGTCGATGGCGATCTGCGTTAGCGGCAGAGCGTCGGCCATCGCGGTGCAGTATTCCGGTAGGTTGGGCGACGCGCCGCTCACGTAGAGCAGGACGTTGAGTGCGTCACGGGCATCAACGTGGTTGTCGCAGTTGGTGTCCGCGGAGTCGGCGCAACCGAGGGGCCGGCCCGCGCTGGCGTTACCGAGGATGCCAAGCGCGTCTGGTGCCGCGACTGTGCCGGAGCAGTCGGCGTCACCCTGGACGACGGTCGCAGATGAGGCGACGGAGCCGGAGCCGTAGGCGACGAGCAGCGTGAAGGCCAGCAAGGCAACGAGTGAGACGACACGGCGAACGGCGATGGGCACGAGATGATTCTCGCGAGTGAGCGCCGGCTACGTCAACGGACTACGGATTAAATCGGGGTTAGGTTAGACGGCCGTGGCGGCGGTGTACTCGCCGAAAACGCCGCGCATGGCGCCGCAGATCTCGCCCACTGAAGCGTACGTCTTCACTGCTTCGACGATAGGGTACATCAGGTTCTCCGCCCCGCCGGACGTGCCGTCGCCGTTGCTGCAGGCGGCGGTAAGGTTGGCGAGCGCTGCCGCGACGGCGGCGTCATCGCGGTGGCCGCGGGCGGTGGTGAGGCGTTCGATCTGGGCCTTCTCGGACTTTGGGTCGGTGCGGAAGATGGGCTGCGGGTCTTCGCCTTCGTTCACGAACTTGTTGACGCCGACGATGACCTTGCGCCCTTCGTCGACGGACTTCTGGTAGGCGTAGGACGCTTCCTGGATCTCACGCTGGACGTAGCCGGACTCGATCGCCTGGATGGCGCCGCCCATATCCTCGATCTTGTTGAGGTACTCCTGAGCCTTCTGCTCAAGCTCATCCGTCAGGTTCTCGATGTAGTAAGACCCGGCGAACGGGTCGACCGTGTCCGCGATGCCGCTCTCGTAAGCGATGACCTGCTGCGTGCGGACGGCGATGCGCTGGGCCTGCTCCGTCGGGAGGGCGAGGGCTTCGTCGTAGCAAGAGAGCGCGAGTGACTGCACGCCGCCGATGACGGTGGCAAGCGCCTGCAGCGACGCGCGGATGATGTTCACCTCCGGCTGCTGGGCGGTGAGGGTGGCGCCGCCCGTCTGAACGTGCGTGCGCAGCATCATCGAGCGCGTGTCCTTGGCTTCGAAGCGCTCCGCCATAATGCGCGCCCACATCCGGCGGAGGGCGCGGTATTTTGCGATCTCTTCTAGGAAGTTGTTCTGTGTGTTGAAGATCCAGCTGATCCGCGGGCCGATGTCATCGGCGCTGACGCCTCGCTCGATGGCCGCTTCGACGTAGGCCACAGCGTTGGCGAAGGTGAAGGCGATCTCCTGGACGGCGGTGCAACCAGCGTCGCGCATATGGTAGCCGCTGATGCTGATCGCGTTGAAGCGAGGCAGTTCGCGGGCGCAGTACGACATGAGGTCAGCGGCGAGCCGAAGCGAGGGCTTCGGAGGGTAGATGTAAGTGCCGCGCGCGACGTACTCCTTGAGGACGTCGTTCTGGGCGGTGCCAGAGATGCGGTCCTGCGGGACGCCCTGCTTCTGGCCGACGACAGCGTACATCGCGACTAGGACGGCGGCAGGAGCGTTGATCGTCATCGAGGTGCTCACGCGATCCAGGGGGATGCCCTCGAACATCGTCTCCATGTCGGCTAGCGTGTCGATGGCGACGCCGACCTTGCCGACTTCGCCCTCAGCGAGGGGGTCGTCGGAGTCGTAGCCGAGCTGCGTCGGCAGATCGAAGGCGACGGAGAGGCCGGGCTGGCCTTCGTTCAGCAGGAACTTGAAGCGCGCGTTCGTCTCTTCGGGCGTGCCGTAGCCAGCGTACTGGCGGATCGACCAGAGGCGGCCGCGGTACATGTTGGGCTGGACACCGCGCGTGAACGGATACTCGCCGGGGAAACCGATGTCAGTCTCGTAGTCAGAGTGGACGTCCGCCGGAGTGTAGAGGGGCTCGGCGTCCGTGGAACTGGTCCGGAAGTCGGTGTCCTTGCGCTCGCCGCCGTTCTCGACGGACCTGGCGTAGGCGCCAGCGAGCCAGCGCTTCTTCTCATCGGCGATGTGGTTGTCGTCGCCGTTGTGTGAGCTGCCGTTGGTGTTAGTCATTTGGCCTGGCCGCGACTTTCTTGCGGGTACGTGGACGCTTGGAGTCAGCATTCTTCTTGGCGGGAACGTCTACATCGACATAGTCGACTAATGTGGTGGGCTCAGGTATAGGGTCACCGTCTTCGACCATGGCGCCCAAGTGCATGTCAATTGCACCGCGCATGAGTTCCATCGTTTCTTCGACCGTGTCACCGAGAGCTACGCAGCCGGGCAGATCCGGAACGAACGTACCCCAGTTTCCTTCGGCCTTTTCGAGGATTACTAAGTATTTCGTCACTCTTGGTCTCGGAGCCGGATCTGAGCCTGACGCATGATGCTGTTCAATGTCATTGGCGGCACATCTTTGCTCGGATGGCCGCTATCGTGACCTTGCCTTGTTTGACGGGATGTTTGAACTGGCGGTGGCTGCCCTTCTGGGTAGTCACGAACCAGCCGTCCCGTTCGACAATCTTGAATGGCATCTCGGTACTTCACTTCTCCGTTCGCTCCGCCGCCTCTAGCAGGCGCTTGGCCCGCCAGTAGATCGGCGTGTCGATCATTTTACCCCCCAGCGGTATGGCCGCGCGCCCCTTCGCGAGGCCATCTCGCTCGAAAGCGGTGACTATTGCCCGGGCCTCGGCCAGCTCCGCCTCGCCAGGGCGGAAGACTTCGTTGGCGATGGGCACCTGCGCTGGGTGGATGCACAGCTTGCCGCCGAAGCCGAGGGCGCGTACCTGGCGCATACCGGCTTCGAGCGCGGGGAGGTCTGAGTACTGGGTGTCGATAGTGTCGATGGCTTCGATGCCGGCGGCGGCGCAGACGACGGCGAGGTGGGCGCGGGGGTAGGCCAAAGCCGCGGTGGAGTCACCCGTTCGCATCTGGGCGCGGAAGTCTTCGGCGCCGAAAGCGGCTGCGATGACGCGCGGGGAGGCGCCACAAACGCCCTCGGCGTGGAGAATGCCGCGCGGTGTTTCGATCAGGGGGACGATGGCTACGGCCTTTGCGGCGTCGAGCCCAGGCTCGCCTTCGAGGCGGGAGAGCGCTTCTTCGAGACGGGCGATGTCGGCGGCGGACCCGGCTTTCGGGAGCATGACGGCGCTCAGGCCGGGCCGGACGATGGCGTCGAGGTCAGCTTCGGAGTGGCGGGAATCGATTGCGTTGATGCGCACCCAGACGGCGCACCCGGAGGCGGCCAGCGTGTCGATGGCGGCGGGGGCGGCGGCTCGGGCCGCGTCCTTCTGATCGGGGGCGACGGCGTCCTCAAGGTCGAGGCAGATGGCGTCGGCGACGGATTGGGCCGCCTTCTCGATGAAGCGGGGTGCGGTCAGGGGCACGAAGAGAACGCTGCGAAAAGGGCCCGTGTTGGTCATCGGGGCAATGCTAGCACGCTCGTTCCTTGACCCTCTCAGATATGGCTTCATATACTCCGACTCGTTCTTATGCGAAATCCGAGGGCATTTCTGACGCCGCTGGCCGTCGGCGCGCCTACCCCGATCAATGAGATCCCGGCGCGGCCGTATCGGATGATCCACTTCTTCCCGCCCCACCTGGAGAAAGTGCGCGCGAAGATACCGGAGATCATCCCGCAGGTCGACGTGCTGCTCGGCAACCTGGAGGACGCGATCCCGGCCACGGAGAAGGATGCAGCCCGCGCTGGGCTGATCGAAGTCGCGCAGAAGAACGACTTTGGGGAGACGTCGCTGTGGACTCGGATCAACAGCCTGGACAGCCCGTGGGTGCTAGACGACTTGTTCGAGGTGATCCCGGCGATCGGCAACAAGCTGGACGTGGTGATGGTGCCGAAGGTCGAAGGGCCGTGGGACATCCACTACATCGACCGGCTGCTGGCGCAACTTGAAGCGCAGCACGGGATCAAAAAGTCGCTGCAGGTGCACGCGATCCTGGAGACGGCGCTCGGAGTCTCGAATGTGGAGGCGATTTGCGCGGCCAGCCCTCGAATGCAAGGGATTAGCCTCGGGCCGGCGGATTTAGCGGCATCGAGGCGTATGAAGACGACGCGCGTCGGCGGCGGGCATCCGTCGTACCAGGTGATATCAGATCCGGACGCGAACAACCCGGACACGCCTCGATTGTCGGCGCAGCAGGACCCGTGGCACTACACGATGGCGCGGATGGTGGACGCCTGCAATTCGAGCGGGATCCTGCCGTTCTACGGGCCGTTCGGGGCGATCGAAGACCCGAAGGCGTGCGAGGTGCAGTTCCGAGCGGCGTTCCTGATGGGCTGCGTCGGCGCCTGGACGCTGCACCCAAGCCAGATCGAGATTGCACGCCGCGAGTTCAGCCCGACGGCGGACGAAGTAAAGATGGCGACACGCATCATCGAGGCGATGGGCGACGGCACCGGCACAGTGATGCTAGACGGCCGCATGCAAGACGACGCCACGTTCAAGCAGGCGCAGGTCATGGTGGCCACGGCGAAGATGATCGCGAAGCGGGATAAGAAGTACGCAGAGCTGTACGGGCTCTAACGAAAGCGGACGACGATGAGATTTTACGAATTCGAAGCAAAACGGCTCCTCGCCATGCAGGGAGTTCGGCTTCCCGCAGGCGGGACGGCGGAGCAGCCGCAGGACGCTCGGCGGATCGCCGATAGTATTGGCGGGCCGGTGGTGCTCAAGTCGCAGGTTTTGTCTGGCGGACGTATGAAGGCCGGCGGCGTGAAGTTTGCGGACACGCCGGACGAAGCGGAAAGGGCCTGCCTCGAGATAATGAAGCTGCCGATAAAGGACCAATTGCCGGTGAACGTGCTTGTTGAGGCGAAGGCCTCGGTGACGCAGGAGTATTACCTGGGCGTTACGTTTGACGCTGTCGCCAAGCAGCCTCTGATGATCATTAGCGACATGGGTGGCATCGACATCGAAGAGGTGTCGGAGACGCACCCGGAGCACATCGCGAAGGCGCATTTCTCGACGCTCCTGCCGTTCACCGACCACAAGGCGAAGCTGGCGGTTGCATCGCTCGGGATCACCGGCAACGACCTCAATCAGCTGACTGCAGTTATGTCGAGGCTCGTGAAGACGTTCCTCGCGTACGACCTGACGCTGGCGGAGATCAACCCACTGGGTAAGCTGACGGACGGCACGTTCGTTGTGCTGGACTGCCACCTCGATATGGAAGAAGAGGCGCGGGAGCGGCACCAGATGTCGGTGCTGGACGACCTCGGCATCGGCGCAGACGAGACCCGACAGGGGCGCCCCCCGACAGAGTTCGAGATGCGCGGCGCTCGGGTCGACCAGGTGGACCACCGTGGCGTCGCCGGCCGGGTCGTCGAGTTCGACGGCAACCTGGGGCTGGTGATCGGCGCCGGCGGTGGCTCGCTGACGATTTTCGATGCGATCCAGAAGTACGGCGGCCGACCGGCCAACTACTGCGAGATCGGCGGCAACCCCAGCGTGCTGAAGGCGTGCGAGCTGACGAAACTCATCCTCAGCAAGCCGGGCGTCGACAAGATCGCGGTGATCATGAACGTCGTCTCGAACACGCGCGTGGATATCGTCGCCCGCGGCGTGGTCAAGGGCGTCATCGAGATGGGGTTCGATCCGGCCGAGAAGATCGCGGTGTTCCGCATCCCCGGCTCATGGGAAGGCGAAGGGTTCAAGCTGCTCGAGAAGTATGGCGTCGACTACTGCGACCGGACGGTCTCGATGTCTGAAGCGGCGCGGCGCGCCGTGGAAAAGATCAACGCGAAGTGAGCGCTTACGTGATCGCGCAGTTTGACGTGCAGGACGTCGATGCTTACTACGACTACGCATCTAAGATATTCCCGACGCTGAAGCCCTTTGGCGGCAAGATTGTGGCCGCGAACGACGCCGTCGTGCGCGAAGGTTCGATTCCGCACCTCCGCACAATCGTTGGCGAGTTCGCTTCGCTGGAGAAAGCGCGCGAATGGTACGACTCTCCGGCGTACCAGGCGATCGCGCCGATACGACAAAACGCTACGACCGGCCATCTGTTTATGGTCGAGGGCATGGTGATGCCACCGAGGGACAACGCATGAGCATACTTATCGACGAGAACACAACGTTCATCATCCAGGGCATCACCGGGCGCGAAGCGGTCAATATGACACGCGAGTGCCTGGACTACGGTTCGAAGGTGGTGGGCGGGGTAACGCCAGGACGCGGCGGCCGCGACGTGTACGGCGTGCCTGTATACGACACGGTGGCCGAGATCACGAAGAAAGAGCACGTCGACGGGTCGGTGATTACGGTGCCGGCGCCGTTCGTGCGCGACGCTGCCTTTGAGGCGATCGAGGCCGGGGTGAAGATCCTGGTCATCGTCACCGAGCGCACGCCCCGCTACGAGGTGGCACAGGTTCTTGAGTTTGCGAAGGAGCGCGGGACGCGGGTGATCGGGCCCAACTGCCTAGGGATGATTACGCCGGGCAAAGGCAAGATGGGCGGCATCGGCGGGCCGGCCGCGAACACTCGACAGGCGTACTCGCCGGGTCGCATCGGAGTTATGTCACGCTCAGGCGGCATGACTACAGAGATATCGAACTCGCTGACGGCCGCCGGGCTCGGGCAGAGCACAGCGGTGTCGATCGGCGGAGACCCGATGATTGGCTCGACGTACGCGGAGCTGATGCCGCTGTTCGAAGCGGACAAGGAGACGGACGCGATCGTGATCTACACGGAGCCGGGCGGGCCGATGGACGCGCAGCTCTCCCTCTGGGTGAAGGAGAACAACTCGCGGCTGCCGATTATCGCCTTCATGGCTGGCAAGTTCATGGACAAGATGCCTGGCATGCGCTTCGGGCACGCAGGGACGATCGTCGAAGGCAAGGCCGACACGGCGGAAGAGAAGCTGCTGCGCCTGAACGAGGCCGGCATCGCCGTAGCAGAGGAGATTTCGCAGATTCCCGACCTTGTGAAAAAGGCGCTGGCGAAGAAGTGATCCGAGTTGTTGGTCGCCCCGAATAACGGGCGACATCACAATCACGGAGGAAATGAAATGAGCAACGTCGATTCAGTAAAGCAGATGTACGACGCGTTCGGGCGCGGCGATGTGCCGGCCATCCTCGAACACCTCGACGACAACGTCGAGTGGGAGACGGACAGTCAGACGCAAGGTATCCCTTGGTTCGAGCCGCGCCACGGCAAGGCGGAAGTGCCGGCGTTCTTCGAGTCGCTCGCGCCAATCGAGTTCACGACGTTTGATCCGGAGACTTATTTCGAAACCGGCGACAAAGTGTTCGTGCTGATTCACATGGAGGCGACGCACCGGGAGACGGGTAAGAAGTACAGCTTCCCGTACGAGGGCCACCTCTGGGTATTCAACAAGGCCGGCAAAGTCACGAAGTACCAGCACGTCACCGATACAGCGAAGCACTGGCAGATGGCGAACGGACACTAGGAGAGAAGCATGGCGATGTTCATCGAAGTAGACATCCAGGCGCAGGCCGCGCAAGACAAAGAGCTGGCGAAGAAGCTGGTGGAGGTCTGCCCGGTGAACATCTTCGGGACGGACGCGCAGGGCAATGCGACAATCATTGAGTCGAACCTCGATGAGTGCGTGCTGTGCGAGCTATGCGTGCAGGCGGCGCCGGCGAAGGGTGTGATCGTGCGAAAGCTGTACTCGGGAGAGACGCTGGAGCGTTAACGCCGCTCTAACCCACCAGATGCGGACCAGGGCGAGACTTGCCCGGTTTGCTGTAGTTCGGGCGCTCCCGCTGGTATCCTGACTCCGATATGGAGCGCGAAGTCAGATACTGCACCTCGTTCGATGGGACTCGCATTGCATATTCCATCGCGGGCGAAGGTTCACCCATCGTCTGGATCCCGGGCTGGATAAGCCACCTGGAGATCGATCACCAACTCTCCGAAAGCATGGGTATCCTCCAATACTCCGCCCGTCATCTTTGGATACAGATGGACAAGCGCGGGGGCGGACTATCTGGACGCAATATCAGCGATCTCTCACTCGAAGCGCGGGTGCGTGACGTGGAGGCCGTTGTAGAGGACGCTGGGATCGACAAGTTCGCGCTCGGCGGACACTCCGAAGGTGGGCCAATCGCGATTGCCTACGCCGCGCGGCACCCGGAGAAGGTAACAAAGCTGATCATCCTCGGTTCGTTCGCGAACGGCGCCGGGCTTGCGGGAACGCCGCAGATGCGCGACGCGGTTATCGCGATCACGAAGGCTGAGTGGGGCATGGCGTCGAAAGTGATGGCGGAGCTATTTGTCGGGGAGAATTCGATCATGAGCATTGAGGCGTTCGCGGCGTATCAGCGGACTTGCGCGAACGCTCAAGACGCAGTCGGGATCATCGAAGCCGCCGTTAGCATCGACGTGCGCCCACTGCTCTCGCAGATTAATGTACCGACCCTGGTGATCCATACGCACGAGGATCGCATCGTCCCGATCGAATTGGGACAGGAGATAGCCGCGGGCATCAAGGGGGCTCGCTTTGTCTCACTCAACGGGGCTCACATCATGGGTCCTGAGGGATTCCAGAAGGCGTTTGCCGCTCTTTCAGAATTCGTGGGTTACGAGACGCGCGAGAAAAGACCCGCGGCGGACCAAACGTCGGGATTCAAGACGATTCTCTTCACCGATCTCGTCGGGCACACGGCGATGATGCGCCGCCTCGGTGACGAGAAGGGGCGAGCCGTCCTGCGCGAGCATGAGACGGTCACGCGCGATGTGCTCAAGCAGCACAGCGGATCCGAAGTAAAGACGATGGGCGACGGGTTCATGGCCTCGTTTCCGTCCGTGACGAAGGGCGTCGAGTGCGCGATTGCGCTGCAGAAGGCGTTCGCGGAGCGGAATGAGTCCGCCGAGGAGCCGCTAACGATCCGGGTCGGGCTGAACGCAGGTGAGCCGATCGAAGAGGACGGCGATCTGTTCGGCGAGACCGTGATCATGGCCGCGCGCATCGCGGCGATGGCGCAGGGCGGTGAGATACTTTCGTCGCTGGGAGTACGCGAATTGTGCGGCGGCAAAGGTTTCTTGTTTGCGGACCGCGGCGAGCATGTGATGCGCGGATTCGAGGATCCGGTGCGGGTGTTCGACATCAGCTGGCAGAACTAGTGGCCACGGTCCACTTTCTGAACGCGCGGCCGAACTTCCAGGTGAGCGATGTGGCGCGCACAGCGGCGTTCTACCGCGAGAAGCTTGGCTTTGAGATCGTAGCGACGATGGGCGAGCCGCCGGAGTTTGCGCTGGTTGTGCGTGAGGGCGCGGAGATCGCGCTGGTTCACAATGCGATGCCGCAGGTGAGTGGTTGCTACGTGTACGTGACCGGCGTCGAGGAGTTGTACTCGCAGTTGCGCGAGGCGGGTGCGAGCATCGACATGGAGTTGACGACGCAGCCGTGGGGGAATCGCGACTTTGTGATTCACGATCCGGACGGGCACCACATCGCGATCGGTGAGCGAGGGACATCGCACTAAATGCTAGTACTCGGAGAAATGATTGAGGGTCAGGCTTTCGCCTGACCCTCTTTGATGCGAGGTGATTGAGCCGCGAGTGCGGCGTTGCTTTTAGCTCAGGTGGGCGGAGACGAGCTTGGTCATCTCGAACATGTTGACGGTGGCCTTGCCGTTGAAGACCGCCTTCAGTTTTTCGTCGGCGTTAATGTTGCGCTTGTTAGCGGGGTCCTGGAGATTGTTCGCCTTGATGTACTTCCAAAGCGCGCTCGTGACTTCCGTGCGCGGCATCGGCTTGTCGCCAACGATAAGGGCGAGCTCCGGGCTGGGTGTGACGGGCTTCATGAATGCGGCGCTGGCCTTGCGGGCGGGCTTTTCGGTCTTCGCGTCTTTGGTAGCCATGGTTCTCCTTTGTGTGGACTCGGCGGGTGTCTCTGATGACTATCGGGCAATCCACCCGTTATTGGCAACCAGCTTATGTGGATAAATCGGCCCGCAGGAAGGCGTAAAGCTCCATATCGTGGTGTTTGCCCCGGTTAAAGAAGCATCCGCGCTGGGTTCCCTCATGCGTGTAGCCCCCCTTTTCGGCGACCCGGCGAGATGGTCCGTTCTCAGTCACGATGCAGAGGCGGATGCGATTTACCTGCTTCGTGTCGAACAGATAGCGGGTCAGCAGCTTGAGCGCTTCGGTCATGCCGCCACGTGAGCGTGTCGACTGGTCGTACATGATGTAGCCGATTTCTAGCTCGTCCATGTACTGCACGGTCTTAAACCAGACGATCTGCCCAACGATGTTGCGGGACTCGTTGTCGATGAGCAGAAGGATGCCAAATTCGTTGGACCAGAAGCCGGTATCCGCAAGCTCCTTGCGTAACGACGACATCGTCTGGAACGTGCGCGGGTAGAACTCGCCGCGGTTCTCAACGTTGATGATGTGCTCATAGAGCTGCGGGAGATCTTCTTCGACGATTGGGCGAAGGGTGACGACTTCTCCGTTGAGCATGATGTCTCCGTTACTGCGCTTTCGCGAGATCGCTGCGCAAGAATGCGTAAAGCTCCATATCGAAGCGCTTGTTGCGGTGGAAATCGGACCCGCGCTGCGTTAGCTCGTGCGTGTAGCCGGCTTTTTCAGCGACGCGTCGGGAGGCGATGTTGCCGCTGGCGATGCAGAGGCGGATGCGATTCAGGATGCGTGTGTCGAACAGATAGCGCGTGAAGAGCTTGACCGCCTCGGTCATGGCGCCGCGACGGCGCGCGGACTGGTCCCACATGATGTAGCCGACCTCGATCTCGTCCATATAGCGAACGGTCGGAAACCAGACGACCTGGCCGATGAATTCGTCCGTACCGCGTGGGCAGATCAACAGCATGCCGAATTCGTCTGACCAGAACCCGTGCTTCGCGTAGTCTCGCTTGAGCTCCGACATCGTGCGAAAGTTGAGGCCGAAGAACTCGCCCCGATTTTCTAGATCGATGTTTCTCTCGTAGAGGCGCGTGAGGTCGGCTTCGGTGACGGGGCGGACGGTGATCGTTTCGCCGTTTAACATTGGCTATCGCTTGCGCGGCATGAGCACCGTGTAGTCGAGGTCAAGGACGACGTTCGGGTTGTAGGACTCGCGGCCATCGTCGCCCTTGATGCGCAGCGGGACGTCCTCCTCGCGCGGGTCGATGTTCTTGACTCCGACGAGCCGCAGACGGAGGGCACCCGCGTCAGCGCGGCCAAGTTCGACGCGTGCCAGCACTTCGGTCCAGGCGAAGAGCGTGTCCCCGGCGACGGTGGGGTTGGCGTGGGCGCCGGCGTTGAAGCCGAGGACGCGGATCGCGTTCTCGAGCCCGTCGTAGCTGATGGAGTGGCAGAGCGAGATGATGTGGCCGCCGTAGATAATGCGCTTGCCCAGCTTCGACTTCTTTTGCAGGACGTCGTTGAAGTGGACGCGAGCGTTGTTCTGGTAGAGGCGCGTCGCCATCTGGTGCTCCGCGTCTTCGACGGTGAGACCTTGCGGGTGCATGATGCGCTCGCCCGGCTCATAGTCCTCCCACATCGCTTTCTGCGCGGTGATAACGGTGTCATAGCGCTTGAGATCTAGCTCCGGTGGGACGTACAGGTCTTCGGTGCTCACCTGCGCGGGCAGTTCGGGGGCGTCGTCATCGCCGGTGGGCTTGCCGGGCTCGCGCTTGTTGACCATCGCCCAACGGTAGAACTGGAGGACGGTCTCGTCGTGCTGGTTCACGCCCTTCGTGTGCACCCAGACAATGCCGACGTCTGGGCGGGAGGTCTCGCGCTTGCCGATGACCTTGGTCTCAGCGCGGAGGGTGTCGCCGGTGTAGACGGGGCGGAGGAAGCGGACATCGGCGTAGCCAAGGTTGGCCGGCGAGTTGAGCGAGACGTCGGGAACCGCCCGGCCAAAGACCATGTGGAAGACCAGCAAGTCGTGGACGGGCTCGCGGTCGAAGCCGAGGGACTGGGCGAACTCGCGGTCAGAGTTGAGCGGACGGCGGTCGCCCGTGAGGGCAATGTAGAGCGCCAGGTCGCCGTCCCAGATCGTGCGGGGGACGGCGTGCTGTATGGTGGCGCCGCGCTGGAAGTCTTCGAAGAAGTTGCCGCCGGTGGTTTTAGGTATGGTCACAGGGGCAAAGCGTATCGGACGAGGCCGCCGTCGGCAATCTGGCGGCGCAGGCGGCCACGGGAGACGAGCAGTTCCGTGTGGGCGAGCGCTTCGGTGGTGGCCATCCGGCGCTGGAACGGCGGCCACTCCTTCCAGGCGTTGTTGGTCCGCCAGCGCATGTTAGAAGCGACGTCGTAGGCGGACTGATCGCCCTCGCGCGCGACGATCTCGCAGATCTCGTCGAGGCGGGTCTCGTGGTGGCTGACGAGCTGGTCGATGCGCTCGCGGAAGCCGCGGAACTCGTCACCGTGCGCCGGGAGGACGACTTCGACGTCACGGTCGCGGATCGCCTGCAGGGACGCGAGGTAGTCGGAGAGCGGGTTGCCCATCGATTGCGCGTGCAGGCCGATGCTAGGACTGATCGGGTTGAGGATGTGGTCGCCGGACATGAACGACTTCGTGGTGCGCTCGTACAGGCAGATGTGGCCGATGGAGTGCCCGGGCGTCCAGACGATCTCCCACTCCAGTTTGCCGCCGGTTATGCGCTCACCGCCGTCCACCTGAATGTCGGGGTTCACGATGTTCACGCGGTTCAGGATCATCTCGGAGCCCTTCAC
The DNA here is from genome assembly GCA_039933275.1 of Chloroflexota bacterium. GTDB lineage: Bacteria > Chloroflexota > Dehalococcoidia > SM23-28-2 > RBG-16-64-32 > DATKKM01. The sequence goes on along the minus strand of JBDTOK010000002.1, from coordinate 8,877 downwards.
CATGTCGAGCAGCTCGTCCTTCGGTGCACCGTGCGTGCGCAGCCACTGCGTCATCTCGGCTTCGAGCTGCGTCATGTTTACGTAGCGGCTCTCGATGTGCACCGCGTCGAGGCGGTGCATCATGACGCCGCACGATGCCAGCTGTACAAGACGCCCGGCAAGCCCGTAGTGGTCGGGGTGGTTGTGCGTGATGATCAGCCGCCGAATCGATTCGAGCGGGATGTTCAGGTCATCCAGGCCCTTGCGCAGCGCTTCGAGTGAGTCGGGCGTGTCCCAGCCGACGTCGACGAGCGCGTACCCTTCGTCCGTGTTGATGACGTAGGAGTTTACCCAGCCGAGCGGGCTGCCCGTGAGCGGGACACGAATCTTGTGTACGCCCTCGGGGATGAGCGCGGTGTCGGTCACCTGGCGGTCGCTTTCTCGCGGAGAACGGTGACCATCTTCTCGATGCGTGACTGGCGGGTCTCGGGACGCTTGGCGTCCTCGATGGACATGACGTGCTCGCGTTGGTATGAGAAGGCGAGCTTGTCGAACGCCTGTAGAACGCCGGCATCGCGGAGAGCTTCTCGGGCGTCGGGCGGCAGGATGATCTTGCGCTCCTCGACATCGAGCTCGACGGTGACGGCGACGGAATCGCCCGGGCCTTTGCCGAGCTTCTCGCGGATCTCCTTCAGCATCAAGATGAGGTGCCGCTCGCTGCCCATCCTCACCATGCTGCCGCGATAGCGATGGCCATCGAAGATGACTTTGACTGGTACGCGTCCCTTCACGCCGAACATCTCTTGCACATCATGCGGAAACTCGATGAAAGCGCCACCGTTATCCTCGGCGCCGTTGATGACGCCGGTGAAAGTAAGCTTGCCGGGATTTCGGTACTGCGGCATCGCGTCAGTCGCGGATCGGGTCCAGCATGACGACGGCCTCGCCTTTGACGACCGCGTCGCCGTCTTGGTTGAAGCATTCCGTCTTCAGCGTAAGCGTGCGCTTCTCCGCCTCGAGGCCCTCAACTTCGGCGATGGCGCGGATCGTGTCGCCGACTTTGACCGGGCGCATGAAGCGGAGCGTCTGGCTGAGGTAGATGGTGACAGCGTCCGGGCAGAGCTTCGTACCGAGCACGGCGGAGATGTAGCCGGCGCTGAGCATGCCGTGAGCGATCGGCTCCTTGAAGCGGGTCTTTTTGGCGTACTCGGCGTCACTGTGCAGAGGGTTGGCGTCGCCGGTGACGTCGGCGAACTTCTGGATATCGTCCATCGTCACGGTGCGGGTGTATTCGGCGCGATCGCCCACTTTGACGCCACAAACGTCGCTCATACGGAACCTCCTCAGGTTGCGAATGGGAGCGTAAGCCTTCCGCACAGGCCGCCGCAACAGCTACGATACGGCTCGTGGCTCCGCTAATTCGCCTGTACAACACAGAATCGAAGCGTATCGAGCAGATCGATGACGCCGAGGTGGGGCTGTACGTATGCGGCGTGACGCCATACGACACCTCGCACCTGGGGCACGCGTTTACCTACATCATGTTCGACGTGCTGGTGCGGTTCCTGCGCTTCTGCGGGCGCCGGGTGACGTACGTGCAGAACGTGACCGACATCGACGACGACGTGCTGCTGCGGGCGAACAAGCTGGGGGAGGACTGGCAGGCGCTGGGCAACCGCGAGTACGCCAGCTTCCGGGAGCAGATGTCGGCGCTGGGCAACCTCGACCCGGACGTAGCGCCGCGGGCGACGCAGCACATCCCGGAGATGCAGGCGATCATCGGCGGGCTGGTGGAGAAGGGGTTGGCGTACGCGAGCGGCCCGAACGTCTACTTCGAGGTGAAGAAAGACAAGAACTTCCCGCGTCTGTTCAAAGAGCCGTACGAGGCGCTGCTGGAGATCGCGAACGAGCGCGGCAACTTCCCGGGCGACGCCAACAAGCGCGACCCGCTGGACTTTGTGCTGTGGCAGGGACAGAAGCCTGGCGAGCCGAGCTGGGAGTCGCCGTGGGGTCCCGGGCGGCCGGGCTGGCATATCGAGTGCTCGGCGATGAGCGCGAAGTACTTGAAGATGCCGATCACGGTGCACGGCGGCGGCGAGGACCTGGTCTTCCCACACCACGACGCGGAGGCCGCGCAGAGCGAGAGCTACAGCGGCGAGCGCTTCGTGAAGCACTGGATGCACACGGGAATGGTGTATTGCGGAGAGCACAAGATGAGCAAGTCGCTGGGGAACATGGTGTTCGTCGGCGAGTTGCTCAAGCAGTACTCTGCGGATGCGCTGCGGCTGCACCTGCTGTCGCACCCCTACGCACGGGCGTGGGACCACCCACAGGGCGCGCCCGTGCCGACGGAGGAACTCGCCAACAAGCTGACGAAGTCGTTCGGCGATGCGGGCGAAGCGACGGACGAAGAGATCGAGCGCTACCGCGGGCCGTTTACGGATGCGATGGCGGCTAACCTCAACACGACCGGCGCGATCCAGGCGCTGGAGGCGCTGGCCGCGAACGACGATCCGGCGGCGCAGCGCGTCGGTAGGGCGCTAGGCGCGCGAGTCCTCGGGCTGACATTCCGGCGCTGACTTCTTCACCGCCTTCGAGCCCTTCTTCGGGAGCTTGAGCTGCCACGCGATCAGGCCATCCATCGCCTGGTCCGGAACTACTCCCGCGAGGATCGACTGGGCGCGCGCGGCGATGCCAACGAGGTAGCGCGTCTTTGGTCGTTTCGCTGTAAGTGCGTGCTCGATCGCTTTGGCGACGGCGTCGGCTGGGATAGCGCGGTTCTCGATGACGTCCACGGCTGCGAGCATCGCGTCGATCGCCTCGCCGTAGAGCTCGGTGGCTTCGACCGGCGCGTTGGCGAGCATGCTTGTGGCAGAGACGCGACTGCGCTCCCAGAGGGGCGTCGCGATCGCGCCGGGTTCAACAATGGATACGGCGATATGCCACGGACGAAGCTCACCGCGCAGGGCGTCGGTAATAGCTTCGAGAGCGAACTTGGAGGCAGCGTACGGACCGAGGAACGGCGAGGCCATCTTGCCGCCGATGGAACCAACGTTGACGATACGGCCGCGGCTCTTGCGGAGGAGCGGAAGGAACGCCTGCGTGACCGCGACCTGCCCGATCACGTTTACCTCGAGCTGCCTGCGGAAGTCGTCGAGCGGCACGAACTCGATCGGGCCGGCGACGCTGATGCCCGCGTTGTTGACGAGGCCGCGCAACGGTGAATCGCCAAGTTGCTTGGTGACCGTCGCGGCGGCAGCATCAATCGTCGACTGATCGGTGACGTCAAGCACGATAGGCGTGATGTTGGCGCCGGGCTTCGCATCTTCGAGCTTGCGCACGCCGGCGAAGACGTGGAAGCCAGCGGCGGCCAGACGGTCAGCAGTAGCGCGACCGATGCCGGTCGACGTGCCGGTGACAACAATCGCGCCGCGCGACTTCTTCGTTCCGTTAGTGCTCGATCCGTTCCGGCTCATGGCGACCTCCTTCGTGGGCGCCGCAAGCATACCTCATTCGTCGCTGGGAAACGGCGGCCACCTGAGCGGCGGCGGAATCAAAAAGCGCCCGTCCGTCATGCGCGGGATCGTCTTGATCGAGAGGATGGCGTCGCGGTTCAGCGGACCGTAGATGTGCGGGAAGACGCGCTCCGGGTCTTCGTACTTCACCTCGACGGTGACAAGATCGAGGTCGAGGTAGAGCACCAGCCACTCTCCCTCCGATTCCGCGTAGTAGTTCGTCAGCGTGTCAGCGAGACGGCGGTCGCCGTCCGTGCAGTGAATGAAGCCGTCGCGCACGAAGTCAGCAGGGAGGTACGGTTCGCCCGGATCGAGGGAGTCGTAGTGGGCGGCAGACGTGCCGTGGTAGGTGAGTCGCACTAGTCGCGGACGACGCGCTCGGCGGCGGCGCGGAAGCGGCGTTTGTGCTCGTCGGACTGGCGGAGCTCGGTGTTGTGCTCGTTCTCGCGCTTGGCGGCGTCGCGGAAGCCAGAGGCGATGTCGATCACTTCCTTCGATGCGATAAGCGCGGGCAGAGAGTGCGCAGCGATGTCCTGCGCCATCTTGAGGACTGTGGGCTCGAGGTCAGCCTTAGGGACGACATGGTTGGCGAGCCCGATGCGAAGCGCCTCGTCCGCGTCGACAGTTCTCGCAGTGAAGATCAACTCTTTGGCGATCGCCGGACCCACCAGGCTAGGCAGCCGGCTCGCTCCGACGACGAGTCCGTACACGGCACCAACGAAACGGAACTTCGCGTCGTCGGAGCAGATTCGGACGTCGCACTGCAGCGCGAAGACTGCGCCGCCACCGTAGGCGTAGCCGTTGATCTGCCCGATCAGCGGCTTCTTCACCCGAGCGAGACGGACGGCGGCCTGCGCGGCCCAATCGCGCGACCAGTCGGCAGGCCCTTCTTCGAGTGCGGCCTGGGCCATGTCAGCGCCGGCGCAGAACGCCTTGTCGCCGGCGCCAGTCAGGATGAGCACGCGAACATCATCGTCGCCTTCGAGTTCATCGATGACGGCGATGAGGTCGGCGGACATCTGGCGGCTGATGGCGTTGTGCTTCTCTACTCGGTTCAGCCGCACGATGGCGACACTATCGCGCCGGTCGACGATGACGGTCTCGTAGTCAGTCATGGCCAGATGTTAGCGCCCACGGTTGCAAAAAGAACAGACCCCCTCGTGGGGGGCCCGCTTTATTACCGGAGTGATTAGCTACACCGTCAGGATGTGGACGGCCAACGCGGCCGGGTCGCCTTTGACCATGCCGCCGCCATTTTCGGTCATGCCGACCTTCGGGTTCTTTACCTGCCGGTCGCCGGCCTCGCCGCGGAGCTGCGTGAAGATCTCGTAGATCTGGGCGACGCCGGTGGCACCGATCGGGTGACCTTTGGAGATGAGCCCGCCGCTGGGGTTCACGGGAATCGGGCCGTCGATGTAGGTGGCCTTAGAGTCGATAAGCTTGCCACCTTCGCCCGGTGCGCAGAGGCCGAGCTCTTCGTAGAGCACGAGCTCAGCCGGTGCCGAGGCGTCGTGGCATTCGACGACGTTCAGGTCTTGCGGGCCGACGCCAGCCATCTCATACGCCTTCTTGGCGACGGTCTGCGTAACGTCGGGCTCTCCGGGCGCGCGGTCGAAGCCGGAGCCGAGAACGCTCGCGCGGATGAAGACGGGCTTCGTGGTGAACTGCTTCGCCATCTCCGCCGACATGATGACCGTGGCCGCAGCGCCGTCGCCGATGGGCGAGCACATGAGTCGCGTCAGTGGCTCAGCGACTGGCGGCGAGGCGAGAACGTCTTCGAGGGAGTAGACCTCGCGGTACTGGGCGTGCGGGTTGAGCGAGCCGTTGTAGTGGTTCTTGACGGCGACCCGCGCGAACTGTTCTTTCGTCGTGCCGTACTTGGCCATGTGGGAACGGGCGAAGGCTGCGTAGAAGTCCATAAACATCGAGCGCTTCTCGCCGGCGCCTTCCGCGACGTCGGGGTTGTCGGCGCGGCTCTTCTCTTGCGCGGCCTTTGCCTGCGCAGCCATCTGCTGCACCCACTCGACGTCGACGGCCGAGCCGATCGCCTTAAAGGAACGAGTCTTGTCCTCGTGGTAGAGCTTTTCCATGCCCACGGCGAGGGCGATGTCGTACATGCCGGAGGCGACGTACATCCAGGCGACGTGGAAGGCGGTGGAGGAGCTGGCGCAGGCGTTTTCGGTGTTGATGATGGGAATGCCGCCGATGCCCATATCTCGCAGAGCGACCTGGCCTCGGATCATTTCCTGGCCGGTGATGAGGCCGGCGGTGGCGTTGCCGACGACGGCGACCTGGAGCTTGGACTTGTCGATGCCAGCGGAGTCCAGCGCGCCGTTGACGGCTTCGGCGGCCAGGTCTTTCATGCTGCGGTCCAGGAACTTGCCGAAGTTGGTCATCCCGGCGCCGACGATTGCTACGTCCCTCATGTGGGTCCTCCTGAGTGGTGTGTGAGGTCAGTATAAGGGATGACGTTCGGGAAATCGGAAATGGGAAATGGGGGATGGAGCGAGCGGGATCAGTTGCCGTGCAAAAGCGTTGGGTGGGGATTCGCGATCTTGCGTTCAGCGAGGAGGATGTAGGCGCCGGCAGCGGCGAAAGCCAGCGCGCCGATGATTTCAACGAGGACGGCGGCGTAGGTGATGCCGGAGGCCCCATTGCTGGTGAGCGAATCGCTGAGGACGCCCCAGTGCGGCGCGAGGTGGACGGCTGTGATACCGACGGCGTGCGGCAACCCGACGGCGACGGCGAGGATGGGCGCGTACCGGAAGCCGACGACGGCGAGGAAGATCACGACGATGACGACGGGCGTGGAGAGGCTGCCAGCCCACAGGACCTGCGAGGTGACGGCGTCTGTGCCGCGGCGGAAGTGATCGAGGGTGTGGAGGAGAGTGCCGAGACCGTAGAGGACGGCGGCCCAGCGAAGGAGCGACCAGCGGAGGGTTTGTTTGGCAAAAACGGTGTTTCGGCAGGTCATGACGCCTCCTCTAGAGTGATCGCTCTACTCGATGCCGATTCTGGCAGTGCCGCCCTGCGCTTGTCAATAGAGCGTTCTATCTAGACAATGGATGGGCGCGATAGACGCTGGAGGACGCATGGAAACGAGCACAAAAGACCGGATCCTTGACACGACGGCGGCGATGTTCCGGCGGTACGGGTACACGGGCACCGGCCTGAAGCAGGTTGTGCAGAGGGCGAACGCGCCGTTCGGGTCGCTGTACCACCACTTCCCCGGTGGCAAGGAAGAGCTTGGCGGCGAGGTGATCCGGCGCTCCGGGAAGATGTACGAAGACCTGGTGATGGCGATCTTTGCGTCCGGAGCGACGCTGGAGGAAGGGCTGGCCAACGTCTTCAGCGGCGCGGCGGCGGTACTACGCGAGACGGACTACGCCGACGCCTGCCCGATCGCGACCGTCGCGCTGGAGGTGGCGAGCACGAGCGAGCCGCTACGCAAAGCGACGGTGGAGGTGTTCGACGGTTGGATCGTGGCGGCCACGTTGCGCTTTGTGACGGCCGGCATCAGCGAGACGAAGGCACGGGACTTGGCGATCGGGATGATCGCGGCGCTAGAGGGGGCGTTTGTGCTGGCGCGGGCGACTCGCAGCACGGAGGCGTTGGAGGTGGCGGGGAAGATGTCGCTGCTTGCGTTGGAAGCGGCTCGGGGTTAACCGGAGTTGCCGCTGGCCAGCGCCTGCTCGATGGCGGCGCGCATGTCGTCGCTTTTGAGCTGGCCGTTGTAGAGCTTGGTGACGACGCCGCGCTTGTCGACGAAGATGCTGATCGGCGTCACCTGGATCGGCAGCGTCTCGTAGCGGTTGTAGACGACCTCGCTCGGATCGAGGCCATCGACTGTGTAGCTGACGCCCTTTTTGTCGTCCAAGCGCTCGACTCCCGACAGGAAGTTCTTCGCTGTGTCGACTGACTCGCCGCGGTCCACTTCGATCGTCGCAAGTCGGTCGCCATATTCCTGCTGGAGCGCGTAAATCTCGGGGAGCTCGGCCCGGCAGGGGACGCACCACGTCGCCCAGAAGTTGATGAAGACGGCCTGCCCACGATAGTCGCTCAGCCGGTGGCGGACGCCGTCGATGTCCGTGATCTCGAAGTCGGGGGCGATCTTGCCGGTTTGCGGGCCAACGTCTGCGACGCCGTCCACTTTCGGCGTGTCGACGAGCGTGGCGGCTTCGCCGGCGGTGGAGTCGAAGACGCCGGCAGCCCAGAGCGCGGCGATGACGACGCCGACGATGGCAGCGACGCCGATGAGCGCGATGAAACGCTGACGTAGGGATCGGGGCGCGAAGTCGGACATTGCTAGACGTTCGATCCGGGCAGGCCGAAATCGAAGGTGCTGTTCAGGTGCGAGACGCTGTTCGTGAAGATGAGGATGCCGATGATGATGAGCAGCGCGCCGGCCAGGTAGTTCATTGCACCGGAGTACTTCTTGATCTTCACGTAGATCGGCTCGACCGCTTTGTACGCAAGGCCAAGCCCGAGAAACGGGATCGAGAGGCCGGCGGAGTACGCGAGCAACAGCAGTCCGCCCTGGAGCACAGTGTGGCTCGAAACGGAGAGCGCGAAGATCGAGGCGAGCGTGGGGCCGATGCACGGGCTCCAGCCGGCGGAGAACGCTGAGCCAACGAAGAACGATCGCGCGTAGCCAACTCGTGAGCCGTTACCGACATCGACGCGGCGCTCTTGCTCCATGAAGGGGATGGTGATGACGCCGGAGAGGTGCAGACCCATGACGATGAGGAGCGCACCGGAGACTTTGAGGATGAAGTCCTGGTGGTCCTTGAGCACGTAGCCGACGAGGCCAATCGAGATTCCGAAGGCGACGAAGACGGCGGTGAAGCCAGCGCAGAAAGCGATCGCGTGCAAGAACGGAGATGGGGCGGAAGTGCGGACTCGCGCCTGTGCGGCGACGGTGATCGTGCCGCCGCCAGTGGTCGCAGCGGCGGAGTGCATGACGCTGGCGTCGAGGGGAACCCCCTCAAGCGTGGCGCCGGTCAGGTAGCCGAGGTAGGCGGGAACGAGCGGGAGGACGCAGGGGGAGGCAACGGAGAGCAGCCCCGCCGCAAACGCGACGAATATGCTGACGCCACCAATTTCAAACATGCTGCACTAACCTTACGCGCCTTAAGTTCATGATAGATTTGCGCCTCGCGGGCGGCAAACGCGATTTGCGGGTGAATTCCAGTACCCAAGCGGGGCTTCGGCTGGATATGATTCAGGCCGAGTAGGAGGGTCCCGCATGGATTACACGCCGATCGAGAAGCCGGCATACGACGACTTTGAGGTTAAACCCAACCTCTGGAACTATGACGAGGCTCGCCGCGATCTGACCTGGGACAAGATCCGGGAGGAGATCGACGAGATGCCGGGGGGCGGG
>JBDTOK010000001.1:0-40793 GCA_039933275.1 Chloroflexota bacterium | reverse complement strand
GGTCTACGCCGCTAAGTTCGTCGCGCGCCTGCGAGACGAGCGAGTCCTGGATCGCGGCGAGATTCTCGTTGCGGGCGGTGAAGCCGGCGGCGGCGCGGTGCCCACCGAAACGCTCGAAGAGGCCGGGCGTGGCGCGGAGGGCGCCGGTGATGTCGAACTCATCGATGCTGCGGCAACTGGCTCGGCTGGTCTCCGGGCCGCGCTCGTAGACAACGGACGGGCGGTTGTATTGCTCGGTCAGACGGCCAGCGACGAGGCCGACGATGCCGGAGGGGATCGCTTCGTCGCCGATGAAGATAAGCGGCGCGGCGGGCTCGTCTTGGAGGAGCTTCCGGGCGAGGTTCATTGCGTCGGTGGTTGCTTGCTGGCGTTGCGTGTTCAGCGCGCCGAGCTCGATCGCTTGTGCGCGGGCCTTCGTCTCGTCTCGCTCCAGCAGGAGGTTGAGGGACAGGCGCGCGTGGGCGAGGCGGCCGGCGGCGTTCAGGCGCGGGCCGATCGTGTAGCCGATTGTCGATGCGTCGACGCGGGTTGGGTCGCAGCCAGCGGTTTCCAGCAGGGCGCGAACGCCCGGGCGCTGGGCTTTGCCGAGGGAGCGCATGCCCTCGCGGACGAGCCAGCGGTTTTCGCCGCGGAGCGGGGCCATGTCGCAGACGGTGCTAAGGGCGACGAGATCCAGGTAACGGTCGCCGTCGAAGGGGCGGCCGCAGTCGCTGTAGAGCGCGGACATCAGCTTGTAGGCGAGACCTCCCGATGCCAGCTCCGGCTCCGGGTAGCGGGCGCCGATACGCTTCGGGTTGACGAGAGCGATGGCGGCGGGCAGCTCGGGCGGGACGGTGTGGTGGTCGAGGACGATGACGTCTGCGCCAAGCTTGTTGGCGAGCGCGACCTCATCGACGTTGCTGGTGCCGCAGTCGGCGGTGATGATCAGCGTCACGCCCTGCGCCGCCAGGGATTCGATCGCGCCGGGGTTTACACCGTAGCCTTCGCCGAAGCGGTCCGGCAGATACGAAATGACGCGCGCGCCGAGCTCGGACAAGGCCTCGATGAGGATTGCGGAGGCGGTCACGCCGTCTACGTCGAAGTCACCGTAAACGGCGATCAGCTCGCCGTTGGCAATAGCACGGCGCATGCGCTCGATGGCGATATCGATGTCAGGGAGAAGCATCGCATCGAAGCCGGGATCTCGCGCCTCGAGGAACGCCGCCGCATCGCTCGCCGAACGGAGCCCGCGGTGCCAGAGGAGGTGTCGGATCAGCGGCTCCTTGTGCGCGCCGTCCAGCTCGCCGTCAGGGAAGCGCCCGCGGAGGTGCCAGCGGCGCCCGGAGACACCAATCATTTGCGCGGGGGCAAGAACCATTGGTTTGAGTATGGGTGGCGAGAACGACCAGCGATACGGACGAATGGCACACGCGTGTGGAGAAGGCTAGCGTTATTTGCTGCGTCCGCCTGCGTCGTGCATGCCGCCGAGCATTTCCAGGATGTCCGTGCGGCCGGCTGAGGTGCGCGATGGGCCGGCCTCGCCGCGGAGGTCACGCATCGCGCGGGGAATGGTGTGGGCGACGTCGCTGGCCAGCATGCCGGCAGAGCCCAGTTCCTGGCGCACCATCTCGCCGGCCCAGCTGCCGACGTAGAGGGCGAGGCAGGCCGCGTCGAATGACTCGACGCCCTGCGCTACGAAGCCGGCGATCATGCCGCCGAGGACGTCGCCGGTGCCGCCGGTGGCGAGGCCGGGGTTGCTGAAGGCGTTGAGGCGCGCGCGGCCGTCCGGGGCGGCGACAACGGACGGCGCGCCCTTCAGGAGGACGATGACGTTCCACTGCTCGGCGTACTTGCGGGCGAGGCCGAGGCGGTTCGCCTGGATCTCGGCGACGGTGAGGCCGGTCAGGCGCGAGAACTCGCCGGGGTGCGGGGTGATGATCGTTGGCACCTTGATTAGCGCCGGCCAGTTGTCTACTTTCGCGAGGTTGTTCAGGCCGTCGGCGTCGATGATGGCGGCTCGCAGCGCGCGGTGGGAGTCGCGCGGCGGTTCGGTTGTGAGCGCGGGGATGAGACTGCGCACGAAAGCCTGCTGGTAGCCGCTCTGCCCGAGGCCCGGCCCGACGAGAATCGCCTCGTAGCCGCGGGCGAGGGCGCGCAGGACGTCGTTCGTCTCCTGCGCGGAGATCGCGCCGTCGGAGTCGTCCAGCACCTCGAACGTTGTCTCCGTGAGCTTGGCGGCGAGGATCGGGTGGATCGTGCGCCCGCAGGCGAGCGTGACAATGCCAGCGCCGGAACGAAGGGCGCCGGTGCAGCTGAGATACGCCGCGCCGGTGTACTGCGGCGAGCCGGCGACGACCATCACGCTGCCGAACGTACCCTTGTGCGCATCAACGGGGCGGGCGGGCAGGTTGTCCTGCGCCCAACGCCGCGTGAGTAACTCAGTCTTCACGCTCTCCGCCTGTGCGGCGGGGATACCGATGTCGACGACTTCGATGCGGCCGGTGTACTGCGCGGCCGGCTGGATGTAAAGACCAACCTTCCCGAAACCGAGCGCGACCGTTTCGTCGGCGGCGATGGTGTGGGGGTCGGCGGCGCCGGTGTCAGCGTCGACGCCGGTCGGGATGTCGGCCGCGATCAGGCGCGGGGCGAGACGGCCGGCGCGGGCGTCTCGCAGCATGTCGAGAACGTCTGCGAGCGGCGATTCGATGGCACGGCTGCTGCCAGTGCCGAGCAGCGCGTCGATCACGAGCTCAGCGCCACCCATCGCGTCGGCCAGGCGCTTCGGCGCGTCGTCCGCACCTTCGACGATCATCGGGATCTCCAGATCGAGCGCTTGCTTGTAAACGGCGTCGTCGTCGCTGCGAGGCTTGAGCAGGTAGACGATGACGTCTGCGCCCCACTCTTTGAGGTGGCGCGCGGCGACGAGGCCATCGCCACCGTTGTTGCCAGCGCCCGCCAGCACGAGGATGCGCCGCTCCGCGATCTCGCCGAGGAGCAGCCACGCCTCCTGCGCGACGGCGAGGCCGGCGTTCTCCATGAGCTGCGGCAGGGGGACACCGCACTCTGCCTCCAGGCGCTGCATTTCGGCGACGGTGACGAGGCGCATCACTCGGCCGGGACGGCGCTGTACAGATCCGGCGCCTTCACGAACTTGCGGAGACAATCGTCGGAGCAGAATGCGTGCTCGCGGCCGTCAACGGTGAGGCGGGCGGCGATCTCACGCGGGCCAAGCTCCATGCCGCAGACCGGGTCGGCGACGCGTGTCAGTTCGGTCGGGTCGACGGAGCGCACCTCGAACAGGTCGAGCTCTGCGGCGAGGCCTTTCAGGCGGCGGCGGCCGATGCGCACGAACTCCGCGCCTTCGAGGCTCTTGGCGCGGCGGCGCACTTCGTCCGTGACGAGAAACTGATGGCGGTGCGCTTCCTCCGCCAGCCGCGAGGCGATGTTGACGTTGGAACCGATGTAGTCGCCCTCTCGGTAGAGGACGGGACCCCAGTGCATGCCGATGCGGATCGCCGGGAACTGCGGCTCGGCCTGCGACGCCGCTTCCAGCTCCAGGCCGGCGGAGACGGCGGAATAGCACTCCGAGTAGACGATCATGAACGCGTCGCCGATCTGCTTGACGATGCGGCCGTGGCAGCGTTGCACGGCCTTGCGCGTGATCGCGCCGAAGCGGTCGAGGATGGCGAGCGCCCGTAAGTCGCCCATCGCCTCGGCGAGCGGGGTGAAGGACGCGAGATCGACGAACATGATCGCGCGCCTGATCTGGCCCGGCGCGTCCGACTTCTCGGCGAGCCCGGCCTCTTCCTCGAGGTGCATGATCATGTCTTCCCACTCAGCGCGGGCGAGACCCTTGTGGTGGAAGTAGACGAGCGCCGGCTCCACCAGCGGCTCGACGCGCGCGCTCGCTTCGGTGATGCGCTGGACGATCGCGTCGGCGGGAAGGCCCTGCTCGCGGAGCGGTTGATGCAAGTAGAAGTGAGAGGAGCGGACGCTGACTTCGGCGACCCGGTTCATGGCGTCGGCGTAGACACGGAGGATCTGGATCATCGCCTCTTCGGGCAGCCCGGCGTCGATGGCGATGCGGCAGGAGCGCAGCAGTTCGATGTCGCCTTCGTCCAACAGCTCGCTATGCGACTCGAAGCCTGCGGCGTCGAGCAAGCGCTGGGCGAGCGGAATGTCGACGCCGGTGATCTCGCAGGCTTCTTGCAGCGAGTGCGTCGGGGCCTTGTGGCGTTCGCTGATCTCGTCGAGGAAGCGGGAGAAGACGGAGTTCGGATCGTTGGCGGCTTGCGCGATCGTATCGAGATCGATGCCCCAGTGGAGGAGGTCGTGGATCAGGCGCGCCCGACCGAGGTCGCGGTCCAAGAAGACGTCGATCTGGTCCGCGCCGATGAGTCCGCGCGTCTGCCAGTCGCGGAGGCGCTCGAGCTTTTCGCCCGTGCGAAGTTGCAGTTCTTCGAGCGTTAGGTAATCAGCCACGTGCAACAGCCTTGTTCCGAGCTTCGTTGATCTGCGCGACGATATCTCTCGCCTCAGGTGACGCGGCAACTGGCTTGAAGCCGAACCGCCTGCCGTCGCTCAAAGCGACATCAACGACGCCCCTGCGGTGCCACCAATAGAACCTGTCCTTACAACTGACGAGCTGGTTAAGCCCGATGACATGCGCGCTTGGCTTCACTAGCCGGCGAGGAAACGATTGGAACATTAACCGCGCGCTTGTTAGCGAGAGTATGCCGAAACCAAGGACAGGCAGACTCGGCCATTTGAGCCATTTCACTTCCCATGACTTAAGACAAGTTTCCCCCGGCAGAAGCTGGACAAAGCCGACGCTTGTTGCCTCAGCCATCGTACAGACCCCGCGCGCGCAGGCGTTCGGCGAGGCTGGCTCGCCAGACGTCCCGCTCTGCCTCCAGGTTCATCGATGCACCGACGACCATGGCGATGGCCAGGTTGTTGGAGTGGCTGAGGCTGATATCGATGGCGGTGAGGCTGATCTTCTCGGCGCGCTCCGCCGCCCGCCCGTGCAGGTAGACAAGCGGCTTGCCACGGTGGTTGGGGAGCACCTCGATCTCCCGCCAGGCGACGCCACGGGCGCCGGTGCCCAGCGCCTTCATCACCGCCTCTTTGGCGGCAAAGCGGACGGCGAGCTCGTTGACGCGGCCTCTGCAGGCGGCTACCTCCAGCTTCGTGTAGACACGGCCAAGGAAACGATCGCCGTACTGGGCGAGGGTGGCCTGAATGCGGTCGATTTCGATGATGTCCACGCCAACAGCGGAAACGGTGCTCATACAAGCGATTCTACCGCCCGCCCACGCTAGATGCCGATGTCACTGGCAATGGCCATATTCTCGCTGCCAACTCTCCCGCGAGGGGCCTTTTCCGTAACACGTCAGGGGACGCTTTCATCCTACGTATTTGGAGGCAACTCCCATTATCGTTATGACAAACGCCAACCACAGGCCGGACAATCAACGCTGGTCAGCGCGTCGAGTGTATCCAGTTGCCTGTCCGGACCAACTGGAGCGCCATGACACGCAATAGTGGCGCTCAGCGACCGACACCCAAGCAAGCGGCCCGCTCCAGCGAAGATAAGTTCTCGAAGGCGTTCTTCTTCAGCCCGCTTGGCATGACGATTACGTCCGTCGCGACGCAGAAATACATCGACGTCAATCTCGCCTTCACGCGCGTTCTCGGATACGAGCGAGAAGAGGTAGTCGGGAAGACGAGCACTGAGATGAACGTCTGGGTCACAAACGAAGAGCGCCAGATAATGGTCGATATCCTCACCCGGGACGGCCACGTTCGCGAGCTGGAGACGCACATCCGCAAGAAGAACGGCGAAATCATGGACTGCCTGTTTACGGCAGAACTGATTGAGATGGACGAAGGCCTCTGCGTGCTGTCGCTGGTACAGGACATCACTGACCGTGTACGAGCCGAACAGACGGTCCGCGCTAGCGAGGAACGCTTTCGCGCGCTGATTGAGCACGGCTCCGACATTATTCTCGTGCTCTCCAGCACGGGTGTGATCGAGTACGCGAGCCCCTCCACGAAGACTGCGATGGGCTATGAACCAGAAGAGCTTGTCGGGACCAACGGCTTCTTGCTGGTCAATCCCGAAGACATGCCGGCGGCGCTGGCCTCGTTCCAGCGGACGATAGGAGGTGGGAGCGAGCCAATCCCACTCGAGTTCCGGGCGCAGCACAAGGACGGAAGCTGGCGGGTGCTGGAAGCGATGAGTGACCCGATGCCCGGGCAAGCCGTGCCGATAGCGTCTATCGTCGTCAATTGCCGCGAGATCACGCAGCGGAAGCAATCGGAGGAGACGATCCGGCACATGGCGTACCACGACGCACTGACCGGGCTGCCGAACCGCGCGCTGCTCAGCGACCGGCTGGGGGTAGCTCTGGCGCAGGCGCGGCGCAGCGGCCAAACGCTGGCAATCATCTTCGTGGACCTGGACGAGTTCAAGCTGGTAAACGACACGCTGGGCCATTCCGTTGGCGATGAGCTGCTGCACGGGGCAGCGGAGCGCCTGACGCTCCTACTGCGAGACGGCGATACCGTGGCGCGCGTTGGCGGCGACGAGTTCATCGTGCTTCTCTCCAACGTCGAGCGGCCGGAAGACGCGTTGCAGATCGCTGAGCGCATGCGTGAGAGCCTGAAGGAGCCGTACCGTGTCGGCAACCAGGAGCTGCGCGCGACGGCCAGCATTGGCATCAGCATCTACCCGAACGACGGCGACGACGAGGCGACGCTGCTATCTAACGCCGACACTGCGATGTACCGCGCGAAAGATGCGGGCCGGGACAACTGCCAGCTCTACAGCTCCAGCATGGGTGAAGAGCTACGCCGCCGCGTCACGCTGGAGAACGAGCTACGGCGCGCCATCGAGCAAGAGCAGCTGGTCGTCTACTACCAGCCGATCATCGACATGATGACGGGCGAAGTCGTCGCGTCCGAAGCGCTTGTCCGGTGGCAGCACCCGGAACGCGGACTCATCCTCCCCGGCGAGTTCATCGACGTGGCGGAGCGGACAGGCCTGATTGCGCCGCTAAGCGAGCTGGTTTTACACAGGGCGGCATCGGATAACTGCACCTGGCAAAACGGCGGCGCGCGCAAGATTCCCGTCGCGGTGAACGTGTCTTCGCGGCGCTTTCAGAGCATGGGCTTCGGGGACATCACGCGGCGGACGCTGGCTGATACTGGTCTCGATCCGCACTGCCTGCACCTGGAGATGACGGAGGGGACGCTGATGGAAGACGTCGTGCGCGGGGCCGCTGTCCTCAAAGTGCTGCGTGACTCCGGGATCCAGATCTCGATCGATGACTTCGGGACGGGCTACTCTTCGCTCAGCTACCTGCGTACGCTGCCCATCGACTCGGTGAAGATCGACCGCTCGTTCGTCTCCGGGATTGGTCTGCACAGCGAGGACCGGGCCGTGATCACGGCCATCATCGCGCTTGCCCGCAGCCTGCACCTCGATGTGATCGCTGAGGGCATCGAGACGGCGGAGCAGCTAGATTTCCTGCGTGAGAGCGGCTGTCGCAAGGGCCAGGGCTTCCTCTTCGCCCACCCAATGCCAGCCGGCGACTTCCAGGCGCTGATCAAGGCCGGCCGGTCGCTCGTCGAGCCCGTCGCTGCGTAACCTCCAACACTCGCTGGCCCGATAAAGAGACGAGCCGCGGAACGGCGCACATTGGTGGGCCGAGAACTAGCCGCAGATTGAACGCAGATTTCGGTAGGCTGCGCCTCTCCTCGCTTAAGATTCGGCGAAAAATCTGCTTTAACCCCGGGGCTGACAGATCCGCGCCCAATCCGTGTTATTCCGTGGCTAAAACAATCTGCGTCTAATCTGCGCGAATCTGCGGCCAATTTCCGTCGTCAACATTTCCACTGCCTGAACCCCACATTCCCGTGCCATTTGGGCCTTGTGGGGCAATTGTTCTGCGGCTTAGCGTGGTTCTAGAGCCGCCATGCAGACTGAGACTTCGCCAATGACCAAACCGAACATCATCCGAGAGCCACGCATCTACGTCGTTGGGCGTCAGAACGTCGACCGCGGGGAGCTTGAACGCTTTCTCGGCGAGTACGGGATGTCCTGGGAGACCGACACTGAGATCGGCGGCGAGCAGCTGGTTGAGGCCGGTGGGCGGCTCTGCTACGTGTCGTACGGCAAGGGCCGCAAAACCAACGCTGAGTACGTCACCAACATCATCGAGTCGAAGCACGGGTCGGTGCTGGAGCACGCCGTCTGGAACTTCATCATCGCCGGGGTCTCGCGCTCGTTCACGCACGAGCTGATCCGCCACCGCGCGGGCTGGGGCTATTCGCAGCTCTCGCAGCGTTATGTTGACGAATCCGAGGCTAACTACGTCGAGCCGGCGCTGATCGCGGCCGACCCGGAGCTACACGCGCTCTGGCAGCAGACGATTGAGACTTCGCACGAGGCCTATGTGCGGCTGACGGAGGCGCTGGCCAAGAAGCTGCAAGAACAAGGCGTGGCCGGCACGACGCGGCGCAAGATGGCCCGCGAGTCCGCCCGCTCCGTTCTGCCCAACGCTACCGAGACGATGATCTTCGTCACGGCCAACGCCCGCGCGCTGCGCCATTTCATCGAGCTGCGTGGGTCTGAGGGTGCGGAGGCCGAGATCCGCGGCGTGGCGCTGGAGTTCCTGCGCATTATGCAGCACGAGGCGCCCAATCTTTTCGCCGACTACAAGATCGAAAAGCTACCAGACGGACGTGAGGTCGCCACCACGCCCAACGAGAAGGTGTGAGCATGAGCCATCCTGAGCCTATACTCCCGCGTGCCTGGAACGACGCAATCGGCACGCGACGCTCCCGCGGCTGGTGGATTGCCGCCGTCCTTACCGGCGCGATCGGTGGAATTACCGGCTTCTACGTCGGCTCCGGCAACGGGTCGTACGTGCTGCTGATCCTCGGCATCATCGGCGGCTTCTTCGCACCCTACGCCGCGGCCGTGCTGTGGCACTTCCCTGACACCGCCGCCCGCGAGCGCGAAAAAGAATGGGCGGGCGTCAAGCCGATCGTGCGGCGGACTCGCTCCTAACCTGAGTCGGCATCCTACTAGCGTAGTACGATAACTGCGCTGTGGAACAGAAGATCAAGCGCTTCCACACTGTCGGCGACGGCAGCGGTATTGCGCGCACGGACGCCATCACTCGCGAAGAGTTAGCGCTCGCGCTGCGCAATCATGGGATGCCGCTGGAAGGCCTGCGTTACGACGTCACGCCGACCGGAATGCACTACGTCCTGGTTCACTTCGACGTTCCGTTTGTTGAGGCGACGGCCTATCGCCTCGAGATCGATGGGCTGGTTGAGCGGCCGCTGAAGTTGTCGCTGGACGACATCAAGCGGCGACCACGGGTAACACTCGCCGTCACGATGGAGTGCGCCGGGAACGGCCGGGCGCTGATGCACCCGCGCCCGATCAGCCAGCCGTGGACGAATGAGGCTATCGGCACGGCCGAATGGACAGGCACGCCGCTGGCACCGCTGTTGCGGGAAGCGGCCCTGCGAGGTGAGACGAAAGACATCGTGTTCACCGGCGCGGACCGCGGCGTGCAAGGCGACGAGGTGCAGTATTACCAGCGCGCCCTTACTCCGGAGGATGCGACGCGCGACGAGGTGCTGCTCGTCTACGAGATGAACGGCCGCCCGCTGGAGCCGCAGCACGGGTTTCCTCTGCGGCTCCTGGTGCCCGGGTGGTACGGGATGACGAGCGTGAAGTGGCTTACGTCGATCGAGGCGATTGGTGAGCGGTTTGCGGGTTACCAGCAGTCGGAGGCGTACCACTTCACTGACGCGGATGGCGCGGCAACGGAACCAGTCAGCCTGCTTCGCCCTCGCGCGTTGATGACGCCGCCCGGCATCCCGGATTTCCTGACGCGCAGCCGGCTGCTTGAGGCGGGCAACGTGACATTGACGGGACGCGCCTGGGCCGGACGAGCCGAGGTGCGCCGTATCGAAGTAAGCACCAACAACGGTGGTTCGTGGCAGGAAGGGAAGCTGGCTGAGCCCGCCGGCAAGTTCGCCTGGCGTGGATGGTCATTCGACTGGCATGCAACGCCAGGCGCGAATATGCTCGCAGTGCGGGCAACGGATGCGGACGGCCGCGTGCAGCCGGACGAGTTCTGGAACGCGCAGGGGATGGGCAACAACGCCTGCCAGCGCGTGGAAGTGATGGTTGAGAAGCGGCTGGCTTAGGCGACTCCGACCAGCCGCGCCGCTTCTCGTTCTTCGGCGAATCGCTCTGACAGCGCCTTGATGCCCAGCATCATCTTGCGTTCCATGATGAAGTGCGCCGGCTCGAAGAGGCCACGCCAGTAGACCACGTTGCCGATCGGGCCGAGGTCGAAGCGCAACGGCTGGCCGGTCCGGGGGTCCGGGTTCTCGAAGTAGCCACGGTTGCGGATTAGGAGGCGGGTTCTTTCGCCGCCATCGATTGGGCGCAGGTGAAAGCTCCAGTCGCGCGACAGCACTAACGTGCGCTCCGGCTCGACCTCAACTACTTCCAGCGCGACTTTCGGGTGTAGGTAAAGCTTGTCGCCCACTTTCAGGTGCTGCCAGTCGTGGCGGATATCGCGGACGTCTGGCATGTGGCAACCGAAGAGGTTCTCAAGCCAACCGTAGCTGTAGAAGCCGGCTTTGTGCTGGCCAAGCTGCGCGATCCAGGGCCAAACATCTTCCGGCGGCGCGTCGATGGTGATCGCGTGGGTGGCGTCGATGGTGGGATTTGGCGCGCGTTCGTCGCCGGGCCATGTTTCGGCTAGCTCTTCGTCGGTGGCGCCCCAGCGCAGGTGCCAGGGGCGAACGAAGGCGGCGTAGGCCCCGATCATGGCCAGCTTGACCACACCTATTTTCGCCATTGTGCTCGGTCGCATATCGCACCTCCGATTACAGCGTGAGCGTTTGCGGGCGAGATGTGCAGGGCCGGTTAGCCTGCGCTGACGGGACGTTCGGCCCTAACCCTCAATCCGCACTTCGTCGCCGCGGCGGACCATGCCGCCCTGCTCAACCATTGCGTAGACGCCGACGTTGGCGCTGTTATGCTGAGCCGCGGTCTTTAGCACGCCCGGTTCGCTGGGGAGGTCGTCCTGCGGGAGGGTTGTCACTACGCATCGGATCGTCGGCATCATCACGCGGATGCGTACGTCGTCGCCGATGGCGATTGTCTTGCCTGGCCAGTCGTTTTCGACGAAGCCGGCGGCGTCGCCGGTGTCGATCATGAAGTTCGGGCGAAAGCGGCGTGGCTCGAAGCGGACGTCCGGGTTAAGCGAGCGCAGGCTGTTCAGGGTAGCGGTGGTGATCAGATGCAGCGAGCCGAGATCAAAGAAGCCGTTGACGACCGGGAGGTTGATGGTCGGAGCGTCTGGATCGTCCGGGACGGTGCCGAGCGGCGGCGACTCTAGGATCAGGCCCGGCGGCTTCTCCGTGATGAGCCTCGCCTCGAAGCCGAGGAGTGCGGAGAGCCTCGCTTCGACGTCGTTGTCGGAGCTGCGAATCCGCTCGCCGTCGGGGAGGGTGATTTCAGCCGCCGGGAGCGACTCGCCGTCCGGCTCTTCGATGTAGCGGGAGCGGGATTGGAAGATCGGCTTCCAGCGCCGCGGGATCTTCGGCGTGCCGATGCGACCGTCGCTGTCGATGAGCGCGTACCGCCGGTCGCCAGCCAGGCCCTGCGACGTAACGAGCGCGGCGTTCAGACTTTCGCCGAGCATTGCTTTGACGGGGTAGCGGGTGATCGAGGTGACGGTGCCAATCATGGCGCCGATTATAGCGCCTATGCCGACTTCTTCTGCTGCTCGCTAAAGCGCCGCTCGAGGAACGCGAGCACGACGGACTCTTCTGCGCCGAGGCCGCGCACTTTGGCGCTGTCGTCCGAGACCAAGCTTTCGGGGAGATCGCCGTCCAGGTACGACGCGAGGATGTCGGGGTGGACGTAGCACTTGCGGCAGACGGAGGGCGTGTTGCCCAGCTTCTGCGACACGCCCTCGATCGCGGCGACGACGTTGCGCTTTGCTTCGGCCTGGGATCCGAACGGATCGAAAACTTTGAGTGCGGTGGCGGCGAGCAATGTGCCTGTCCATGTTCGGAAGTCTTTCGCCGTGAAGTCCTGGCCGGTGATCGAGCGGATGTAGTCGTTTACGTCACCGGAACTGATGGCGTGGGACTCGCCGTTTTCGTCGTAGTACTGGAAGAGGTCGTAGCCGGGGATGTCGCGGCAGCGCCTGACGATGCCGGCGAGGTGCTTGTCGTCGACGCTGATGGCGTGCTTCTTGCCGGACTTGCCGACGAAGCTGAACTCGACGCGGCTGCCCTGGATCTTCGCGTGGCGGTCGCGCATCGTCGTCAGGCCGTAGGAGTTGTTGTCGCGCGCGTACTCATCGTTACCGACGCGGATCAACGTCATCTCCAGCAGCCGCACGACTGTGGCAAGCACTTTGTCGCGGGGCAGGCCGGGCAGCGCGATGTCCTTCTGCACGCGGCGACGCACGGCGGGCAGCGCGCGGGCGAAGGCGATTGTGTGGCCGTACTTCGCTTCGTCGCGGACCTGGCGCCACTTGTTGTGATAGCGGTACTGCTTGCGTCCCTTAACGTCGCGGCCGACGGCTTGCAGGTGGCCGTTTGAGAGCGGGCTGATCCAGATGTCCGTCCAAACCGGCGGGATGACGAGATGCTTGATGCGGATCAGCGTCTCGGTGTCCTTCACGGGCTTACCGTACTGGTCGAAGTAGCGGAACGATTCGCCGTTCTTCTCGCGGCGGATGCCGGGGATCACCGGACTGATGTGGCGCAGACCAGCGGCCTTTGCGGCGAGGTCTGGCTTGGCCAGCAGTTCGATCGCGTGGTCCGGACCGGTGACGACGGCGTTCGGGGCGAGGGTCACTAGCCGGCCTCACCGGCGAGGCTGGCGGGCGCAGCGGGGCCGTGCTCGCTGACGTCCTTGCGGATCGACTCGCGCCGTTCGAGCAGCTTATTGCCCAGGGCGACCATCTCCTCCTCGCCCGCCTTTTCCAGGTGCGAGAAGATGTCGCGCTCTTCCTCGCGGACGTGCTCCTCGAACCGCTCGTGCAGGCGAGCGACGGACTTCGGATGCTCGGGCTCGGTCGCCGCGGTTGAAGCGAGCTCGTCGGCCAGTTCCTCGATCTCGCGGTGGTCACTGACGGCGTGTTCGATGACGGTTTCCTCGGTGGCGAGGCGCTGGATGACGGGAAAGACGATCTCCTCTTCGAGCAACATGTGGGTGTCGATCTCAGCGATTGCGGCATCGGCCAGCTGCAGGCGCATCTCGGCGGTGGCGGCGGACTTGTACTCGTCCAGCAGTTCGCCGATGCGGCGGTGCTCGTCGCGGAGCATCTGGAGGGCATGTGGTACGTCCGTCTCGACTGGCTTTCGGTCCGTCATGTCGATGCCCAGTGTCGAGCGGGCGCCGTTTCGGCGATGTCAACATGCGGGGCGCCGGACTTGCGATCCCGTAGCAGATGAGGGCGGTATGATTGGATCATGGCCACACAATCCTCCGCGCAAATCATTGACGGCAAGGCGGTTGCCGAAGAGGTGCGCGTGTCCATCGCAGAGCGGGCGCGCAAGTTGAAAGATGAGCGCGGGATCACGCCCGGGCTGGCGCTGGTGCTGGTTGGCGACAACCCGTCGTCGCTGTCCTACGTCCGCTCCAAAGGGAATACGGCGGAGCAAGCGGGGCTGTACTCCGACATGTTCCACTTCCCGGAGAACACGGAGATGGAGCGCGTGATCGGGCACATTCAGGACTTGAACGCCGACCAGCGCTTTCACGGCATCCTCGTGCAGTTGCCGTTGCCGAAGCACATGGACGAAGATCACGTGATCGAGGTGATCGAGCCGGCCAAGGACGCGGACGGTGTGACGGCGACCAGCATGGGCCTCCTCCTCCGCGGCGAGCCTGGGCCGTGGCCGGCGACGCCCAACGGCATCGTGGAGCTGCTGAATCGCACCGGGCACGCACCGGCCGGCAAGCACGTTGTCATTTGCGGGCGATCCAACATCGTCGGCAAGCCGATCGCCGGCATTCTGATGCAGAAGAACGCGAAAGCCAACGCCACGGTCACGCTCTGTCACACCGGCACGCGCGACCTCGGTTACTTCACGCGGCAGGCCGACATCCTGATCGCGGCGATGGGCGTGCCCAGGATCATCACGGCGGACATGGTGAAGCCGGGCGTCGTCGTGATCGACGTGGGCAACAACTGGATAGAGGACGCGAGCCGCAAGTCCGGCCGCCGTCTCGTCGGCGACGTGGACTACGAAGGCGTGCGCCAGGTGGCGTCGGCGATCACGCCCGTGCCCGGCGGCGTCGGCCCGATGACGATCGCCATGCTGTTGTCGAACACCGTCTGGCTTGCCGAGCGCTACGGCCAGAAGCGCTAGGTTCCGCTACTCGGCCTCGGCCCAGCTGACCTCGACACCCTCGCGGCTGCCCATCGCCCCTTCGAGGAACTGCATCAGCCCGGCAGGCCCACCGCCCTCCTTCAGGATCGTTAGCTCGTCGCGGCTTATGTAGTAGTCCGTGTCCTCCGCCGACTCTTCTTCGAGCTGGTCTTGCAGGAACTGGAAGTCCTCCTCCGAGATTTCGCCGAGGTCCGCGTCAGTCTCTTTGTCTCGCAGACGAACCACTAGGCGTGCGATTCTTCGACGACGTCGCAGTCGTGCCACTCCGGGTCAGCGGTGAGGAGAGCGCGCATCTTCTGGTAGTCGGCGTCTTGATCGCCGCTGTCGGCGTTCTTCTTGTAGTTTTCGCTGTTGTCCCAGGTGACCATGCCCCAGACCTCTTCGGGGTGGTCCTTACTGGTGCCGACTACGGTCATCTGCCAACCAGCCTTCTTGAGGCGCTCCTGGTCCGCGGGCGAACTCATGATCGCCCTGACCTCGTCCATCTTGCCGGGCTTGATCTTCATCTTCCAGATCGTGACGTGCTTCGCTGCCATGGGGATTCTCCTCCTACTTGGCGCCGAGCTCCCGCGCCTTGCGAGGCGGGACCGGCGCTTTCTTGCCGTTGATCGGCGACGGGTGATCGCCGCCGTTTGTGTGGATCATGTGGTTCGGTTCGCGGTTGACGGTTAGCTGGAAGACGTCCGGTCGGGCGTAGTGGCCGGCGACGTCCAGCATGAACTTGCTGCGGCGCAGTGATGACGGCTCGATCTCGGCGTAGAGGATCGTTTCCACACGCGAGGCCGGGCCAGCGAGGATGCGCCCGCGCGGCGAGATGATGGCGCTGTTGCCGTCGTTTACCCACTCGTCTTCAGGTTTTTCGGCGGGTGGGTAGAGTTTGCGGAATTCGTACTTGTCCGGGATCTGGTCGCGGCGCATCGCGATGCAGCAGCCGATGACGACGCAGCCACCTTCGCGGGCGATGTGCTGCAGCGTGCCGATCCAGCCATCCGAGCTGTCCCACGTCGGTGCGACGTAGATCTGCACGCCCCACGCGTACATCGTATAGCGGGCTAGCGGCATATAGTTCTCCCAGCAGATCAGCCCGCCGAGCTTGCCGAACGGCGTGTCGTATACCTCCAGCGTGCTGCCGTCGCCGGGGGTCCAGACCAGGCGCTCCGAGACAGTGGGCACTAGCTTGCGATGCTTGCCGAGCAGCCGGCCCTGGTCGTCGATGTAGATGAGCGTGTTGTAGAGCGAACCGCCGCTGGCGTCCGCGTTCAGTTCGTTGACGCCAACGACGACGTAGACGCCGTTCGCCTTCGCCGCGCGGCAGAGCTTGTCGACGGCAGGCGAGGGGATCGTCACCGCCTGGTCGAGGAGTTCGCCGTACATCTCGGCGTGGATGTCGCCACGAACTCCCGGCGGGACGGTCCACACCCAGTCGGGATAGCCGGGCACGAGCGCCTCCGGAAAGACGACGAGCTTTGCGCCGTTCTTCGCCGCTTCGGCCATCGTCTCGCAGGCTTTGTCGATCGTGGCCTCGCGGTCCATGAAGACGGGCGCGATCTGCGCTGCGGCGACCGTGAACGGTGTCTCGTTGCTCATGTCACGCCTCTTCCTCGATTGCAGCGGGTCCCTTGTGCGGAAGCGCGTCGTGGAAGACCGGCATGTTCTTCCAATCGGGCACCGGCGGCTTGTACTCCGCGCGCGGCGCGTAAACGGAGTACTCGACCAACTGCATCTTGTGGATGTAGCGCGGGCAGTTTGGGAAGATGCGCTCCGCCTTTATGCGGATGATGAGCTGCGCGCCGGGGAACTGCTCCATCATCGGATCGTCGTCGCTGACGGAGGCGCTGCCCTGCACACGCATCCGGTCCTGCCCTTCGAAGTCGATGAACAGCAGCCCGACCTTCGGGTTCACGAGAATGTTGCCCATGCTCTTGAACATGCCGTTGCCGTCGTAGCAGGGGAACGCCAGCTCGTCGTAGTCGGTGATCTGCACGAAGCCGGGCAGACCGCCTTTGTACGAGACGTCGGGCCAGCCGTCAGCGTCCGCCGTCGCCAGGAAGAACATCGGCGCGCTCTGGATGAATTCGATGTCGCCGGGCGTGAAGCGATCGTGCAGCGTCACCTGCTCGAGGCGATCGGCGATACGCCGGCTGTCGAACTCATCCTGCAGCCGGCGATTGCCTTCGTGGTAGATCGTGCTGTCGTCAGTCATCCAGCGTTACGGTCGCGCCTCGAGGACGAGATTGAACGGCGTCTCGGTCGCGCGACGGAAGCGCGTGAAACCGGCCTTCTCGAAGACTTCCTTCAGCCGCGCCTCGCCTGCCTGGGCGCCCAGCGCCGGCTCGCCGCCCTGGCTGATCGAGTTGGGCGTGCAGAGCATCGTCGAAGCGCTGTAGAACATCGATGCGATTGGCGAGCCGAGGTTGGCTTCCAGCGTGTCAGCGGCCATCGGCTCGATGAGGAGAACCGTGCCGTCGTCCTTGAGCGCCTTGAGGGCGTGCTTGGCGGCGCCGATCGGGTCGCCCATGTCGTGGAGACAGTCGAAGAAGCAGATGAGGTCGTATTCGTTCTTGCCAGGGTAGGACTTGGCATCCTTCTGCTCGAACTTCACGCCTTCGCCGAGGTTGGATTCTTTAGCACGGTCCTTCGCTGTCTTGATCGAGCCGTCGTGGTAGTCGTAGCCGTGGAACTCGGAGTTGGGGTAGGCGTGGGCCATGATGATCGTCGAGGCGCCGTGGCCACAGCCAACGTCGGCGACCTTCGCGCCGGCCTTGAGCTTGGCCTCGACGCCTTCCAGCGCCGGGATCCAGGCTGTGGTCAGGAACGCCTGGTAGCCGGGCCGGAAGAAGCGCTCCGTGCCGCCGAAGAGGCGCGGGTGCTGGTCCTTCCAACCGAGGCCGTGGTTGTTCTGAAAACCTTCGGCGAGTTTGTCGTCGGAGGCGAACATCGCGGCGACAACGTCGTAAGCGCCGCCGATGAAGACGGGGCTCTGGTCGTTCGCGAGTGCCATCGCCGGCTCCGGCGCGAGCGTGTACTTGCCGTCCGCATAGTTGATGTAGCCACCGGCGGCCTGCGCATTGAGCCACTCCTGTATGAGGCGCTCGTTGGTCTTCGTAGCCTTCGCGAGGTCAGCGGCTGTCATTGCGCCCTGGCCGGCCATCGCCTGGTACAGGCCAAGCTTCTGGCCGAGGAGGATGGTGGCGCAGACGGCGGCTGCGCCCATATCGCCGACGGCCTTCATCATGAACTGATGCAGGACCTGTTCGTCAACTGCGGGTTGTGCTTGCGTGGTCATACGTCTCCCTTCATGTTTGGGGTGGAACATTAATGGGCTGCGTCTCAGTTGGAGCTGGGTTCGATAGTCACCTCTCTTTTGCCCCTCACGCACACATATTGCTGAACCGCCCGACAACCGTCAGTGACGGCGCTCACAGCCTCGCGGCCCCTCCGCCGCACCTGCGTTCCCGCTTCTAGCGGTTGCGCCGGAATGCTACGCCCGCGCCCGTAGACTGTCAATACATTTCTTCTTTCGGGGCGGCGTCCTTAGCCGCGTCTCAACTTCTTTGCCGCGCTTTGAACGATAGGATAGAATCGCTGCACCAAATCAGACGTAACGAGGAAACTCCCTATGAAGGACTACCCTCCGGACAAGATCCGCAACGTCGCGCTCGCCGGTCACGGTGGCACCGGCAAGACCTCGCTGGCTGAAGCCATGCTGTTCGCCTCGGGGGCGACCACCAGGCTCGGAAAGGTGGAAGAAGGCACCACCGTGAGCGACTGGGACCCGGACGAGCACAAGCGCCAGTTTTCGCTGACCGTTTCGATCGTCCCGCTGGAGTGGAACGGGCACAAGATCAACCTCATCGACACGCCGGGTTACATGGATTTCATGGGCGAGGTGAAGTGTGGCCTTCGGGCTGCAGAGACCGTCCTCATCGTGGTGGACGCCGTGTCCGGCGTGCAGGTGGGAACGGAGTTTGCCTGGCGCTTCGCGGACGAGCTGTCGCTGCCGCGGGCGATCTTCATCAACCGCATGGACCGCGAGAATGCGGACTTCGATCGCACGGTCCAGCAGATCCAGGCGGCCTGGGGCTCCAAGTGCGTGCCAGTGCAGCTGCCGATCGGCTCGCAGGCCAGCTTCACAGGCGTCATCGACGTTCTGGCGCAGGAAGCGTTCATGGGGGAAAAGGGTGAGGAGAAGGAGATCCCGGCCGATATGCAGGCCGCCGCGGACGCCGCTCGCGAGAAGCTCATCGAGGCAGCTGCGGAGACGGACGACGCGCTCATCTCGAAATACCTGGAAGGGACGGCGCTGACGGCGGAAGAGATCGCACACGGCGCCAAGTCTGGCATCATGGCCGGAAGCTTCGTCCCGATCTTCGTCGGCGCCGGCACGAAAGTGATTGGCATACATGCATTGCTCGACGATATCGTCACCGAATTGCCTTCGCCCGCCGATCACGCAACTGAGGTCGATGGAAAGCAACTCAAGGCAGATCCCAGCGGTCCGCTGACGGCGCTTGTTTTCAAGACGGCGGCTGACCCCTACGTTGGGCGCCTCACCTACTTCAAGGTGCTGTCCGGCACGCTCAAGGGCGACAGCCACGTCACCAACACCAACACCGGCGCCGATGAGCGGGTCGGTGCGGTGTACCGCATCACCGGTAAGCAGCAGGACACAGTGCCATCCGTAATCGCCGGAGACATTGGCGCCGTCGCCAAGCTTGTCGACACGCACACGGGCCAGACGCTGGGTGACAAGAACGCGCCGAAGCTGCCGGAGATCTCGTTCCCCAGCCCGGCGTTCAGCGCAGCCGTTTCGCCGAAGACGAAGGCTGACCTCGACAAGATGGGCACGGCACTGCAGCGTATCGTCGAAGAAGACCCGAGCCTCCGAATCGAGCGTAACCCGGCGACGGGCGAGATGATTCTCTCCGGCCTGGGCGACTCCCACGTCGAGGTGAACCTGGAGCGCATCAAGCGCAAGTTTGGCGTCGAGCTGGAGGCGCACACGCCACGCATCCCCTACCGCGAGACGATCCGGAGCAAGGCGGAGGCGGAGTACACGCATAAGAAGCAGACGGGTGGCCACGGCCAGTTCGCGCGTGTGCAACTGAAGGTTGAGCCGCTCGGCCGCGGCGAAGGCGTGAAGTTTGAGAACAGCACAGTCGGCGGTGTCGTACCGAAGCAGTACATCGGCTCCGTCGAAAAAGGCGTGATGGAAGGCAGCCACGAAGGCATCCTCGCGCACTTCCCGATGGTCGATGCCAAGGTCAGCCTCACGGACGGCAAGGAGCACCCCGTCGACTCATCCGACATCGCGTTCAAGATCGCCGCCGCCGCCGCGCTGCGAAAGGCGACGGAAGACGCGCACCCGATCCTCCTTGAGCCAGTCGTCGATATGCACATCACCGTACCGGAGTCGAACACGGGCGACGTCATCAGCGACCTCAACGGCAAACGCGCTCGCGTGCTGGGCATGACGCCGACCGGATCGATGACGCTGATCGAAGCGCAGGCGCCGCTTTCGGAGGTGCAGCACTACTCGGCCGACATGCGGTCGATCACCCAGGGGCGTGGCGTCTTCAGCATGGACTTCTCTCACTACGAAGAAGTGCCGGCGCACCTGGCGCAGAAGATCATCGACCAGGCGCTGAAAGATCGCGAAGCTGCCCGCGCCTAGCATGACCCAGATGCGCGACGTCCTCGCCAGCGAGGC
Source organism: Chloroflexota bacterium (assembly GCA_039933275.1). Lineage (GTDB taxonomy): Bacteria > Chloroflexota > Dehalococcoidia > SM23-28-2 > RBG-16-64-32 > DATKKM01. The sequence goes on along the minus strand of JBDTOK010000001.1, from coordinate 20,650 downwards.
GTCGGCCTGGGCGGAGCTTGGGCAGTTGATGCGCGACCCGATCTACTGGGCGCCGCCGCGCGCGACGAGCCGCCGCGCGGTGCTGGTGATCCCCGGCCTCTTCGGCAACGACTTCTACCTCGGCCCGATGCGTTCGTGGCTGAACCGCGCCGGCTATCGCGCGATCCGGTCCGACCTGTGGGTGAACGCAGGCTGCCCGGAGCGACTCACGCGCCGCACGCAGGGTTACTTAGACCGCACCTTGCCGCCAGAGGACAGAGTCGCGATCATCGGGCATAGCCGCGGAGGTTTGCTGGGCCGGACGATCGCGGCGCGTCTGCAAGAGAGGGTGTCGCACCTGATCCTGCTGGGCTCGCCGGTGGGCGGTGTCACGCGCTGGGCGGAGACCAGCGGCTACTCGACAGCGCCGGTGCCAACGCGCGTGCGGCAGGCGGGCGAGCGCATCCGAAAGACGCTGGACCCGGACTGCGACGTGCCCGACTGCGGCTGCCCCTTCCCGAGGGACTTCCTCGCGCCGCTGCACCCAAGCACGAAAGTCACGTCCATATACAGCCCGGACGACCCGATCGTGCCAGCGCGCACGTGCCGCGTGCCTGGCGCACACAACGTGCCGGTGGCAAGTACGCACATCGGGCTCGTGTACAACCGGCAGGTGTACCGGGAGCTGTCGCAGGTGTTGCGGGATTAGGCGCTACTCTCGGCCGGTTATCTCCGCGTCTACGATCTTCCATTGGCCGCCGATTTGCGACCAGCGGGCGTGCACGGTGAACGACTGCGGACCGATGTACTTCACGTCGTACCAGTAGTCTTCGCCTTCAGCCGTGTGGCTTTGCAGCTCGTAGGTGTTGATCTGGAGGGCGGTGCCGCCGCCGGCCTGCGCTTGCAGCTTCATCATCGGCTCCGGCATGAGGTCGTCCATGATCTTGGCGATGTCCATGCTGACGATCGCCTTTGCGTGGGCCTCCACGATCTTGTCGATGTTCGGTTCGTCGCTCATGTGTTACCTCGGTGGCGGACTGGGGGTCGGGGTCGGGGTTGGCACGGCAGTGGGCGCAGCTACGTCTTCTGCCGAGATGATGCCGCCCTGCGCTATCACGCTGCCGTCGACGTCGATTTGCTCCGGCTGCAGCGACTGGATCGCGCGATGGTCCTTGTGGCTGAGGTTGATGGTGACGCCGTCCAGCATCAGCGCGGTGTGCAACCCCGTCAGCGACTCGGCCGCGCGCATGAACCCCGCGCGCGTCAGGTCGCCGCACGATGCCTTGAGCGCGGCGACAGTCGCCTCCGCAAGGGACTGGCCGTAAACGCTGAGGCTGCTCAGCGTTGGGCCCTGGTAGGTCTGCATGATGCGCCTGTGCTCCTGGATCGGAGCGGAGTCCTGGTCGGCTATCGGGCTGAGGAGATATGAGTTGGTGATCGCGCCGTGGAGCATTGCGAAGCCGGCGAGCAGTTGGTCAGGCGTGGTGCCACCGCCGAGGCGGCTAGCCAGGGTGCTGGGTGCGTTCGTGTAGCTGAGCAGCCACTGCGGTGCGTACTGGACGGTGGCGGCGTACTTGATGGCGGTGGCGGTCACGTCGGGCGAGGCGGCGATCAGCACAGCGTCGGCGGCGTTGACCTTGGCGACCTGTATTTGGTCATTCGCGGTGGTGGCGTTCGCCGGGAAAGCGTTGCTGGCGACGAGTTGCGTCTTGTCCGTGAGTCCGGCGGTGAAGCCCGCGAGGTAGTCGCGGCCGAATTCGTTGTCCGGGTAGACGACGGCCAGCTTCTTGCCGACAAGGTTGGTGCTGGCCCAGCGCGCGAGCACGGCGCCGTCTGAGACGAAGTCCGGCGCGTAGTCGATCGTCCAGGGATAGTGGGTAACGTCTGCCCAGGCGGAGGCGCCGCTGGCGACAAAGAGGTCGGGGACGCCGTCGTCCGGGTTGCCGTCGGCGTTGGGGTCGTTCAGGTAGGGCGCGGTGAGAAGCTGCTCGTCGGTGCTAATGCCGCCGATCATTGCGAGCACGGGCTGCGCTCCTTCGACGAGCTTCTTCGTTTTCTCCAGCGCTACCGTCGGAGAATAGCCGTCGTCTTCGGTGGCAAGCACAATCTGGCGGCTGCACGCGCCGTGGTCCTCCGCGTTCGCCTTCTTGAAGTACGCCTGCATCGCCACCGTCACCGCAGCGTAGGGCGTGTCGCCGGAGCCGGTCATATCGTTGGTCATGCCCAGCGTGATGGTCGTCGCCGTCACGCCCGGGCCTGGGATTGGCGTCGGGCCGCCCGGCGTTGGTGTTGGCGACAACGTTTGCGTGCCGGCTTGCGCCGTGGGTGTGCCCGCCTCCGACTCGCCGGCCGGGCTCGCGCAGGCGGCGACCAGCATCGTCAGAGCGAGCAGAGCGGCTGGCAGCAAAACTTGTGCGAATCTCACGACAAGCGAATCGTATGCGGAGGCTGCGGCTCGTTCAACCGCGCGTCCGTTTCCGTATAGGCGGGTTGCCCTTCGTTTGCGGGAGCGAATAGGATGCGATGCAGGCGATCCTTGTCATATCTGGGAGGCAACCGAATGCAGGCACAAACGACATACCGGCCGCTGGCCCTGACCGTCTTTTCGCCTACGTCCACGCTTCAGCGCTACCTGTTCATGGCCGCGCTGGTCATCGGAGGCAGCCTGTTCGTCGCCGCCTGCGCGCAGATCCACGTGACGTTGCCTTTCACACCGGTGCCGATCACGGGCCAAACGTTCGCCGTACTGACGGTTGGCGGACTGCTGGGCGCGCGGCTTGGCGCAGCGTCTCTGCTCCTGTACCTGGCGGAGGGCTGCTACGGCATGCTCTGGGGCAGCAAGACGACCGGCCTGCACTTCTTCTCTGAAGGTACGTTTGGGTGGCAGATCATTGAGGGACCGACCGGGGGCTACATCGTCGGGTTTATCCTGGCGGCGTTTGTCATCGGCTGGCTCGCGGAGCGCGGGCTCGACCGCAACCCGCTCACGATGGCGCTGGCGATGCTCGGCGCGAACCTGCTGATCTACGTTCCCGGGCTGATCTGGCTGGACCACTGGTTCTACTCCAACGTCCCGACCTACACGGGCAACGTTCTCGAAGTCGGCTTCTACCCCTACGTCCTCGGCGACACGGCGAAAATGCTGCTGGCCGCCGGTATTTTGCCGCTGGCCTGGGGTGTGCTGCGACAGCTCCCCGGCTACAAGAAGGCGTTCCCCGAACTGACCGGCGAGGTAAAGACTCGCGACTACCGTGTGCCGCTGGCCTGGGTGTACCTGCCGATCGCAGCGATCGTTCTCGTAGGGTGCGTGCTGCCGTGGGGTACGGCGGAAAGCGGCAAGCACGTGGGCCTCTCAATCGAGGGCGGGCAGTACTCCGCGATTGCTGCGTGCATAGCAATCGTGCTCTCTGCCATCGCGCTCAGCAAGCGAGTGCCGTGGGAGATAACGCGGGTCGGGTTGTTTTCCTGTGGTGCTGTGGCCGGGTTCGCTTCGTTCTACCAGATGTCGCGAATCCTCGAAGCGCGCAGTGAGACGTTCGCGCTCTCGCCGCTTGGCATCGGGCTGATCATCAGCGGCATCGCGTCGGTAGCACTGGCGTCGGCGAGCTTGCTAGACCGCAAGGAAGATCAACAGCCAACGCTGAGCCCTGTAGACGCATAGCGCATAATATCGATTCAAGGAATTGCATCCTTGAATGAGACTGCCGCGCCGACGCCGCCAATCCTCGTAGTCGAGCACGTCTCGCGGTCATTCGGCGGTGTGCGCGCCGTCAACGACTGTTCGCTGGAAGTGCCGCGCGGCGGCATCACCGGGCTGATCGGCCCGAACGGCGCCGGCAAGACGACGCTCTTTAACACGATCAGCGGTTTCCTCAAGCCGGACTCCGGCCACATCACTTTCGACGGCGAGCGGATCGATGGTCTGCCGCCACACTCCGTCTTCCACAAGGGTCTCGTGCGCACGTTCCAGATCCCGCGCGAACTTGACCCGATTTTGGCGACAAGTGCCGCGATACACGGCGTTTAGGAGCCGATGCAGTCCTTTAAGAGCGCCGCATAGTCCACGGTGGCCGGGTCAAACGGCACGTTTGCCCGCACTGCCGCCTTCTTGAAGGTCATCGCCTTGGCGAAGGTTTCGGACATCTGCTTGGAGGCGTCCCCGGCCTGGAAGACGATGCAGACGCTGCCCGCTGGCGCGGCGGTCGGTGCCGGCGAATCTGTGCCCGGCGCCGGCAGGAAGCCTTCGAGGTAGAGGTTGGCCAGGACCGGCATCTGCAGGGCGTCAGAAGGCACCATCTGGTAGAGCATGTTCTTCTCGTCGGCCAGCTTGCTCAGGCCGGCGTCTGTCGTCAGGGCGAGGAGCGGGACGTTTGCTTCTGCCGCAGTCGGTAGCGCTGAGGACACGGCGTCCAGCGTGGTGGGGCCGATGATGGCGGAGACGGAGTCGTCGGTGGCGAGCAGGCCGGCTGCGTGCGAAGCCTGGTCGGCGCTGCCGATCGTCTGCACGTGCAGCACGACGTCCTTGCCCCAGACGCCACCCGCGCCATTGATCTCGCTGATCGCAAGCTTGGCGGCATCGCTGAGGGCGGTGCCGCTGTCGTCGTCCGGCACGATGACGCCGATGTGCAGCTCGGTCTCCGGCGTTGCCGTTGGCGGCGAGGCGGGACTCGGTGCCGGGAGCTGGATGCCGGCTTCGGCGGCGAGATCGATGTCACGCGTCTCGATGGGTGCAATGGTGCCGTTGATTACTCGCCAGGTCTGCACAGAGCTCTTAGCCAGCTCGCCGTTCGCGTCGATGTCTACTTGCCCCGAAGCGCCGACGTAGTTCACATCGCTCGATTCAGAAAGCGCCGTCACGGCTGCCGAGAAGGCGTCCGATCCGTAGGTTGTGATATCGCCCGGCGCGTTGGCGACGAGGGAGATGTGGTCGTGGATGGCGGCGCGGTCGTTGCTGTTAGCGGCGACGGCCGCCAGCGCTACGACGTAGACGGAGTCGTACATCGCGGCTGTGCCGAAAGCGTCGGAGGCCGGGTGACCGTAGGTGGCCTCGTAAGCGGCGTTAAAGTCGTCTGTCTGCGCGAACGCGGGAGTAGGCACGGTTCCCCAGACGGTGGCGTCGCCCAGAGTTACGCCGTCGAAGGAGGCTGGGTCGTGGCTGCGGGAGGTGAGGAAGTACTTCTTGACGGTGCCCTGGGTCAGCGCCGCAGACAGCACGTCGTGGGTGACGTTCGGGTCGGCGATGACGAGGAGCGCATCGGCGGGCGGGCCGGCGCTGATGCTCGCCCCGCTGGTGCCGGTAGCGCTTCCGTCTGGCGTGGACGATGAGCCGGAGCCACCTCCGCCGCACGCGGCCAGCGCAATCAGTAGCCCGCCGCTGAGCAAAATCGCAACGAATGTTCGGGTACGCATGTCCAATAAACGGTAGAGGGGTGTGGCAGGGGCGTCAACCGACTGGCGCGCGATTATCGGATACCCTACGCTGAACCGAGAACATCTTATGGAGGCGAAGTGGCCCGCATAGCACCGCTCAAGCTCGACAGCCCCGTTTGCTTTGATGACCGTTGGACGGGTAAAGTCAGCGCCCTCGACGTGACTGAGAACTGGGTTGTCCTCAACGTCACGGTCAGCGCCGGCGCCCTCTTCAGCCAGAAGAGCGTGAAGCTGCCGATGACAGCCGTCACGTCGATGGCGGACGGCGCGGTGAAAATCGCGGCGACGTCGATAAAAGCGTTCGCGCGGGAGATACCGCCTGTCGCCGCACCGGCGCGACCAGTCTCCGCAGAGACGCCGACATCCCGCCAGGGCATGCGATTTGCAGGTGTGTTGCTGAACACGGACGGCAATCGCGTCGAAGAGGTGCTGGTCTCACGCGGGGGCAAGACGTATCGCGTGAAAGTGGGGGACGCGCAGTTCGAAGGCAAGAACCTGATGTTCACCGCAGACCTGGACGCGATGCCAGAGTACGACTGGGACGCCGACATCCTGGCCGACGTTAAGAGAGCGATCGCCGAGGACCGTCACCTCCAGACAGACGAGAAGTTGCGGGTAAAGCCAAGCGTCGAAGCCGGTGTGGTCACACTGAGCGGCAACGTCTGGGTGGCCGCCGCGCGTGAGTACGTGGAATCGATCGTCGCCAGGGTACACGGCGTTATCAGCATCAACGATGAGATAGCTGACGACATCGGGATCGAAACACAGATTGGCAGCGCCCTGCTGCGCGAAGGTCTGGCGCACACCAGCGTCTACGCGAGATCAAAGCTTGGCGGCGTCATCATCTACGGCTTCGTGCCCACGCCGCGCCAGTCCGAGGACATCCAGCGAACGATTGTCCGCATCCCCGGCGTGCGCAAAGTGAGCAACCAGCTGACGATCAGCCCGGCGCCAGCTGTCCGCGCCTAGACGACTCTCGTCGCGCTAGTGGGTAGTGGGTCAGTTTGCGATCGAAATCAGAGATAGACCTGTCAGGACGAAGAGAAATATCCAGCCGAATAGATAGAGCAACGAAAAGGGCAACGAATAGGACGGCAATCGGACACCAACTAACGACCCACGAGCACGATTCTCTGAGGCTCTAGGCTGTTCGTCGAGGAGCCAGCGCCCCGCAGTCGAGGCAAGTCCTGTCCAGAAGCGTGCGTCTCTCTTTGGCAGAGCCAAGTGATGTCCCGTCAGCCACGCACGGATCAAGAGTACCCATGGCAAAACGCCGTGAAAAGCCAGCGCAGCGGCACCCGCAAGGCCTATCGCGAAGCTTGTCCTTGGACCGGTGGCATCGATTCCGCTTGCAACCAGGTAGGCAACAACCATCAAGGCACTGCATCCCCAGAAGTATTTCCAATTGTCGACGAATTCAAGCCATTGCGCGTCGGATCGCATATCTAGATAGACGTGGGCGGGGGACTTTTATTACGCCCGGCTGCGCACGGTGGCGGAAGTATAGCCTGCTTCTCGCGATTTCTCCCATCAGCCGCCTTCTTGGCTATCTCAGCCGCTTCAAACTACCCGCTACCCGCTAGTGGGATTCGTGCCAGACGGCCATGTGGTCCTTGACCGCCTTGTGGTATGAGCCCGGCTGGTAGAACTCGTCGTAGAAGTCCGTCTCCAGGTGGTGCGCCTGGAACCAGATGTTCATCTCCATCGGATCGATCGTGGCGGGGAAGCGGCCGTACGTCTCGAAGATGTACTGGGCCATCGCCTTCGTCGCGTCCAGGCACCACTGCGGCGTCTTGTTGACCAGCTTGTCCAGCGACTGTCGGTCCTTCCAGGCGACCGGCTTGCCGTCTTCCTTGTATATGCCCTGCTTGCCCCACTTCGCGTCGAAGATCGCCTGGCAGGCCGAGTCCATGTCGGGGTAGTACGGCGGGCAGTAGGACTGGAACACGCCGTCGATGCCGACGGGCGCGACGCGCGGCCCCGGAATCAGCGGCTTGATCGGCCCCTTCTCCGAAACGTGGATGTTGAACCCCATCTGCGTCATCACCATCGGCCCGAGGGACGAGGTGAAGATCCAGCCGCCCAGCCCCATCGCCTGCAGCGCGAGGTACATGTTCTGCAGCATGATCGCCTGCTCGGTGCCGGACGTGATCATCCGCATCGCGCTCTCCATCTGGGAGAGCGGGTAGGCACGGGTGCGGTCCAGGTAGCCCTTGTCCGCCCACTCCTTCAGCGGCTCGGCGTTGCCGTTGATGTCGTCGTAGGGGTAGTAGGAGTTCGGCTCGTCCATCAGCAGCATGAGGACGTTGATGTACTCCCAGGTGACGTCGCTGATCGGCATGAACAGCGTCGAGCCTGCCTGGTTTGCGTTCCACCAGTTGAACGGCTGCGTGACGCCGGGCACCATCGGCACGTCGAGGCGCCCGTCACTGATCTTGACGGTGTTAGCGCGGAAGTTCTGGATGATTTTCTCGCGGTCGTCCAGCGTCTCGTACTCCTGCATTGCGTTCGCGGCCTTGTCGCGGAACTGCACCATGTACGTGCCTTCGTCGTTGGTGTAGAAGAGCTCCGTGCCGTGCGAGCCGCAGGCGCTGGCGTACACGCGCCCGACGAACTGCAGCATCGTATTGCCGCAGAAGTTCGAGCCGTTCTGGTCGTTATACGGGAGGTCGCCGAGGTTCGTGCCGCTGATGCCTGTGCCGGCCATCACCAACATCGCTTCCTCAATCTCATCGAGCGGTACCGGCTCCTTCGTCGACTGGTACGGCGTCAGGCTACCGGGCATCGTCGCGCCCAGCGGGAAGCGTCGCGCGCGTCGTTGGAAGATCGAATCGAAGAGCGGGTAAGACCACGCCTTCTGTACGGCCTCGAGCGTGTTCACCGGCTCAAGAAGAGTGCTTCGCCTGGCTGCCATAGCGCACCTCCGTCTGTGTCCCTGGTTCGGGATTCCAGAATTATAGCGGAAGCGAAGGACCAGAACCTAACGCGCGTTGGGTTCTAGGTGTTCTTCGGTTCCAGGTTTCTCTCAGGTGCACCGCGGCTCTCTCAGGTTAAAGTCCGGAAGCGCTAAGCCCTCCCCCCAGCGTAGACTTAATCGCAACCCGATGATCTTCTACCTGACGCTGGTCAAGGACGACCCGTTCGCCGCAATCGTCTTCTCCCTTTCGATCGCTGTCGCGCTGGTGGCCGGCATCTCTTTCCACGAGTTCTCGCACGCCTTCACCGCCGATAGCCTCGGCGACCGACTGCCTCGAAGCCAGGGCCGCGTCACGCTGAACCCGCTGGCCCACCTCGACCCCACCGGCACGATTCTGATGATCATGGTCGGTATCGGCTGGGGTAAACCCGTGCAGTTCAACCCCTACGCCACGAAGAACCCCAAGGCCTCGATCGGGCTGGTGTCGGCGGCGGGGCCGCTGTCCAACTTCATCGTCGCCGCTGCGTTTGGACTGCCGATCAAGCTGGGCGCCGTGCCGTGGATCTCTCCGTTTAACACCGTGCGCTTCTCACAGCTAGCGGACCGCGGCTTCGGCTCCAGCGAGTACCTTGGCCTCTTTCTTACATCGATCGTTCTCTTCAGCATCATCCTTGGCGTCTTCAACCTGCTGCCGATCGCGCCGCTGGATGGGTTCAAGGTAGTGCTCGGGATCTTGCCCCGCGACCTCGCCAACGACTTCGCCAAGCTGGAGCCATACGGCCCGATGATCTTGATCATCGGTTTCCTCTCGCCGTTCCTGACCGGCGGCAAGTTCGGGCTGTTCGGGATCATGCAGCCGCTGATCAAAGTGCTCGCGAACCTGTTTGCCGGGGTCGCCGGCGGCGATGTCTTCGTTTAGCCGCGGGTTATACCGCCTCCGACAGCTACGCCGCACCCTGCGCCCGCACGTGCAGCCGGAAGAGCGCGCCGACGCCCGCCGCGTGCTGGGCGAGCGCCTCTACCCGCTGTTCGACTCGATGCAGGCGGCTGACCAGCGCCACTGTTTGGACGTCTACGCCAGGCTCGTCGCCAACGGCTGCGCGGACTCCGAGATGCTGCAAGCCGCCCTCATCCACGACGCCGGCAAGGGCAGCATCGCAGGCGCCCGTTTCGGGGTGCAGCACCGCGTGGCGTACGTGGTGCTTGAGCGGACGCCTGGGTTACTTAAGCGCGCTGCCCGCTACAACCGCGGCCTCGCCTCATTGCAGGCGCACGATCGCAAGACGCTGGAGCTCGCCCGCGAGTACGGCGCGACGGACGGCATTATCGCGCTGCTGCGGGAGATGGGCTCGCCCACGAGCGACCGCGCACGCCTGCTGAAGTCGGTGGACGACGAATCCTAGGCGTGCCCTTTCGTCGTTCCTAGTACACTAGGGATATGGCAGACGCAAAGAAGAAAATCACAATCGTTGGGCTTGGGCTGATCGGCGGCTCGCTGGGGATGGCGCTGAAGAGCGCCAATCTTTCGGGCATCGAAATCGTTGGGCACGACCGCGACATCGAAGTCGAGACGCGCGCGCAGAAGCTGGGCGCAGTCGACCGCCGCGAACACAACCTCATGCGCGCGATCGAAGGCGCATCGCTCATCATCATCGCCGTGCCGATTACGTCGATGCCGGACCTGTTCAAGGAGATTGGGCCGGACCTGGCCGAAGGCGTCGTCATCACCGACACCGCCAGCACTAAGGCCGACGTCATGCGCTGGGCCAACGAACTACTGCCCTCGCACGTCAACTTCGTCGGTGGGCACCCAATGGCCGGCAAAGAGACCGGCGGCATTGAAAACGCTGACGGATCGCTGTTCAAGGGCAAGGGTTACGTCATCACGCCGCCGATCGACGCCAGCCCGGGCGCGATCCAGCAGGTGTCCGGCATCGCCACGATCGTTGGCGCCGAGCCCCTGTTCATGGACGCGCCGGAGCACGACCAGTACGCCGCCGCGGTGAGCCACCTGCCTCTCGTCATCTCTACAGCGCTCTTCACGCTGCTGCGCGCCAGCCCTTCGTGGGAAGACATGGGGATGATGGCGTCGTCCGGCTTCACAGACATCACGCGCCTCGCCTCCACCGATCCGGCGATGAGCCACGGCATCTGGCGCACTAACCGCGAGGCCGTGATCCACTGGCTGGAGCGCATGATCGGCGAGCTTAACCGTTACCGCGATCTCCTCAAGGACGCGCAGGACGAGACGCTACTGCAGGCATTTGTCGAAGCGCAGATGCAGCGCGATGAGTTCCTCCGCGACCCACCGAAGCGCCGCCCCATCGACACGCGACCGGAGATCGACGCCAGGCAAACGTTCACAAAGATGCTGGTGGGCGGCATGGTCGCCGACAACATGAAGCGGGTGATGGCGCTGCCGGACGTTATGGCAAAGGCTAACGCTGAGCGCGAGAAGGCCCACGGGATCGAGAAGGCGAAGTCGACATTCTCCGACCGCGTGGCCGAAGGTGTGCGCCGCGACCTGGAAAAACTACGGGCGTCCAGAGAAGAAACCCCGCCATCAGGTGAGCCGGAAGAGCCAAAAGACGCCTCCGGCTAGCACATAAACAATCTCTATCATTCCTCAGCGCCGCCCATTCCTCTATAGCGACTCAATTGGCACTTTTACGGCCATTCAGTCATCATCAGAAATTGAGACGCGCTTCGAAGCATGCGGTTGGGTTCAAGGAGGACGATATGGCGCAATCGAAAAATGGGAGTGCCCCCGGCTCAGCCACGGAGCTAGTCCACGTGGGATTCGGAAACTTCCTGGCCGTCAACAAAGTACTGGCCATAGTCACTCCCACCTCCGCGCCAATCCAGCGCATGATTCGCGAAGGTAAGAAGGAAAAGCACATCATCGACATCACCAGCGGCCGCCGCACGAAAGCCGCCGTCTTCATGGACTCCGGGCAGATCATGCTCGTTGCCATCACGCCTGAGGCGCTGGCCGGGCGTGTCACGGCTGCGCGGCAGGGGAAGATCCTGCAGGCGCAAGGCCCCATCGAGTAGCCCGATTGCCCGCGCCCTTACTGGTCGTTCTCACTGGACCATCCGGCGCGGGTAAAGACTCCGTCCTCGATGAGCTGCGCAAGCTCTCGGACCGGCCGTATGCCTTTATAACCACCGTCACAACACGCCCTCCCCGCCCAACTGAGCGCGACGGCGTCGACTATCACTTCGTATCGAAAAACAAGTTCAAGCGCATGGTGGACAACGGGGAGATGCTGGAGCACGCCATTGTCTACGGCCAGGAGAAAGGCGTCCCGAAAGACGCCGTCCGCCAGGAGCTGGCAACGGGCCACGACGTCCTAATGCGCACCGACGTGCAGGGCGCCCGCTACATCAAGAGCATTGCGCCGGGTACGGTCACCATCTTCATCGCGCCGCCGTCTGACGCCGAACTAGAGAAGCGGATGCGCTCCCGCGGCGGCGACACAGAGGAGCAGATCGACATTCGCCTGCAAACGGCTCGTGAGGAGATTGCGGAGGCGCCCGAGTTCGACCACATGGTCCTGAATGATGATCTGCGCCGCGCCGTCGCCAACGTCGAGCAGATCATTGCGAAGGAGCGCGCGCGCAAGGGCCGCGAGCCGGTCGTCATCGGCTGAAACTAGAACCTACGCCATGCCGCTGATAACTTGCCGCTATGACTGAGCGCGACTACCTCTGGTGGCAGACCGGCATCGTCTACCAGGTCTACCCGCGCTCCTACCAGGACGCCAACGGTGACGGCGTCGGCGATCTCGAGGGCATCGAGTCGCGGCTTGACTACCTGAAGTGGCTGGGCCTGGACGCTGTGTGGGTGTCGCCCTGCTTCAAGTCACCGATGAAGGACTTCGGCTACGACGTCGCCGACTACCGCGACATCGACCCGCTCTTCGGCACGATGGCGGACCTCGATTCTCTGCTGGAGGCGACGCACGCGCGGGGTATGAAGCTGATCCTGGACTACGTTCCGAACCACACGTCGGACCAGCACCCATGGTTTGTCGAATCGCGATCGTCGCGCGACAACCCAAAGCGCGACTGGTACATCTGGAAGGACGCCAGGCCAGACGGCTCGCCGCCGAACAACTGGCTCGCCAACTTTGGCGGCATCGGCTGGGAGTGGGACGAACACACACAGCAGTTCTACTACCACGCGTTCCTCGTCGAGCAGCCGGACCTCAACTGGCGCAACCCCGAAGTGCAAACGGCGATGATCGACGTGCTGCGCTTCTGGCTGGACAAAGGCGTGGACGGGTTCCGCGTCGACGTGATGAACCACCTCATCAAGGACGCCGAGTTCCGCGACAACCCGCTGAACCCGCGGTGGAAACCCGGCGATCACCCGTACCGCCGGCTGGTCCCAACGTACTCAGCCGATCGCCCGGAGGTACACGACATCGTTGCGAAGATGCGCACGCTCTTCAACGAGTACGACGAGCGCGTGATCATTGGCGAGATTTACTTGCCGATCGACCGGCTCGTCGCGTACTACGGGCAACACAACAACGAAGCGCATCTCCCCTTCAACTTCCAGCTCATCTCAAGACACTGGGATGCGCGCGTCATCGCTGCCGCCATCGACAAATACGAGGCGGCGCTCCCGTCCGGCGCCTGGCCGAACTGGGTGCTGGGCAACCACGACCGCTCCCGAGTCGCCACTCGCATCGGCCGCAGCCAGGCCTGCGTTGCCGCGATGCTGCTGCTCTCGCTGCGCGGCACGCCGACGATGTACCAGGGCGACGAGCTTGGCATGGAGGACGTGGCGATCCCGGCGGGCAAAGTACAGGACCCGCCCGGCCTGACCATTGGCGAGGGGCGCGACCCCGAACGCACGCCGATGCAATGGGACACGAGCCCCAACGCCGGCTTCACGAAGGCCGCTGAGCCGTGGCTCCCCGTCGATGAGGACTACGCGAAGGTCAACGTCGAAGTTGAGCGCGAAGACCCGGCGTCGGTGCTCAACCTGTACAAGGCACTGATCGAGCTGCGCCGCTCCGAGCTTGCGCTAACGATCGGCCACTACCGTCCGGTGCCGGCAGAGGGCGACATCCTCACCTACATCCGCGACCACGAGGGCCAGCGCATCTTCGCCGCCCTCAACTTCGGGGGACAGCCGCAGACCATCACTCTCGATGCAGAGCACTACGGCAGCATCGCACTCTCGACAAGCCTGGACCGCAAGGGCGAGAAGGTCGCGGGGCAGCTGCAATTGCGGGCGGATGAAGGCGTGCTGGTACGGCTAGACTAAGACTCTTCGATATCAGCGCGTCTCATTACTTGCGCGCTGTGGTGGATCTTCAGGATCCGTACTTCGTCACCGACAGTTCGGTACGCAACCCGGTATGGAGGAACAATCACCTCGCAAACGCCGCTCTCAGAGTGCTCCGGCACGGATCGACCAGACTCTGCGAACTCGATCAGTCGCTCGGTCGAAAGCTGGATGCGCTGGGCGACTCGAAGCGCGACAAGCGGACTCTCGGAAGCGATGAATTCGTAGATCGCCGCCAGGTCTTGCTGCGCGCGATCAGTCCAATTTATTTTGCCCAGGACTTGATCATTTCAACGATCGTCTCATGGGGGACCATGCGACCTTGTCGCTCATCTTCCAGACCCTCTTCGATCCCCTGCAGGTAAAGCAAATAGTCGATGGCGTCTTCGACCGTCGCGTCATCTGCCAGCTCTTTGTCGAGAGCCGCGAGGATGCCCTTTTTGCCGTCCTTCGTCTGCACGTTAACCTCACACACATTGTACCTGAGCGGCCGTTTGACAGCGTTTCAGCGGCCCTGATACACTCCCGTCCAATCGAATAACAAGCGGCAACGAACGGGACTAGTACCTCGCGGGCGCGAGGCTCAGAGAGCCGGGGACAGGTGAGAACCCGGTGTCAGCACTGCAAGGGAATGGACCCGAGAGCCGCCAGGCGAACGCCGAAACGCTAGTAGCCGAGGCCGGAGAGGGCACCGTTACAGGCCCAGCGCTTCACCTCCGTAGGTGATGCGTAAAACGAAGGTCGCAGCTTGACCGCCGCGACGAACCAGGGTGGCACCGCGAGTACCCCTCGCCCCTGACGGGCGTAGGGGCTTTTTATTGTCCGCAGATCGGAGACTCGCATGAGAACAACTGACATACCGGCCGCGACCAGCGCGCCAATGCAGGCCAAGCCAACCTGGAAGCGCATGCTCACCGGCGACCGCCCGACCGGCGCGCTGCACCTGGGCCACTACGTTGGCTCGCTGAAGATGCGCGTCGATTTGCAGGAACAGATCGATACGTTTGTGCTCATCGCCGATCTGCACGTGCTGACTACGCGCACCGACAACCTGAACGAAATCGGCGACAACATCCGCGACTGCGTGCTCGACTATCTCGCGGTTGGGATCGACCCGCAGAAGACGACGATCTACCTGCAGTCGCTGGTGCCGGAGGTGCTGGAGCTGTTCTGGCTGTTCATGCCGCTCGTCGGCGTGGGGCGGGCGCAGCGCATCCCCACGCTCAAGGAGCAGATGACAGCGCTAAACATCGACACGGCGTCGATGGCGCTGCTTTCGTACCCGATCCTGCAGGCTGCGGACATCCTGATGGTGAAGGGCAACGTCGTGCCCGTCGGCAAGGACCAGGCCTCGCACGTTGAGCTGACGCGCGAGATCGCGACGCGCTTCAACCAGACGTATGGCAAGGTCGTCTTCCCCGAGCCCGACGCTTACATCACGCCCGTGCTCATCGGCACGGACGGCCAGGCGAAGGCGAGCAAGTCGATCGGCAACGTGATCATGCTTTCGGACGCGGCGGAAGACGTCGAGAAGAAGGTGCGCGCGATGTACACCGACCCGAACCGCATCCGAGCCGACATTCCGGGCACCGTCGAGGGCAACCCGGTGTTCATCTACCATGAGATCTTCAACGACGATGAAGCCGAAGTCGCTGACCTCGAAGAGCGCTACCGCGCCGGTGCTGTCGGCGACGTCGAGGTGAAGAAGAAGCTCGCCGCCGCGCTCAACCGCTTCCTCGACCCGATCCGCGACCGGCGCAACGAGTTTGCGAAGAAGAAGGGCTACGTCGAGGAGATCATCGAAGCGGGCACCGTCCGCGCGCGCGAAGAAGCGAAGAAGACGCTGGCCGAAGCGCGGGAGGCGATGGGCCTGACCTACTTCCGCGGCACCGATCATTTGGAGGTGCGCTGATGGATCGCCTCGATCGCCACTGGCGCCACTGCTCGATCCCGTTTCGAACAGATGCAATTGAGAAAGTGGTGCTGACGTGAACTACCAACCGACCCTGGAGCAGGTGCTCGAACAAGCGAAGAACTCTGACAACAACCTCATACCGATCTACCGCGACGTCCCGGCGGACCTCGAGACGCCAGTGTCAGCGTTCTTGAAGGTCGCGCGCGGCGAATACTCGTTCCTACTCGAGTCCGTGGAAGGCGGTGAGCGGCTGGCCCGCTACTCCTTCATCGGGACGGAGCCGTATCGCGTCTACCGCAGCGGCCCGTACGCGGACCCGACGGACGGAGTCGACCCGCTGATCGAGGTCGAGCAGGAGATGTCGCGCTACGCCCTCTCGCATCCGAAGGACAACGAAGCCCGCACGTCGCTGCCGCGCTTTACTGGCGGCGCCGTTGGCTTTCTGGCCTACGATGTTATCCGCCACTTCGAGCCGCGCGTGACGATCCCCGCCGACGACGCGACCGGCTTTCCCGAAGCCCTGTTTATGTTCGTCGACTCGATGCTTGTCTTCGATCACGTCAAGCACGTCATCAAGGTCGTTGCGCACTGTCGGCTCGATGGCGACGTTGAGGCTTCGTATCGGCAGGCGTGCTGGAGGATCGACGAGCTGGCCAAGCGCCTGAACCACGCGCTCCCCGCCAGCCCGTACCCCACCGCGCTCTACCACGAGCCGGGCGAAGTCGAATCAAACGTCGGCCACGATCGGTACATCGAAATGGTGGACCAGGCGAAGAAGTACATCGTCGCCGGCGACATCATCCAGGTTGTGCCGTCCCAGCGCCTGCGCCGAAAGACCGCTGCGCACCCGTTCTCGATCTACCGCGCTCTGCGCACCGTGAACCCGTCGCCGTACATGTACTACCTGCAGATGGGCGATTCCTATATCGTCGGGGCGTCGCCGGAGATGCTGGTGCGCGTCGAAGACGGCGTCGTCGAGACGCACCCCATCGCCGGCACGATGCCTCGCGGGCGCGACCCGGACGAAGACGCCGCAATCGAGAAGCGCCTCCTCAACGACGAGAAGGAGCGCGCCGAGCACGTCATGCTCGTCGACCTCGGGCGCAACGACATCGGGCGGGTCAGCCAGCCGGGCACCGTCAACGTGCGCGAGTTCATGGTCATCGAGCGCTACTCGCACCTCATGCACCTGGTATCGCGCGTCGAGGGCAAGCTCAAGAAAGGCATGTCGGCTTACGACGCTCTGCGCGCCTGCTTCCCGGCCGGCACCCTGAGCGGCGCGCCTAAGATCCGAGCGATGGAGATCATCAGCGAGCTGGAGCCGCAGCGGCGCGGGACGTACGGCGGCGCCGTCGGCTACTTCGACTTCAGCGGAAACATGGACACCGCGATCACGATCCGCACCGTCGCCATGAAGGACGGCATCGCGAACATCCAGTGCGGTGGCGGCGTCGTCTACGACAGCGTACCGGAGACGGAGTACCGCGAAACGTTGACCAAGGCCGGCGCAATGATGGCGGCGATCGACCGGGCGGAGGAGATGGAGCAAACAGTTCTAGCCGGAAGTTTGGGTTACTAGCCCCGTGACGAAGCACTTTTTCGCGGCGATGGTTGTTCTGGGTCTGAACGGCCCCACCGGCCCGATGTTCGCGGCGATGGACTCGTCGCCGACCAGCCAGTTCGATGACTTCAAGCCAGTGGCCGAGGCTGTTCTCGCCACGCTGCAGTTCAAGTAGGCGGCGATGGGACAACTCGAAGGCAAAGTCGCGATCGTCACCGGCGCCGGTTCCGGCATCGGGCGGGCGATCGCGCTCGGCTTCGCGGCTGAGGGTGCGTCTGTCGTCATCGCTGACTTCAACACGGACACCGCGAACGCTGTCGCCGCTGAGATTGGCGCGAACGCTCTCGCGGTTAAGTGCGACGTCTCGCAGACCGCCGACACAGACGCGATGGTCGAGGCGACCGTCAAGCGCTTCGGGCGAATCGACGTTCTCGTAAACAACGCTGGGCGTGCGCGGGGTAACCTCGTCGCCCGCATGACAGATGAGGACTGGGACGCCGTGTTCGCCACTAACGTGCGGGGGACGTTTGTCTGCTCGCGCGCGGCGCTGCACGAAATGATCGAGCAGAAGTCGGGCGTCATCATCAACACTGCGTCCGGGCTGGGCATGCGCTCGCGGCCCGGTGCTGCGGCGTACGGCGCGTCGAAGGCGGCCGTCATCCACTTCACGCAAACGCTCGCGCTGGAAGTAGCGCGGTACGGGATTCGGGTCAACGCATTCACGCCCGGCGTCACGGACACGCCGTTCTGGCGCGCGCACCAGACGCCGGAGGGCATCGAAGAAGCGTACCGCACAGGCCAGGTCGGCCAGGCGGAGGACCTGGTGCCCACGATCGTCTTCCTGGCCAGCGACGCTGCCCGCGACATCACGGGCGTCACCATTCCGCGCGAGATATACCTGCCGAGGGAGGCGAAGTGATTCTGCTAATCGACAACTACGACTCGTTTACTTACAACCTGTACCAGTACCTCTGCGAGCTCGGCGCGGAAGTCGAGGTCGCGCGCAACGACAAGATCAGCATCGAGGACATCGATCAGATGGCGCCGGAGAAGATCGTCATCTCGCCCGGCCCCTGCACGCCCGCCGAGGCCGGTGTTTCGATTCCCACCGTCAAGCACTTCGCAGGCGCGATCCCGATTCTCGGCGTGTGCCTCGGTCACCAGGCGATCGGCGAGGCGTTCGGCGGCGTCGTCGAAGGCGCGGGCGAGATCGTGCACGGCAAGACGTCGGTCATCCATCACGACGGCAAGGGCGTCTTCGCCGGCCTCCCCCAGGACTTCGAGGCGATCCGCTACCACTCGCTGAGCATCCGCCCCGACACGATGCCGGACGTCCTCGAAGTAACCGCGACGACGGATAGCGGCGTAATCATGGGCGTGCGCCACAAGACGCTGGCCGTCGAAGGCGTGCAGTTCCACCCCGAATCGATCCTGACGAAGCCGGGCAAGCAGTTGCTCAAGAACTTCCTGGAGATGTGATACAGTGATATCACTATATCAGTCGGAGGTTGGGCTATGACGCGAATACTCGTCTCGATTCCAGATGATCTACACGACATCCTCAAGGAAGTTGCTGTCCGGAAGAGAGCCAGTCTGTCCAAACTGATTCTTGCCGCAATCGAAGACAGCTACGAAGACGACATCGATGCCGTCGCCGGCGAGCGTGCTCTCGCAGAGGATCTCGCTGACCCGTCTGGCAGCATCAGTTTCGAAGAGTTGAGCAAGCGCCTACGGGCCAAGATCGCTTCCCGAAACGGAACCAAGGCGGCTACCACTAAGCCACCAACTCGTCGAAAGGCTACCGCTCCTGGCCGAAGGAAAAAGAGTGGCGTATCGCATTGAAGTACCGAAGCGCGCTACAAGAGCACTCGAGCGACTCGCAGCCGCATCCCACCGCGATTACTTGCGAATCGACGATGCCATCCGCGCTCTCGCAGCAAATCCGCGGCCGAACGGTTGCAAAAAACTCCGCGGGCGCGGTCCCCTCTTTCGCATTAAGGTCGGTGACTATCGGGTCATCTACGCGGTCTTCGACCCCGATCGCCTGGTCAAAATCGAAGAAGTGAGCCGACGAAACACGAACAGCTACAAGGAACGCTGACATGATCAAAGACGCCATCGAAGCCATCGTCAACGAAGAGCGCGACCTCACCGAAGACGAAGCCGCCGAAGCGATGCGGGAAATCTTCGCCGGGGAGGTGACGCCCGCCCAACTGTCCGCGTTCCTCATTGGGCTGCGTATGAAGGGTGAGGCCGTGGACGAAATCGCCGGCATGGCGCGCGTCATGCGTGAGCACGCGCTACAGGTAAAGGTCGACGGGCCGCTGCTGGACACGTGCGGGACCGGCGGAGATGGCGCGCGCACATTCAACATCTCGACGGCGGCGGCGTTCGTTGCGGCGGGTGCCGGTGCGCGTATCGCCAAGCACGGCAACCGCGCGATGTCCAGCGACTGCGGCTCCGCGGACGTCCTCGAGGCGCTCGGCGCAAAGATCGACCTCACGCCCGAGCAAGTCGCCAAGTCCATTGAGGAGACTGGCTTCGGGTTCATGTTCGCGCAGGCGTTCCACCCCTCGATGAAGCACGCCGGCCCGACGCGCCGTGAGATCGGCGTGCGCACCGCGTTCAACATCCTCGGCCCGCTCACAAACCCCGCGCACGCCAAGCATCAGCTCGTCGGCGTCGCGCGCTCGGAAATTGCGCCGCTCATGGCAGCCGTCCTCGAGCGCCTGGGCAGCACGCACGTGCTCGTCGTCCACGGCCACGGCGGTTGCGATGAGCTGACGCTCGACGGCCCGTCCGAGGTCTACGAGCTGCACGACGGCAAGGTGCGCGAGTACACGGTCTCCCCGCAAGAGCTTGGCCTGACGACGGCGCTGCCCGCTGCGATCCGCGGCGGCACACCCGAGCAAAACGCCACGACCCTGCGCGCCATTCTCAACGGAGACAACGGCCCCCTCCGCGACGTCGTGCTCCTCAATGCCGCCGCCGCCCTCGTAGCCGCAGACATTTCCCGCGACGTCCTCGACGGTATCGCGCAGTCGGCCGAGTCGATCGACTCCGGCGCCGCCACGAAGCACCTAACGTCGTACATCGAGCTGAGCGCGAGCTTTGGCTGAGGTGGGATAATCCAGCCATGACCCAGCAGACTGAAACCATCCTCGACCGCATCGTTGCGGATACGCGTGAGGTGATCGCTGCCAGCAAGAAGCGCGTGCCGCTCGCTGACATCCGCTCGCGCGCAGAGAAATCGCTGGAGCCGCGCGGTTTCACTGCCGCGTTGCGTGCGCCGCACATCACGATGATCGCCGAGGTGAAGAAGGCGTCACCGTCGCGCGGCGTCTTGCGCGCCGACTTCGACCCCGTCTGGATCGCGAGCCGCTACGCCGAGGGTGGCGCAGCGGCGCTCAGCGTCCTCACAGACGAGAAGCATTTCCAGGGCAGCCTCGACTTTCTGCCAGCGATTCGCGAGAAGCTGCCCGCCGGCCCGCCGCTCCTGCGCAAGGACTTTCTCTTCGACGAATACCAGCTCTACGAAGCCCGCGC